>DASVWO010000046.1:0-8871 GCA_036393165.1 Polyangiaceae bacterium | reverse complement strand
CGCGGCGATCTCGACGAGCTGGCCAAGCGCGCCGAGCTTCTCCGCGGGCGCGCGCCCTTCGCGCCGCGGCTCCCGTTCGCGCACGGCTCACGCGAGCAGCAGCTCCGGCACTACCTGGCGGCGTTCGGCATCGAGTCGCCGCCGCGCGTCGACGGGGAGCGCGACAAGGCGGAGGTGACCGTGGTGCAGGTCCTCGACAAGCTGGCGACCGAGAAGCCGCACGCGAGCACCGTGCACGTGTGGGCGCCGGCTCCGACGCGCGCGGATCCGGCGGCGCGGGTCATCGCCGCGCTGCGGCGCAAGCACGTCGAGATGCGCTGGACGATGCCGCCGTTCGAGGCCGGCCTGGGAGGCGAGGAGGGCGACCGGCGAAGCGCCGTGGCGGGCGTGGTCGACGAGGCGGTCCGCGTGCGGGCGCGCGTCGCGAGGGCACGCGGGGAGCGCATCCTGCGGCGGCTCGGCGTGCGCGTCCTGGCGCACGGGGCGGTGCGCCGTCCGGCGACGTCGGCGGCGACGGCGATGGATCTCGACCGTGCCGCCCCGTGACCCGCGCGTCGTGCTGCGCGAGGCCGGGTTGCGGCCGAAGCGCAGCTTCGGACAGAGCTTCCTCGTCGCCGAGCCGATCGCGCGCGCCATCGCGGCGGCTTGCGTGCCGGACGACGAGGTGGGCCGGGCGCGGGTCGTCGAGATCGGCGCGGGCACCGGGGCGCTCACGCGATTCCTCGCGGAGCGCGCGCGGTCGGTCGTCGCCATCGAGCGCGATCGCGACCTGGTGCCGCTGCTCGAGCGCGACTTCCCCGACGTGCGCGTCGTGGAGGGCGACGCGCAGACGGTGGACCTGACGGCGCTGCTGGGAGAGGAGGAGCCTGCGTCCCCGCGTGTCCTCTGCGGCAACTTGCCGTACGTCATCACGGGCCAGCTGCTCCGGCGCGCCGTGGAGCTGTCCTCGCGCATCGAACGCGCCGTCTTCATGGTGCAGGCCGAGGTGGCCGACCGCCTCGCCGCCAAGCCCGGAACGAAGGACTACGGCGCCCTCACCGTCTTCACCCTCGCGGCCTTCGACGCGCGCCGCATCCAGCGCGTCCCGCCCGGCGCCTTCCACCCGCCCCCCGAGGTCACCAGCGCCGTCGTCGCCCTCACGCCCCTCCGCCCCCCACGCGCGCTCGAGACGGACACGTTCCGCGCCCTCGTTCGCGCCGCCTTCGAGGCCCGCCGCAAGACCCTCCGCAACGCCTGGTCCCGCGTCGCCCCCGCCGAGAAGATCCTGGCGGCAGCGACCAAGGCCGGCATCGCACTCGACGCGCGCGGTGAGACCCTCGACGTCGCCGCATACGCGCGGATGGCCGCGGCGCTCGATGAAGTGATTTGAACAGGAAGATCAGAAGATCAGAAGGGGAATGGGTGTTGATCCCCACTCCTTTTGATCTTCTGATCTTCTGTTAAATCATCCCCCGGGCTTCAGGGTGGCGAGAGCCTTCTGGGCGTCAGCGCGGTCGGGGGAGTTGACCGGGGCGATCTCGAGGAAGCGCTGGTAGTGCTCGGCGGCGTCGTTGCGGTGTCCGTTCTTGCGCAGGGTCTCGGCCGTGAGGAACTCGACCGGGGCGAGCCAGCCAGGCCGGGGCATCATCTTCTCGCCCGCCTGAGCCGCCGGCAGCAGGTTCGCGAGAGCCGGCCCCGTCTGCCCGTGCTCGAGCAGCAGCTTGCCGTACTTGTAGTGCCAGTACGGGTGCTGGACCGACCCGTCGGAGGTCGTCGCGTTGCCGTCGCCGGCGATGGCCTTGGCCCACTCGCCCATCGCGGTCCCCTCGTCGTTCTTCTGCTCGTAGCACTCGGCGAGCGTCGCGTGCGCCTCGTAGCGCGACGGCCGGATCTCGAGGGCGCGGCGCTCGTCCTTGATGCCGTCGTCGATCGAGCCCTGGATGAACTCGACCACGCCGCGCTGCCAGTAGGCCTCGGCGTTCATCTTGTCGATGGCCAGGGCCTTCTCGACCTCGTCGCGCGCCAGCTCGAGCTGCGCCGGCTGCGCGTCGTTCGCCGCCCACGCGAGGTAGACGTGGAACTCGGCGCGGTTCGGGTCGAGGTCCACGGCCTTCTTCAGGTACCGGAGCGCGTCCTGCTGCTGCCCGGGTCCCTGGAGCATCAGGGCGCGCCCGATGAAGTGGTGCGCCTCGGCGCTCGTCGGCCGCTTGTCCAGCACCTTGCGCAGCATCGGCAGCGCGTCGTCCGGCCGCCCGACCATGACGTACGCGCTCCCCACGCGCAGCTGCAGGTCGGGATCCTCCGGCGCCTTCGCGAGCGCCGCCTTGAACTGATCGATCGCCTTGTCGACGTCGCCCGACTCCTCGAAGAGCAGGCCGCGCTCGAGCGACAGCCCGGGGTAGTCCTTGTCGACCGCCGCCACGCGATCGAGCTCCGCGCCCGCCTCGTCGAACTTGCGCACGCGCCGCAGCACCACGGCGAGCTGGAAGTGCGTCGCCACGTCGTGTGGGTCCTTGGCGATCGCCGAGCGGTACTGCGTGATGGCCGCGTCGTACTCGCCCTGCGCCATGGCCACGTCGCCCACGGCGCGGTCGAGCGCCGCCGAGGGCGGCAGCTTCTTCTTGGCGTCGTCGAGCACCGCCTTGGCGTCGGACATGTGCCCGCGCGTCGAGAGCAGCTCCGAGAGCGCCACGTACGGCAGCACCGCGTCGCTCCTGGCCGGATCGGCGTAGGTCATCGCGGTGCGCAGCGCCTGCTCGGCCGCGTCCATGTTGCCGAGCTTCTGCTCGACGCGACCGAGGAGCAGCAGGACCTGGATCGACTTCGGAAACTTCGTGCGCGCATCGGTGAGCTGCGCCTTCGCGTCCGCGAGGCGCTCGAGGGCGATCTTCGCCTCCGCGTCGTTCGCGATCGTCTCGGGCGAGGTCGGGTCGTACTGCAGCGCGGTGTCGAACCGGGCGAGCGCCTCGGTGTAGCGCCCCTCGTTGAGCAGGAGCCGTCCCTCCCCGTTGAGCGCCGCGACGTTGCGCGGGTCGATCTTCACGGCCTGCGCGAAGGCGTCACGCGCGTCGCTCGCCGCGCCGCGCTCGAGGCTGACCCAGGCCTTCGCGGCGTAGGCGTTCGACAGCTCGATGGGCGATGCCTTCGTCCGCGCCGCACCGTCGATCACGGTGGACAGGTCCTTGAGCGCCTGCGCCTCGTCGACCTTGGCGCTCTTCATGCGGGCGCGCAGCGTGAGCGCTCCCGGGTGCATCGGGGACGCCGCGAGGGTCGCGTCGATCTCCTTCTTCGCGTTCGCGGCGTCGCCGAGCGCGTCGTACGCCCGCGCCAGTCCGAAGTGCACGCGCGCGTCGCCCGGCGGCGCCTGCACCGCCTTGAACGCCGCGAGCGCCGCGTTCGCGTCCTTGGCGGCGAGCTCCACGTCGCCCCGCAGCACCGCGATGTCGAGCTGGATCGGGTCGCCCGGATAGCGCCCCGCCGCAGCCGCGAGCGCCGTGCGCGCCCTGCCCCAGTCGCCGCTGTCGGCGAGCTGCGCCGCCTGCGCCACGTCGAGGTACTTCACGTCCTTCGCCTGCGCCTGCACGAGCTCCGTCACGAGCTCCTTGCCTCGCGGCACGCGCGCCGGATCCGCACCGAAGCGCACGGTGGTCGCGAAGTCGACGACCGCGGCGTAGGCGGTCACCGGGCGGGCGCGTGGCGTGCGGGTGTGCGCGCCGATGGCGCCGTCGGCGCCGGTTTTCGCGTCGTCGTAGGTGTCGGTCGAGAGCGACTTCTCGGTCGCCGCCATGTCCGACGCGAGCGCGGCCGCGTAGTCCTTCGCGTGCAGCACGTCGCCGATGGCCTGGTAGCCGAAGGCGCCGTACTGCGTGAGCTGCAGCGAGGCGCCTCCGAGGATCGCGGCGACGACGATGCCGAGCGCGACGTACTTGCCGGCGGAACGCTTGCGCGGCGGCTGGGACACGCGCAGCGAGCGCTCGCGCGTCGCCCCCATCGGCGGACGCACCGAGACGGGCGCGGTCGCGGCGGCCTGCACGACGGGGAGACCTGGCGCCGGAGGCGGAGCGCTGTGCGACGGCAGGCCGGTCGTGTCGACGCCGATGCCGGCATCCGCGGCACCCGCCTCTCCGCCGCCGCCGAAGTCCACCTCGCCGAAGCTCATGCCACCGCTCGCCGCGTCCCCGGCGGCCGGGTGCCGCGCGACGACGCTGCCGCCGCTCTTGTTCGAGCGCGGCTTGTCCTCGAGCTGCAGGTCGCCGAAGTCCGCCGAATCGGTCACCGGCTGCGGGGGCATTCCCAGCGACGGAGCCGCGACGGGCTGCTCGCGCGGAAGATCGAACTCGCCGAATCCGCCGCCGGGGCTCGAAGGGCGCGACGGCAGGTGCTGATCGAGAGCGGGCTTCGCCGGGAGCGACTCGGCGGCCACCGGCAGCGACTCGGCCATGTTGGGGAGGTCGATCTCCCCGAATCCACGCGGCGACGGCAGGCTCGCTGCGGGCATGGGGAGGCTCGCGGCCGGCACCGGGAGGTTCGCGGCGGGCGAGGGCAGCCCCGCCGTCGCCGGAACCGGAAGAGATGCTGCGGGCACGGGGAGCCCTGCTGCCGGCACGGGGAGCCCCGCGGCCGGCACCGGAAGCCCCGCGGCTGCGACGACCGGCAGTCCGACCGCCGGTACGGGAAGGTCCGCCGCGACGACGGGGAGATCGATGTCGATCGGCGGCGCCGACGCGGCGGCGCCCCTTCGTGGTGCCGGAAGGTCCGCCGCGACGACCGGCAGATCGAGGTCGTCCGGAACCGAGGGCTTCCTGGCCGCCGCGGGAGGCACGGGCGGAGGCTTGGCCGCGACCGGCGAGGGCAGACCCGCCGCGACCGGCGCTGGCAGCCCCACCGCGACGACAGGGAGGTCCGACTCGTCGAGCGACCCGAGGGCCGCGGGGAAGTCAGAGGGAATGGGCGCGCGCTGCGCAGGCGCAGGAGGCGCGGGCGGCGCGGCAGCCGGAGCAGGCTTCGGCCCCGCGGCAGGCATCTTCGTGGTCGGCGCCGCGGGAGGCATCGGCGCCTTCTGCGTCGGCGCCGCAGGCGGCGCGGGCGGCGCGATGCCCACGATGGTGCGCTGCCTGGCGATCGCCGAGGGAGGCCCGGGCGGCGGTTTCCCCGGCACGGCCCCCGCGGTGGGCCCGGGCGGAGGCGCGGGAGGCGCCGCAGGGGCAGCGGGAGGCGCGGCCGGTGTCGCCGCCGCGCCGGGCGCGTTCGGGTTCATCACCAGGAAGGAGTGCCCGCACTTCGGGCACCGCATCTTCAGCCCCGCAGGCGGGACACGTCGTTCGTCGAGCTGGTACGGCGCCTTGCACGACTCGCACTCGACCTTGAGCATCGACCGCGCGATCGTATCACGCACCGCGTCTGGTGCGCCGCCTACCCAGGCCGGCGCTGTCGGCTCGCCTTCGGCGAGGCCTCAGGTGCAGACGCGGTTCTTGCCCCCGCGCTTGGCGCGGTACATGGCCTGGTCCGCCGCCTGGAAGAGGGCCTCGGCGTCGTTCGCATCGCCCGGGATCGCGGCGACGCCGCAGCTCAGCCCGGGCTGCACGCGCACGCCGCCCTTCTCGTAGACGTGGGCCACGACGGCGCCGCGCACTTCCTCCGCGAATGCCACGGCCGCCTGCTTGTCCAGGCCCGGCAGCGCCGCGGCGAACTCGTCGCCGCCGAAGCGGGTCGCGAAGCCGCGCCCCTCGACGAGGCGGCCGATGACGTGACCGGCCTCACCGATGACGAACGCCCCCATGTGGTGCCCGTGCGTGTCGTTGATGCCCTTCACGCCGTCCATGTCCATGACGACGACGCTGAGCGACGGCGCGGTGCCGGCGAGCACGGCGGCCACGCTCGAACCGAGCTGCGCGTCGAAGCGGCGCTTCACCCAGAGGCCGGACAGGTCGTCGATCGACACGAGGCGCTCCACCTCGGCGGCCTGTGCTTCGCGCAGCGCATCTTGCTGCATCTCGAGGACGCTCTTGCCGATGAAGACGCGGTCACCGGGCTTCAGCGGCGCGTCCTTGCACGGCTGCCCGTTGACGATGATGCCGTTGGTGCTGCCGAGGTCGACGACGGCCCACTCGCCGGCGCCGCGGTCCTCCACGCGCGCGTGGCGCCACGACACGTTGTCGTCGTGCAGCGGCAGGTCGCACTCGGGATCGCGGCCGACCTCGACCGAGTGATCGAGCACGACGCGCCCACCCACGTCGGGCCCGAGGATCACGACGAGCGACGGCGACACCGATTTGCGCAGCTCGCGCTGCAGCGCCTCGCGCAGGCTGTTCGAGTCGTCGTCGAACGGCTTCGTGCGCAGCGGCGCGCCACGTGCCCGCTTCTTCGGCTCGTCGGCCATGGTGTGACGAGTATAGTGGTCTCCCGTGCAAAGCGACTACGAGCGACAGCTCGACGCTCGGGCGGCGGCGCTGGCGACGGTGTGCGTGCATGCGGGGGAGGCACGCGACCAAGCGACGGGGGCGCTGGACGTGCCCATCGTGCTGTCGAGCGCGTTCGGTTTCGCGAGCGCCGACGAGGCCGCAGGCGCCTTCAAGGGCGAGAACGACGCGTACATCTACGGCCGCTGGGGCAACCCGACGGTCGAGGCGCTCGAGGCGAAGCTCGCCGCGCTCGAGGGGACCGAGGCCGCGTGCGCCACGGCGAGCGGGATGGCCGCGGTGAGCGGGTCGGTGCTGGCGCTGTGCGCGCAGGGGGATCACGTCGTCGCGCCGCGATCGATGTACGCCGAGAGCGCGCGGCTCTTGCGGGAGCGACTGCCGCGGCTGGGCATCGAGACGACGTTCGTGGACGCGACCGAGCCTGGGGCGTACGAGCGGGCGCTCCGGCCGACGACGCGCCTCCTCTACATCGAGACGCCGGCGAACCCGAACCTGGCGATCGCGGACATCCGCGCCGTCGTCGCGCTCGCGCGGGCTCGCGGCATCACGACGATGGCGGACAACACGTTCGCCACGCCGTTCGCGCAGAACCCGAGCGCGCTCGGGGTGGACGTGGTGGTGCACTCGATGACCAAGGCGCTCGCGGGCCACGGCGACGTGATCGCCGGATGCGTCTGCGGCACGCGCGAGACGGTCGCGCGCATCCGGGAGGCCGTCATCAAGGGATTCGGCGGCGTCCTGTCCCCGCTCTCGGCGTTCCTCGTCGCGCGCGGCCTGCGGACGTTCGCGCTGCGCCAGCGTCAGCAGTGCGCCTCGGCGGCGGTGCTCGCGTCGCGCCTCGCGCAGCATCCGCGCGTCGCGGTCGTGCATCACCCGTCACTGCCGTCGCACCCGGGGCATGCGCTCGCGGGCAAGCAGATGCATGCGTTCGGCGCCCTCCTCTCCTTCGAGCTGAAGGGCCCCGCGGCCATCGACGCCGGCAAGCGCGTGCTCGAGGGCGTCCGCACCATCACGCACGCCGTGAGCCTCGGCGACGTGCGCAGCCTCCTCGTGCACCCCGCGTCGACCACGCACTCGACGATGCCGGCAGAAGCCCGCGCGGCCGCGAACATCACCGACGGCCTGCTGCGCCTCAGCGTGGGCATCGAGTCCACCGACGACCTCTGGAACGACCTGGCGAGCGCCCTGGCGAAGTAGGCGAAGTAGAGGAGACAGCCCATGCCCGAGGAGGGAATCGAGACGCAGGAGCTGAAGGAGAAGCTCGACGAGTCCGAGGAGCACGCTCGCGGAGAAGGATCGCCGGCGCGGTGGATCCTCTGGCTGTCGATGTCGACGGCGATCATCGCCGTCCTCGCGGCGATCGCATCGCTCGAGTCCGGCGCGTACGCGAACGATGCCATCGTCCAGAAGAACGACGCGATCCTGCACCAGTCGAAGGCGGACGACGCGTGGTCCTACTACCAGGCCAAGGGCATCAAGGCGGCCTTCTACGAGACGCAGGCGGACCCGAAGTGGCGGGACGCGGCCGAGAAGGAGAAGAAGGGCCAGGAGGACCTCCGGGCCGAAGCCGAGAAGGAACAGGACACGGTCAAGGAGATGGACGAGAAGTCGGAGCAGAGCCTCCACGTCCACCACCAGTTCGCCAAGAGCGTCACGATCTCGCAGGTGGCGATCGCCCTCGCGGCGATCGCCGCGCTCACCCGGCGCCGATCGATGTGGTGGGTGAGCCTCGCCGCAGGGGCCGCCGGCGCCTGGTTCTTCATCCTCGGCTTCCTGCCGCATTGACAGCTCTGGCGAAGTAACGGAGGGGTTCCCCGTTCCGTGCTAACGGTCGTATTCCGCCCGTGGATCGGCTCGTCGTCGTCGGCGCGAAGCAACACAACCTGAAAAACGTGAGCCTCAGTCTGCCTCGCGGGCGGATCGTGGTGTTCACGGGACCGAGCGGGTCGGGCAAGTCGTCGCTCGCGTTCGACACCATCTACGCCGAGGGGCAGCGGCGGTACGTCGAGTCGCTGAGCGCCTACGCACGCCAGTTCCTCGAGCAGCTGTCGAAGCCCGACGTGGAGCGCATCGAGGGGCTGAGCCCCGCCATCGCCATCGAGCAGCGGCCGCTCTCGAAGTCGCCTCGCTCCACGGTCGGCACGGTCACCGAGATCGCCGATTACCTGCGCCTCCTCTACGCGCGCGTCGGCGTCCCCCACTGCCCGAACTGCGGCAAGCGCATCGAGGCGCAGACGGTGCAGCAGATCGTCGACCGCGTCCTCGCGCAGCCCGAGGGCACGCGCCTCTCGGTGCTCGCGCCCATCGCGCGCGCCCGCAAGGGCGAGCTGAAGCTCGAGCTCGAGCGCCTCCGCCGCGAGGGGTTCGTGCGCGCGCGCATCGACGGGTCGGTCATCGACCTCGGCGACGAGCTGGAGCTCGACCGGAGCAAGCCGCACGACCTGGACGTCGTGGTCGACCGCCTCGTTCTCAA
>DASVWO010000045.1:0-7950 GCA_036393165.1 Polyangiaceae bacterium | reverse complement strand
AGCGCCGAGGCGATCGACGTCGCCGTGAAAGCGGGCCTGCCGGTCGCGTACGTCACGGAGGACACGACGCGCTCGCGTCCCGACGTGCTGACGACGCTCTTCCGTACCGCGATCGATCACGGCGCCACGCGCGTGTGCCTCTCGGACACCGTCGGCCATGCGACGCCGGACGGGGTGCGCAACCTCGTCCAGTTCACCCGCAGCGTCATCGCCGGGACCGGCGCCGAGGTCGGCATCGACTGGCACGGCCACAACGACCGCGGGTTCGCGCTGGAGAACGCGATCTGGGCGCTGGAGTTCGGCGCCGACCGCGTGCACGCGACGGCCCTCGGCATCGGCGAGCGCGTCGGCAACGCGGCCATGGAGCTCCTGCTCATGAACCTGCGCCTGCTCGGGCAGCTGCCCGCCGAGCGCGATCTGACGAAGCTCGTCGAGTACTGCGAGACCGTCGCGCGCGCGGTGCACTGGCAGATCCCGCTCAACTACCCGCTCGTCGGGCGTGACGCCTTCCGCACGGCGACGGGCGTGCACGCGGCCGCGATCATCAAGGCGATGCAGAAGGGCGACGCGTGGCTGGCCGACCGCGTCTACAGCGGCGTGCCGGCCGGCACCTTCGGGCGCCACCAGGAGATCGGCATCGGATTCATGAGCGGCGCGTCGAACGTCAACTACTGGCTGCGCCAGCGCAAGATCGAGCCGAGCGAGGATCTTGTCGCGGCGATCCTGGAGGCGGCGAAGGCGACGAGCCACATCCTTCGCGACGAAGAAGTGATGGCCGTCGTGAAGCGAATCCGGGGCCTGCCCGGCGAGGGCCGAGGCTAGACAGCAGTGCAGATTCGAGGCGCGGGTCTGCGCAGCCTCCTTCTCGCGATCGAAAAGCTCTACGGCCCCGAGAAACTGACGGCCGTCAGAGGCGCCATGCCGAGCCACCTGCGCGCGCAGACCGAGCGCGTGCTGCCGGTCCAGTGGTACGACATCGAGGTGAACGCTTCCCTTCACGCTGCCGTTCGCGACGTGCTCGGCGGCGGCAAGTGGGACGAGTCGCACCGCATCGGGATCGAGGCCGCGCGCGTCGACTTCAGCGGCATCTATCGCGTCGTCGTCCGCACCATGTCGTACGACACGGTCTGGAACCAGGCGCAGCGCATGTGGGCGCACTACAACTCGCAGGGAAGCGCCGAGTGGACCGAGCGGCGCGAGGGCTACGCGCTCGGGCGCATCCGCGGCGTCGCGGGTTACAACTTCGGGCTCTGGGAATCGGTCGCGGGACGCATGGAGGCGATGCTGACGATGACGGGCATCAAGACGGCGACCGTCACGGTGAAGGAAGCCTCGGGCACGTACGGCAAGATCGAAGCGATGTGGATCAAGTGAGCGGTCCGCGCGGATTCCTCGGGGTAGACGTCGGGACCACCGGCGTGCGTGCCGGTGCCGTCGACGAGCACGGACGCGTGCTGGCCGAGGCCAGCGAGTCGTGGAGGCACGACGCGCCGCGAGCCGGGTGGGCCGAGGCGGACCCGGACGCCTGGTGGGCCGCGGTGGCGCGAGCGTGCCGCAGCGTCGTCGAGCGCGTCGGGGCCGACCGCATCGAGGCGGTCGCCGTGGTCGGCCAGGCGCCGACGGCGGTGCTGGTCGACGCGTCGTGCCGGCCGCTGCGTCCGGCGATCCTCTGGCTCGACGTGCGCGCGTCGGAGGAGGCGCATGCGCTGGACGCGGCGCTCGGACCGGGTCGCGCAGAGGCCATCGGCGGCAACCGGATGCATCCGTACTTCGTGGGACCCAAGCTCGCGTGGCTTCGCGCGCACGAGCCGCAGGCGCTCGACCAGGCGGCGCTGGTGCTGCAGTCGCACGCGTTCGTCGCGATGCGTCTGACGGGCAAGGCGGCGTGCGATGCGTCGACCGCGATGCTCTGCGCGCCGCTCTTCGACCCGCGCTCGGGTTCGTGGTCCGAGGAAGCCGCGAGGGCTGCGGGCGTCCCGGTGCGCTTGCTCCCGCCGCTCGCGCGCGCCCAGGACGTCCTCGGCGGCGTCACCGGCGACGCGTCGACCGCGACGGGCCTGCGCGAGGGCACGCCCGTCGTCGCTGGAGGCGGCGATTTCGCCGCATGTGCGCTCGGCGCGGGCGTCGTCGAGGAGGGCGACGCATGCCTGATGCTCGGGACGGCGGGCAACCTGCTCCTGCCGGTGCGCGAGCCGCGCTTCGACGCGCGCTTGCTGAACAGCCATCACGTGGGCTGCGACCGCTGGCTCACCCTCGCCGGCACGCTGTGCGGCGCCGCGCTCGAGTGGTTCCGCGGCGCGTTCGCCCCCGGCATCCCGTGGGAGACGCTCGAGTCGGAAGCTGCGGCGGTCCCCGTCGGCGCCGACGGAGTCGTCGCGCTCCCGTATCTCCAGGGCGAGCGCACGCCGATATGGGACGAGCGCGCACGCGGCGTCTTCGCCGGCCTGTCGCTGCGCCACGGCCGGGGGCATCTCTACCGCGCGTTGCTCGAGAGCATCGCCCTGAGCTTCCGCCATTCGCTCTCCGTCACGGAAGCCGCGGGACTGCGGCTGCGCGAGGTGGTCGCCACGAACGGCGCCGGCAAGAGCGCCCTTCTCCGGCAGACGCTCGCCGACGCGCTGGGGACTCCCCTCGTCTGGTCCCCCCAATCCGGCGGAACGTTGGCAGGCGCTGCCGTCCTGGCTGGGCTGGGCACCTCGGCCATCGGCGACGCCGCCATCGGCCGCCGGTGGTTGCACGATGCCGGCGCGCTTCGGTTTGGGGGAGGGGCCCCAAACCAACAACTGATGCGCCACGTGCCCGACCCGGGATCACATGCACGCCTGGAGGAGGTTTTCGCGCGGCGACAGGCGCTGTTCGCGGCTGAAATTGCCGCTCGGGGGTTGCCCCGATGATACAAATGAGGGGATGGCGCGGGGCTCCATCTGGCGGCTCGCGGCGGCGACTTTCTTTCTTGCGGGACCCGTGGTGTCCGCAGGCTGTGGGTCCATCCTCGGCATCGACGACGGCCAGGCCTATCCCGACGGATCGGCGGAGGCGAGCTTCCCCGGGGACGACGCGACGGGGGATCAGCAGACGACCGGCGACGGACCTGCGGCTGACGCGCCGCCCGAAGCCCCGAGCGACGGATCGAGGCTAGACGTCGGGGTGGATGCGATGCTGCCGCACGACGCGGGCAGCGACGCGGACGGCTCGCTCATCGGCCAGACCTGCACCATCGGGGCACGCGGCTGCATGGGGGATCAGCCGCTCGTCTGCACCACGGGCACCTGGCAGACCTTCGGCAACCCGTGCAGCGGCGCGACCCCGGTCTGCTACGACGGCATGTGCGTCGCCTGTCAGCCCGGCACTCTCCAGTGCAGCGGCCAGCAGCCGCAGCTCTGTGACCAAACGGGTACGTGGCAGGACATCGGCTCCGCGTGCGCGTCGTCGGCGTGCGTCAACGGGGCGTGCGGCGGCACGTGCACGCCGGGCACCACGCAGTGCGACTCGGCGGGCACGGGAGTGCAGACGTGCGACGCGATGGGGAACTTGGGCGCGTCGATGGCGTGCTCCGGGTCCATCTGCTTCAACGGCGCCTGCGGCGTGTGCACGCCCATGGCGGTGCGGTGCGACTCGACGGGGTCGGGCGTGCAGACGTGCGGCAGCGACGGCCAGTGGGGAACGTCGGTCGCGTGCAGCACGGGCGTGTGCACCGGGGGCGTGTGCACCGGCAACTGCACCCCCGGCAACACGCAGTGCTCCGGCAACGCCGTGCAGACCTGCGACAGCGGCGGTCAGTGGGGGACGACGCTCTCGAACTGCATGAACTCCACGTGCGTGCAGAACGGCAGCAGCGCCGCGTGCCAGGGCGTGTGCGCCGTCGGCAGCAAGCAGTGCTCGAGCTCGAACGGCGTCCAGACGTGCGACGCGACCGGCAACTGGGGCTCGGCGGTCGCGTGCAGCAACCAGACGTGCGTCGCGGGTGCATGCACCGGCGTGTGCGCGCCCGGCCAGACGTCGTGCTCCGGCAACAGCACGCAGACATGCGGCTCCAACGGCAACTGGGTCACCGGGTCGGCCTGCACGAACCAGACGTGCGTCAACGGCGGATGCACCGGCATGTGCGCTCCCGGGCAGACGGGGTGCTCCGGCAACACCCCCGAGACGTGCGGCTCCAACGGGAGCTGGATGACGCTGTCGCCCTGCATGAACCAGGCGTGCGTCAACGGCGCGTGCACGGGCGTTTGCGCGCCGGGGACCTCGTCGTGCACCATGAACTCCCCGGAGATGTGCACGGCCATGGGCACCTGGAACGTCGCGCCCGCGTGCATGAACCAGACTTGCGTCAACGGTGCCTGCCAGGGAACGTGCGCCCCCGGCCAGACGATGCCCGCCGGCTGCGGCAACTGCGGCACCGAGACCGAGACCTGCGGCTCCATGGGCACGTGGCAGAGCGGCACCTGCAACAACCAGGGCGTGTGCTCGCCGAACTCGATGCAGTCGTGCAACAGCTACGGCAGTGAGACCTGCAGCGCGACCTGCATGTGGGGCAGCTGTTCGTGTCCAGCCGGTGCGCAGTGCAGCCCCTTCTCGTCGAGGCAGTGCAACACGTACGGAGGCCAGACGTGCACCTCGAGCTGCACCTGGGGCGCCTGCTCGTGTCCGTCGTTGCCGGTGTGCACGCCGAACGCGACGCAGTCGTGCGGGCCTTGCTCGTACGAGACGTGCAACAGCTGCGGGCAGTGGGGCCCGTGCCTGGGCGGCTGCACGGACGCCGGCGGACCCGAGGGCGGATCGGAAGGCGGGACCTGCATCCCGCTCGGGAGTTCCTGCATGGGAGTGCCGTATCCGTGTTGCAGCGGCGGAAGCTGCGTGTTCGATCCCGATGCGGGGGACATGACTTGCCAATGACGAGCAGCGGTCCCCACTCGCTCCCCCCGATGTCCCTGCCCTATCCGCCGGGCACGGTGCTCGCGGGCAAGTACCGGGTCGAGCGGCTGCTCGGCAAGGGCGGCATGGGCTGGGTGGTCGTCGCGACGCACCTCCAGCTCGAGCAGCGCGTGGCGCTCAAGTTCATGAACGCCGAGCACGCCGCCGAGCACCCCGACTCGGTCGCGCGCTTCCTTCGCGAAGCGCGTGCCGCGGCGCGCATCCAGAGCGAGCACGTTGCGCGCGTGTCCGACGTAGGCACGCTGGAGAACGGCTCGCCGTACCTCGTGATGGAGTACCTCGAGGGACGCGACATGGAGGCGCTCGTCCACTCGCGCGAGAAGCTGCCGATCGCGCAGCTCGTCGGTTACGTCCTCGAGGCGTGCGAGGGGCTCGCCGAGGCGCACGCCGCAGGCATCGTGCACCGCGATCTGAAGCCGGCGAACCTCTTCCTCGCGCGGCGCACCGACGGCTCGGTGCGGGTGAAGCTGCTCGACTTCGGGATCTCCAAGCTGACGACGTTGCCGGGCGCCGGTCCGGACGTCGGCATGACGAGCACGCAAGCGCTGATGGGGTCACCCCTCTACATGTCGCCGGAGCAGCTCCGCTCGTCGAAGAATGTCGACCGCCGCACCGACATCTGGTCGATGGGCGTCATCCTCTACGAGTGCCTCACGGGCAGCTCTCCGTTCGAGGCGGAGACGCTGCCCGAGGTGTGCGCACGCATCATGGCCGAGCCGCCCGCGCCGCCGAAGGGCCTGCCGCGCGGGCTCGACGCGGTCATGATGCGCTGCCTCGAGAAGGACGCGCAAAAGCGCTACGCGGACACCGGCGCGCTCGCGACGGCGCTCGCTCCCTTCGGCGGCCCGGACGCGCGCGTCCACGCCGAGCGCATCGTGCGCGTCGCGCGCTCGAGCAACCCGAGCCTGTCTGGCGTCGGCGCGAACTCGAGCGGAGAGATGCCCGCGCTGACCGCGACGGCAGTGTCCGGCGTCGGGCAGACGAACGCGTCGCTCACGCGCTCCTCGCAGATCCTGCCGCGGCGGATGGCGGGCGCCCGCGTCGCCGTCGGTGCCGGAGTCGGCGCGCTGGGGATCGCGCTCGTCGTGGCGCTCGTCGCGACGCGATCGAAGCATTCCGACGCGCCGAGCGAGTCGGCCGCGGCCGCCGGGGCTTCCGCACCCATCGCGACCGCGACCGTCCCGGCCACCGCCTCCGTCGCGCCCGCGCAGCCGGCGCCGTCGGCCAGCACCGCGGACACGGCAAGCGCCGCGGACACCTCGACGGCGTCGCCACCGCCGCAACGCACGGGCCCCCCTTCTGCGCCTGGGCGCCGGGGGCCGTCGAAGCCGTCGGGCACGGCCAGCGCGGCGCAGCCCACGCCGACGGCGACGGCGAAGCCCGCCAGCACCAACGGTTTCGGGGGACGTGACTGATGCGGAACTGGCTCGTTCTGACGGCAGTGGCTGCGTGTGTCACGGCTCCTGCGGTGGCGCGGGCGCAGTCGAAGGACGACATCGCGCGTGCCGACGCGCTCTTCAACGCCGCCAAGGCCCTGACCGACTCCGGCCAGTTCGCCGACGCCTGCGCGAAGTTCGCCGAGAGCAAGCGCCTCGCGCCCGGCCTGGGGGTCACGCTCTACCTCGCCGACTGCTACGAGCACATCGGCCGCACGGCGAGCGCCTGGACCGAGTTCCTCGACGCCGAGGGGCTCGCGCGCCAGCGCAACGACAAGCGCGCCGACGTCGCCCACGCCCGCGCCCAGGCGCTCGAGGGCAAGCTCGACCGGCTGACCATCACCGTGGCGCCCACCGTGCCGCAGGCCGGCCTGTCCATCCTGCGCGACGGCGTCCCCGTACCGCGCGAGGAGCTCGGCCTCGCAGTCCCCGTCGACCCGGGCGACCACGCCATCGTCGTCTCGGGGCCGGGCCACTCGCCGCGCACGCTCAACGCGCACGTCGGGCCCGAGAGCCCCACGGCCACGGTGCGCATCGACAGCCTCGACGAGGGGCCCGTGAGCACGCCGTCGGCTGCGCCCGCGCCGGCGGCTCCTGCCCCGACGCCCGCCGATCAACCGGCGGCCGCTCCCGAGCAGCCCGCGACGTCCGAAGACACCGGCAAGACGCGCCGCCTGCTCAGCTTCGGCGCGATGGGCCTCGGCGTGGTCGGCATCGGCGTCGGCACCGTGTTCGGCTTCCTCGCGAAGTCCAAGCTCGACTCGTCCAACAGCAACGGGTGCGACAAGGCGACGGACTTGTGCAACCCGAACGGTCAGTCGCTCCGCAAGGACGCCGAGTCGTTCGCGACGGTCTCGACCATCGGCTTCATCGCCGGCGGCGTGCTCGCGGCCGGCGGCGTGGTGCTCTTCCTCACCGCGCCGCCCCCCGCCTCGCCCTCGTCGACGGGCATCACCCTCTCGCCGGCGCCCCTCACGGGCGGCGCCGGCGCGCTCCTCAGCGGCAGCTTCTAGGTCAGGGTCACTGCGCGCGTCACTGGACGCCCTTGCAAATGCCCGCGATGCACATCTGACCGCTGGCGCAGGGCCCGCAGTCCAGCAGACCGCCGCAGCCGTCGCCCGAGGGGCCGCACATGAGCCCCTCTTGCCCGCACGTCAACGGCTTGCAGATGCCGGCGTCGATGAAACCGCACATGTTGGGGGTGCCGCCGCCGCCGCACGTGGCCGGAGCCACGCACGGGTTGCAGAACTGCGTCAGGCCACCGCAGCCGTCGGACTGCTGGCCGCAGGTGCCGGGCGGGTAGTTGCTGCACGTCTCGGGAGTGCAACCTCCCGCGTCGGGGACGCCGCACGTGCCGGCGAGGCACGACTGCCCGCTCGGGCACGTGCAGTCGGGGGTGAGGCCGCCGCAGCCGTCGGACTGCTGGCCGCAGAGGCCGGGGTAATTGGAGCACGTCATCTTCACGCAGCCCGCGTCCGGAGCGCCGCAGACGCCCGGGCCGCCACCGCCGCACACCTGACCGTTCGGGCACGGGTTGCAGAATGGCGTCTGGCCGCCGCAGCCGTCGCCCTGCACGCCGCAC
>DASVWO010000044.1:0-12877 GCA_036393165.1 Polyangiaceae bacterium | reverse complement strand
GCGGAAAGAGGGACGGGCCAAGGGGGCTACTCGGTCACGAGCCGGAGGGACCCACGTCGCGGCGTCGAGCTTCCGGCCTGGCCACCCTCGAGCACGCCAAGGCCGAACGTGAGGGAGCGCAGCTCGGCGACGGGCAGTGCGACCTCCTTCGCGATCTCCCGGAGTCCAACGCTGTCCTCCTCGAGCGCTTCGATCGCCTTCCGCAGTACGGCCGATGTCTCTCGCGGTAGCGGCGCGGGCTCGTTTGCGCGACCTCGGCGAGAGAGCTCGATATTGAACCGACGGTAATGCCAGTCGGACATCATCCCGAGCTCGTGGAGCCTGTACCCGAGGGCCGCCACAGAGGCGCGCCACGTGCGCTTCATCGTGGCGAGCGTCGAGATCGTCGCGAGTCTAGGCGCCGATGCCCGAATCGCCGACTCGGGCAGCAGGAAGTTGGAGGCGAACGCGTCGGCCTCGTTCTCCGCATCCTGCCCCTGCGGCGAGCCGTGTCGATGCAAGACCAGATGGCCAAGCTCGTGCGACGCGTCGAAGATGCTGCGCTCTGCAGTCTTGCGAGTGTTCAGAAACACGAAGGGAACGCCGTCGCGCCAGAAGGAGAAGGCGTCGATCTCCGTGCAGTCCTCAGCAAGCGAAAACACGCGCACGCCGTGCTTCTCAATTAAGTGCACCACATTGCCGATCGGCTTCTCGCCGAGGCCCCACTGCCGGCGCACTGTGTCGGCGGCGCGCGCGGGCGACTGCGTGCGTAGGTCCGGCAGGTCGGAGGGGGGGAGATCGAAGTTCTTCGACAGGTACGTGTGGAGATCGAGTGCGAGCGACCCCGCGGCGAGCGTCCGCTTTCGCAGCGTCGCGCTGGCCTTCGTGACCGCGCGGAAGCTCGCGCCCTCGAGGGTCAAGGGCTCGAGCTCCGGCGCTTGGAAGAACGCCACGGGGAAGCTCAGAATTCGTGCCAGGTCGCTCAACGTCTCGGGGGTCGGGTTGTAGCCCCCAGCCTCGTACGACTTGATCATGCGATCCGAGACGTGGATCGCATCGGCTAGCTCCCGCTGCGTCATGCCGCGCCGCTCGCGAGCGAGCACGAGCCTGCTCGGCGTGAATGCCTCCACGCCGTTGCTGTTCATCGCTTTCGAACTACGGTGGGCTCCTCGACGACGGGCTCGGGGGCGTTGCGGCTCGGCTTCGAGCCGGCACCCGGTTCGCTCGAGAAGTCGAGCTGGGGAAGGATGACGCGCTCTTTCCAGCCGAGGACGAGCGTGCCAGTAGGCTTTTCCTCGACCTTCGACGGAAGCGAAATCTCCGAGCGGACCAGGTCCCCGTCGCGGAAGACAAGGAACATCCAGGTTTCGCACGAGTCGTCGTCGGCGTCGTTCGTCGGGGCGGCGTTCATCCAATTGGGGTCCAGCAACAGCGACGAGTTGGCGTCGACGGCGCCGAGAGTCATCTCACCGATGCGACCAGCGGGCTGGGGGTGCGCGTCGCGCAAGCCCACGCCCAGGTCGCCGCCGCGGGTGATGACGGCGTGTCGCCCACAAGGCGACTTCGTCTTCTCGAGGCCGCGGTCGTGCTCCTTCGTCCAGCCCGTCGGCCCCACGCAGAGCGCGTCGCGGAACGCGCGCACCCTATAGCGGTACGCGTCCGTCCCCGCCGCATTCAGCGGGTCGTTCTCCGTCGCCTCCGCCCTGGCGTATTCCCCTTGCCGCACCACGTCGAGGAGCAAGGCGACAGTCAGTCCTAGAGCAGCTGCCCGGTTCTCCGCGTCGACGCCCTCGTGAATCACCGTATCCCTCGTCGCCGGCTGCGCCATGGCTTCCCCTTTCTCGACCTACGACGTAGGTAACAAAAGGGGAAGCCATGGTCAAGATTTTGCGAGCGGGCCGCGCTCACCTCTTCCCGCGTGACTCTTGCGACATCCGAGGATCGACGCGTTGGAGTTCTTCGCGGAAGAACACCTTGTGCTTCACCCTGCCGTCGCTCGCGGTCCACGTGCATCGCATCCTGACGGGCCCTCCGCCAGGAACCCTCGGGCTGAGGACGGTGGGGTAGTCGTAACGCATTCGCGGGCCGCCGAGCTTGTGCCGAACCCATTCGCCCCCGCCCAGGGCCATCGCCTCCTCGTTTGTCATGCACAAACCGCCTACCACGTCGCGACCCGCGCAAGAATCGGCGAGCCAGCGTGCCGCACGACTTCCCGAAGCGCGGCGCGGTAGCGCGGGACTGTGGGGGACGCAGCGTCGCGCGAGTCTCGCGTCGCCAGCGTCGCCTCAGCTTCGAGCTTGCGCCCGCAGGCTGGAGGGAGTCAGCCCCGCGAACGAAGACCTAGGCGAAGTGGAAAGGATGTGTTGATCCGTTCCAAGGTCAGTCCTCGTCGTCCTCGTCCTCCTCGAAGTCCTCATCGTCCTCGTCGTCCTCCTCCAGCTCCTCTTCTTCGAACTCCTCCTCGACGCGCTCCTCCTCGATCACCACGACTTCCTCCTCTTCCTCCAGCTCTTCCTCCTCCTCCTCCTCCTCCCCTTCGTCCTCGTCGCCCTCGTCGCCCTCGTCGAACTCGTCTTCGTCCTCATCGTCCTCGTCGTCGAGAGGCTCGGACCCGCTACGCGGCCCGAGCGCAGCCTCGATGCTGGGCTGGCAGCGCGGGGTCTTCACGAGGCACTGCAGGTCGTTGAGCTCCAGCGGGTCGTAGTTCGTGGTGTCCATCGGATGTCTCCTCCTATCGATCGGTGTTTCGGGCCTGCGGCGTAGGCAGCGGTCCAATCGTCTGCTCGGCGAGCCAGGCATTGATGGCCGTTCGCGAGAACCGAACGAAGCGCTTGCCGAGCCGGACGTGCGGGATGCGGTGCTGGGACACGAGCGCGTAGAGCGTGCCCAGCGGGGCGTTGAGCAGCTCGGACAGCTGCTTGTAGGTCATTAGTTCGTCCATTTGCCTTGCCCTTGCTTGCGTTGCACTCTGGGACGCGACGCAGCTTCTGTCTCCCGAAGTCGCAGTGGCTCCGACTGCGGGTCCGGCCCTAACCGTGCGCCGGAAGGTCGATCACGGCGGCGCCGTCGAGCGGCAGCCCGCCGCCGAGCCTGCCGTAGTCACTCGCGAAAGCCTCCGGCGCCAAGTGCGCGTAGCGCTGGGTCATGGCGATGCTCGCGTGGCCGAGGATCTTCTGGAGCTTGAAGATGTCGCCGCCCTTCACGACCCAGTGCGAGGCAAAGGTGTGCCGCAGGCCGTGGAAGGTCACGTAGGGCCGCTCCTTGCCGCCGCGGATGACGTTCGGCAGCTTTGCGGCGTCGAGCACACGGTGCAGGACTTCCTGGAAGATACGCGCGCTCGGCTGCAGCATCGTGCCCGCCAGGTTCGCGAATACCAAGCGCCCGGGGTGGCGCAGCCGCCATGCCTTGAGCAGTGACAGCAGCGCGTCGAGGATCGGCACGTGGCGGATCCGGCCGGACTTCGTGGGGCCGCTGTACGAGTGGTGCACCGTGATGAGGCGGCGCTCGAGGTCAATGTCAGGCCACTCGAGCGCGGCGAGCTCACCGGCACGCAGACCCGTGAACACGGCGACCGCGTAAAGCATGAACACCATCTCGCCCTCCGCGCGCGCAGCGCGCAGGAACCGGGCGATCTCGTCGTCGGTGCGCAACCACGCGTAGTCGGTCGAGAAGAGCGAGAGGCGCGGCTTGTTGAACCTCGGTACCTTGAGGATCCACGGGATCTTGAAGGCCGCCGCGGCGCGCAGCATCGTGCCGAAGAGCGTCAGGTGGTTGTGGACGTACTTGTCGCCGAGGCCCTCGCCGTCGATCTTGAGGTTGACGTAGTCGTCGCCGTCCTCGGTGCCGACGGCCTTGACGAGCATGTGGCCGAAGTAGGGCCGAAGGTGCTTGCGGATGATGCTGAGGTCATCCTTCTTGCTCCGCTTGCGGGGCGCGCGCTTCTCCACCCAGTAGTCGCAGAGATCGTTGACCGTCTTGTCCTCGGGCTCGGGGTCGCGCGTGCCCCTCCTGACGTCCTCGGCCTCCGCGAGCCGGCGAACGAGCTCGGTCTGCGCGCGCTTGTAGTCGTCGTAGACGGCGCTCTTGCGCTTGCCGGCGGCGTCGAACCACCGGATGCGCCACTTGTCGCCATGCCGTACGGGCTTTGACATCGGGGGGGCCTGCTCGTCCTTCCCGCGAGCAAGACCGCCCGGCCCCTGAAGTGGCGCCCACCCCGACTTCGGGGAAGTGCGTCGATCCGGAGGTCACTGGCCCAAGAAGTGGCCCAAGACGCAAAAACGCGAGGTGCCGACCTTCCGGCAACCTCGCGTCATGCTTCTAGTTGCGCGGGAAGGATTTGAACCTTCGACCTTCGGGTTATGAGCCCGACGAGCTACCAGGCTGCTCCACCGCGCGGTGCAGCTGGTAGCCGATGCGCGCGGAGCATGCAAGGTCTAACATCGCAAACCCTCTCGTGAACAAGCTTCCGCCTCGACCGCCTCCCCTCCCCCCGCGGGCCCGAGCGGCCCCCGCCCCCCGGCCGCCCGTGCCGGCGTCCGCTGCGCCGACCGAGGACGGCAAGATGTCGACGCGCGCCAAGATGTCCCTCGCGGACATCGCGCTCCAGCTCCGCGACGAGCAGCTGCAGGCGCGCATCGTCTATTACGAGAAGGATCTGGAGACGAGCCCCGAGCTCGACGCGGTGACGGCCCGGGTCGTCGCCGAGCTGCAGGCGCTGCAGAAGGCGGCCGGCACGAAGGCGCCGGCGGCGCCGGCAGGGCCCACCGACCGGGCGCAGATCGAGATCGAGCTCATCGGAAACCTCAAGAAGATGCTCGCCCGGCTCTTTCGCGCCGGAGAGCTCTCGAGCGTCGTCGAGCGCAAGATGGCCGAAGCGAGCAAGCGGTTCGCCCGCCTCTTCTTCGAGAGCGAGCTGTGCGAGCGCATCCGGGGCGGCGACCGGGAGCAGAAGAAGATGCGCTTCGGGACGCAGGCGCTCTACCTCGTGCTCCACCGGGGGCACGACGCGCTCACGTCCCAGCTCGAGGCGTTCGAGTACGCCTCACCCGAGGAGCTGGAGGACGCGAAGGGGCGCCTCGACGACATCATCAAGGAGCTCCGCAACGGGTTTCTCAGCGCGACGATGCCCGAGCTCAACGCGCTCGTGAAGCACCTGAACGAGATCCTCGCCCAGTTCTTCACCGTCGAGCTGCCGCCGGCGACGGGCGAGCTGGCCTGGGAGGTCGTGAAGGAAGCGCGCCTGGCCGACTCGCAGGCGAGCGCCGGCTACAAGATCGGCGCCGACGCGTTCCCGCGCTTCCGCGCGACCTTCGAGCGCAAGTTTCTGCAGCGGCTCGTCGCGTTCGTCGAGGACGGGATGCTCGGGCGCGTGCGCGAGCAGTCCGCCACCTTCCGCGTCGAGACGCTGCGCTTCGTGGCCGATCCGCAGATCTTCACCGACGTCTGCGAGCTCGTGTGCGACGCCGTGTACGACTTCCTCTACAACGACGGCTTCCTCGATCTGCCGGGCGACTGGCGCGCCCATCTCGGCCGCGCGGCCGCCGCGTAGTCAGTTCCCCGCGTACGCCTGGATGCCGGGCGAGCCCTGCGCCTTGTCGTGGATCGCGTCGACCGCGTGCGTCGCCGAATTGCGTAGCTCCTCGTCGATCGCCGACTGCGGCGCGGGCAGCCCCGGTCGCAGCAGCACGTCGAACTTGAGCACCGTCCACTCGGGGCCGACCGCGTGCAGCGTCCACACCGCCGCGCCGTCCTCGACGTTGCCCTTGCCGGGGATCATGCGGCCCTCGAGCACCTCGAGCCCATCGGCCTCGCGGCGGAGCGGGGCGAAGCGCGTGACGTTCCAGAGCGTCACCATGTCGTTCATCACGGTGATCTGCATGTAGACGTCCACCGACCCGTCCGGCTGGTGGCCGACGACCTTCGAGGTCTTCACGCTGTACGGCGCGAGCTCGCGGTAGTGCCCGAAGTCGAGCACGAAGCGCCGGACCTTCGGCAGCGGGGCGTGAATGAGCGTCTCGGCGTGGCCGAAGCGATCGGCGCGCCCCGGCGGCGTCCAGTTCCACGTGAGCGAGTGGCCGGCGGAGGCGATTCGCGCGGCGTCGGGATCCGCGGCGGTGTCGGCGCGGGCCGCGGCAGGAGCCAGCAGCGCGAGGACGGCGACGGCGAGCCAGGACTTCACGCAGCGCCTGGGTTGCACGGCACGTACCACGCCCCTCATTTACGCTTTCCTGCGGAAACGCGCCCGGCCCTCCGTGATCCACCAGTCGCGGTACCTCTGTTGCGCGCGTTCACGGTCGCGCGCGGGAAGGTCGCTCGCGTAGCCGAAGTATTCCTTCGAGAGGGCCCTCAGCTCCTCCCCCGCGGCGCGCCGGATCTCGGCCACCTCGTGCGTGAGGGCGTCGATGAGCCACTCCATCCGATGCCGCTGCGCGTTCTGCTCCCACCAGCGGAGCCAGCGGCGCGCGTCGTTGCCCAGGTCCTGCCGCGTCACCTGCACGAGGGCGTCGTGCGCGGCCTCGACGACCGATTCGTCGCCGTCGCCCAGCGCGCGCACCAGGTCGGGCACGATCGCGGGCTCGCGCAGCTCCCCCATCGCGCGCATCGCGGCGACGCGCTCGTTGCGGTCGCTCGAGTGCGTCATCTCCTGCACCGCGCGCCGCGCCTCGTCGGGATACATGCGCGCCACGGCGGCGATCGCGATGGCCGCCGACGCGCGCGTCGCCGCGTCGTTGTCGCGCAGACGTCCGAGCAGCGGGGGAAGCGCCTCGACGTACGGCAGCTCGGCGAGCACGTGCGTCGCCCAGCCGCGCGTCTCGGACTCGTCGACCGCCAGCTTCTCGAGCACGAAGGGCAGCGCGACCTTCCGCTGCCGGGCCACGAGGCGCAGCACCGGACCGCAGTCGCTCGCGCGCGGCGGGTTGGCGGCGGTGGCGATGCGCGCGCGGTCGTACGTCACGGGCCCCGGGAAGCGCGTCATGATGACGCGCATCGCGCGCTCCCCCTGCCGCAGCAGCTCGCCCTCGGCCTGCTCATCCTCGGCGCCCGACGAGATCCGGTCGACCAGCGCGAGCAGCTCCCCGTCCACGTCAACGATGACCGACGGAAGCGGCGGATCGGTGCGATGCAGGCGGCGCGCCGCGGGCGCGTGCGCCGAGACCAGGATCGCCGCCGACGCCGGCGCGGCATCGACCACCTCCGCGTCGCGCGACGCGTCCCACCCCAGCTCGTCGAAGAGCACCGCATCGTCGGGATCGAAGTCGGCCCTCGGCGCCGAGGGCTCCTCGCGCGGAATGGGCGGCCCCCCGATGGGCCTGAGCGACGCGATGTTCGCGACGGGAGGCGGCGCCGACGACGTCACGCTGCGCAACCGCGCCACCGCCGCCCCTGCCCCTGCCCCTGACGCGGGCCCTGACGCTGCCCCTGCCGCCGCCGCTGACTCTGGCGCTCGCGCTGACGCTGACGCCGACTCAGGCGCCGCCGCTGCCACCGGCGGCGGCTTCGACGACTTCCTCTTCGCCCCGACGAGCCCCGGATCCACCCTCCCCATCTCGACGCTGCGGTTCCCCGCGATGAACCCCTCGAGCTTCCTCCGCACGATGATCCGCTCGAACGCCTTGCCGATGATCCCGGCGAACCCGACCACCTGCTGCACGCTCGATCGGTCGATCCCCGCCGCGCCGCAGTCGCCCATGAGCACCGCGACCGCGCGCGTGCGCACGATGAGCGGGATCAGCGCGATCTCCGCGTCCCGCGCGCGCTGCAGGTCCGAGAGCAGCACCGCGTCGAGCCCGTCGGCCTGCGCCCGCGCGACCACCGGCATCCGCTTGTCGCGCGCGCTCGACATGAGCCCCGGCAGATCGAGCGGCATCCCGATCCCGATGACCCGGTCGCGCGACGCCCCGTCGCCGTAGGCGTCCCTCCCCTCGGCGATGTCGCCGTGCACGAGGAACATCGCGGCGTAATCGAAGTACTGCCGCGAGTAGTCGAAGAAGAGATCGAGCAGCGCGTCGCGGTCGGCCGCCTCCTCCGCCTCTTTCTTCGCCACGTCGAGCGTGAGCGGCCCGCGTCGCCGCCGCGAGGCACGCACCGCAGCGGGAGCCTCTCGCTGGAGCAGCCCCGCGCGCCGGTCGCTCGTCAGCAGCGACACCGGCGGCGACGAATCGTGCTCCACCGGCGGCGCCGGCTCGGTCGCGGTCGCGGTCGCGGTCGCGGTCGAGGTCGAGGTCGCGGCCGGGGTCGAGGTCGAAGTCGTCGTCGGCGGCGGCGCCCTCAGCGGATACGGCGCGGTCACCGGCGGCGCCGACACCGGCGCCATCTCCCCCGACGGCCGCACCGCCGGGAAGCTCCTCGACGTATTCCGCCCCACCGGCGGCGCGCTCGGCGGTCGCGGCGGCTCGGGCACCGCCGGCGACGTCCCGAGCGGCGGCGGCATCGACCCCGTCGTCGACGGCTCCCCCGCGAGCCGCGCGACGAGCCGCTGCATCCTGCGCTCGAGCGGCATCGCGTACACGCGCGCGATCGCCTGCCGCACGCGCACCGCGAGCGCCACCCGCTGCTCGATGGCCAGCCCGAGCGCGAACGAGAGCTGCTCGTGCACGTGCCCCGGCATCGGCTCGGCGACGGCGACGACGAGGCTCTCGCCCTCGAGCGACAGCGGCGCGATCGTCTGCTGCGCCGCCATCTCGGGCGGCACCAGCATCTTCACCCGCTCCTGCGGGATCGGCAGCTCCCCCGCCGGCGCCGCCTGCAGCTGGAGCGACTCGGCGACGAGGTTCGCGAGCACCTCCTCGTCGATGCGCGCGACCTCGAGCAGGTTCGTCGCGAGGTCGCCCCCGTAGATGACCTGCCGGGCGAGCGCCTCCTCGACCTGGCGCATGGTCGCGACCTCTCGCTGGACGATGAGGGAGCTCAGGGACATGGGCCGGGACGGGGCGAGCCGGCTCCAGGCTATCAGAGTTGGCCTATCCGTAGCTGGCGGCGAGGGCCCGGATGAGGCCCGGGACCGTGTACTCGGCGGCGATGACGTCCACGCGCACCCCGCGCTTGCGGGCCGTCTGGGTCGTGATGGGGCCGATGCTCGCCACCCGGGTCCGGGCGAGCAGCCCGGGGGCCCGCTTGCCGAGGACGCTACAGAGGTTCTCGACGGTGCTGCTCGACGTGAACGTGACCGCGTCGATGCGCCCCTTCGCCAGCTCCTCGGCGAGCCGCGCCACGCTGGCCTTGCGGGGCGGGTGCGACTCGTAGGCCGCGACCACGTCGACCCGCCAGCCCGCATTGCGCAGCGTCTCGGGCAGCACGTCGCGCGCCTTGGCGGCCCGGGCCAGCAGCACGCGCCCGCCGCGCGCCCCCTTCATCTTCGCCAGCATCGCCTTCGCCAGGCCCTCGCCGACGAACTCCTTCGCCACGACGTCGGCGCGGAGCCCGTGCTCCTCGAGCGCCGCCGCCGTCGCCGGCCCGATGGCCGCGATGCGCACGCCGCCGAGGGCACGCGCGTCTCCCTTGGCGGCGACGAGCGCGTCCCACGTGGCGTCGACACCGTTGGCGCTCGTGAAGGCGGCCCACGCGTACTGCCCCGCGCGCAGCGTGCGCACGGCGCGCGCGAGCGGCGCACGGTTCTTCGGCGGGCGCAGCTCGATCGTCGGCACGACCACCGGCTCCGCCCCCAGCTCGCGCAGCAGGGCCGCCGCCGCCCCCGCCTGCTCGCGCGGCCGCGTCACGAGGACGCGCTTGCCGAAGAGCGGCCGGGCCTCGAACCATCGCAGCTCCTCGTCCGGCGCGCCGATGGCGAGCACGACCCACGGCACCCGGAGCGCCCTCGCCTTCTCCGGCGCGTCCCCCACCGTCGTCACGACGACCCGCTGCGACGGCTCGCCCGCGTCGGCCACGAGGGTCACCACCGCCTCGCGCGGCTCGGACGCGAGCGCCGCCTTCACGCCACCCGCTTCGAGGCGCATCGCCCGCCCGACCACCCCGGCGAACGCCGCCGCCGCCGAGCGCGCGCCCACGCCCGGCACGACCTCGATGGCCGCCCCGGCGCGCGACACCGCGAGCACCTCCTTCAGCGCGTGCACCGACGAGAGGGCGTCCCCGTCCACCGCGCGCGCGACCACCTTGCCGGCGCGCGCCATGGCCGCCAGCTTCTCGGGCGACACGGCCCGGTTCGCGTCGACCACGACGTCCGCCTCGGCCAGCCTGGCCGCCGCCCGCATCGTACGCAGCTCCGGGTCCCCGGGTCCCAGGGAGACGAAGGAGACGAGCCCACCCATCGCGCGGCCGGTATAGCGCACTCCCGGGCGCTTGGGCGGCCGGCGCGCCGGCGACGATGCTAGGGTCGCCGCGTGGACGGCACTCGAGTCTCGCTCCGCTGCCGCTGCGGGGCCGTGAGGGGGTACATCGACGACGTCGCGCCGCGCCGCGGCGTGCGCGTCGTCTGCTACTGCGACGATTGCCAGGCGTTCGCGCGCTGGCACGGCATGCCGGGCGCGATGAACGCGCACGGCGGGACCGACATCTACCAGGCGCCCCCGGCGCACGTTCACTTCACCGAGGGGGCCGACCGGATCCGGTGCCTGCGTCTCTCGCCGCGGCCGCGCGCGCTCTACCGCTTCCACGCGGCGTGCTGCAAGGCGCCTCTCGGCAACAGCCTGCCGCGCGTCCCGTTCGTCGGCATCGCCTGCGTCACGCTCGACATCGAGAGCACCGGCCGCACGCGCGACGAGCTGCTCGGCCCCGCGTTCGCCCACATCATGGGCAAGTTCGCCATCGGCGAGAAGCCGGCGCACCTGAGCCGCACCATGCCGCCGGGCCTCATCCTCGGCGCCGGGCGGCGCTACCTCGCGTGGTGGATGCGCGGCCTCGGGCGACCCTCGCCGTTCTTCGACGCGAGCCGCGCCATGCTCTGCGAGCAGCAGGTGCTCACCGCCGACGAGCGCGCCACGCTGAACGGCTAGTCGAGCAGGCCCTCTTTCTTCGCCATCTCGCGCAGCTTGTCCTTCACGATCTGGAAGCGCTTGCGCAGGCGCGCCGCCTCGCGGACGAGCGCCGCGTCGTCCAGGGCCGCGCCCTCGTCCTCGCCCTCGTGCAGCACGCGCGCGAGGTCGTTCCACGAGAGGCCGCGGTCGATGCGCAGCACGAGCAGCATGCGATCGGCCTGGGGAAGCTCGTCGCGCAGCGCCTGCAGGCGCGTCTTGGTCTCGGTGCGCAGGATGGCGGCGGTCTCGGTGCGCACTTTCGCGGCGACGCCCTCGAGCGCCGAGTCGCCTGCGCGCGGGGCGCGTCGGTCGAGGCGGGCGGCGTCGCGCTTGCGGGTGCGCGAGACGTTGCGGGCGATGGCGTACGTCCAGGTGCGGGCGGTGCTCTGCCACGCGAAGGAAGGCAGGCTGCGCCAGATGGCTTCGGCCAGATCGGAGAAGGCGTCGTTCGCGGCGGCCTCGCTCCGGTGCACGGCCACGAGGAAGCCGAAGACCTCGGGACCGTATCCGCGCAGGATCGCGGTGCAGGCGGCGTCCCAGTCGCGCGCGTCGCAGAGCGAGCGCACCTCGCTCTCGAGCCTGGCGCGGGACGCTTCTTCCATGGAGGCGAGCCTAGCTGCTCAGTGCCGGCTGGCGACCTGCTGGCGCGTGCTCAGGGTCTGGAGGCGCGTCTGGTAGGCGGTCGTCTCGAAGCGGCTCGGCCCTGGGGCCTCGGCGGCGCGGGCTGCCGGGACCGCGAAGGCGACGACGGGGCTGGGGGCGGCGGCGCCCGGGGTCGTCGAGGCGCAACCCGAGAGGGCCGACAGGGACGCGAAGGCGATGAGGATGAAGGCGATGCGAGCGTTCATGGCGTTTCCTCCGTTCGAGGAGGAAGTTGCCGCCGCCGCCGCGTGTGAAAGCGATGTGTCCTACATGGGCTTACTGATTGGGCGGCTCGCCGGCGCGTGAGCCGCCCTTGCCAGAGGGTGAGGAGCCCGTGCCCATGCGCGGGCGGCCCTCACTCACGCACGAGCAGTCCTAGCCCACTCACGAGCAGCCCGCGCGGGCGGACCGGCAAGTCTCGCCCCTGTACGAGCGGGCCTTGCCCATGCAGGAGCAGCCAGTGCCCATACGCGAGCAACCGGTGCCCGTGCCCGAGCATCCGGTGCTCGCGCGCGAGCCTCCGGCGCCGATGCCCGAGCATCCGGTGCTCACGCGCGAGCCTCCGGCGCCGATGCCCGAGCACGCGGTGCCCATGCGCGAGCACCCGGTGCTCACGCGCGAGCCTCCGGCGCCAATGCGCGAGCACGCGGTGCCCACGCGCGAGTACCCGGTGCTCATGCACGAGCGCCCGGTGCCCATGCGCGAGTACCCGGTGCTCACGCGCGAGCCTCCGGCGCCAATGCGCGAGCTCGCAGTGCCCATGCGCGAGCACCCGGTGCCCATACGCGAGCCTTCGGTGCCGATGCGCGAGCATGCGGTGCCCATGTGCGAGTACCCGGTGCCCATGCCTGAGCAACACGTCCCCGCGCACCAGCAGTCACGGCCCACGCGTGAGCCATCCGCGCTCACACATGAGCAGCCCTTGCTCACGGGTTCCCATCGCATGCGGCGGCGCGACCGATGCTTCCGGTGGCGCTCATGAAGACAGCAGCGCTCTCTTTCGCCGCAGTGCTCGCCCTCACCTCGAGCGCCACCGTGGTGGCTCAGACGGCGCCGCCCGCGCCGCCACCGCCCCCCGGAGCGCAGCCGATGCCCGACGAGGCGGTGCCTCCGCCGGTGCAGCCGACGTCTCCGCCCGCCGGCGTGCAGACGGCGCCTCCCGCGTACGCGGGGGAGCAGTCGCCCTATTACGCGCCGCAGCCGCCCCCGATGACGATGGGCCACTGGGTCTACACCCGAGAGTACGGATGGATCTGGGTCCCCACCGACGCGAGCACGGTGCTCTA
>DASVWO010000043.1:0-18343 GCA_036393165.1 Polyangiaceae bacterium | reverse complement strand
CGATTTCATCGACGTCGCGAGCGACCGCCTCGTGCGACGCATCATCGTGTCGGATCCGGAACATCCCGAGTCGCGCGCAGGTGCCGAGGCGAAGGCGCGCGCGGTGCTCGGCGAGGGAACCTGGGTGAAGCTCCACGAGCTCCACGTCGACGAGGACAGCCACGTCGCATCGCGCGATGGTCTCGCCGTGCAGTACCACGAGCCCGCCCTCGCCGTGCGCGACACGACCAGCAGCTTCGATCTGGTGCGCAAGAACGAGCGGACATGGTCGCATCCCGCCGGCGCGCGATGCCCCGGATGCGACGTGTGCCCGGCGCCGCTGGCGATCCTCGACCACGCATGGGCCGATCGTCTCCACGGCGTGCTCCTCGTCGAGGTGTCCTTCACGGGAGGCAGCGACATCTGCTGGGAGCCGCCCGACGACTTCCACGCGGTCGAGCTCCCCCCGACCCTCCCCCATCCCTGAGCGGGTGCTACACCCTGCGGAGCATGATCGAGCGCCTGCGGGAGCTCGTGCGCGGCAAGAGCATCGTCGCCCTCACCGGCGCCGGACTGAGCACCGAGTCGGGCATTCCCGACTACCGCAGCCCGGAGGCGCTCGCGCGCGGCCTGCGCCGGCCGATTCACGGTCCGGAGTTCGTGCGCTCCGAGGCGGTGCGAAGGCGGTACTGGGCGCGCTCGGCGCTGGGATGGGAGCGCATGCGGCTCGCCGAGCCGAACGCCGGCCACCGCGCCATCGCCGAGCTCGAGCGGCGCGGCGCGGTCGCGCACGTCGTCACGCAGAACGTCGACCGGCTGCATCACAAGGCGGGCAGCCGGCGCGTGACCGAGCTGCACGGGGCGCTTGCCGAGGTCGCGTGCCTCGCGTGCGGCGCCGTCGAGGACCGCGACGGGTTGCAGGCGCGCATCGTCGCGCTCAACCCGGGCTGGGGCTCGCGTGCTGCTCCTGCGGCGCCGGACGGCGACGCCGATCTGGCGAGCGACGTCATCGATGCCTTCGTGGTCCCGGCATGCGAGCGATGCAAGGGCGTCCTCAAGCCGAGGGTCGTCTTCTTCGGCGACAACGTGGCCCGGCCGGTCGTCGAAGAGGCATTCGCCGCCGTGGATGCCGCGGACGTTCTGCTCGTCGTGGGCTCGTCGCTCTCCGTCTTCTCGGGCTACCGCTTCCTGCGGCGCGCCGTGGAGCGCGGGATACCCGTGGCCATCGTCAACCGCGGCCCGGTGCGCGGCGAGGAGCACGCGGCGGTCAAGGTGGATGCGAGCGCGGGCGCCGCGCTCGAGGCGCTCGCTAGTCCGTGCCGGCGTCCAGGTTGAAACAGGTCGCGCTCATGACGGCCGTGTGCGGGCAGTGGTACTCGCCGTTGTCGTTGCTGACGAAGGCCGTCTCGAGGTGCCACAGGCGGCAGTTCAGCGTGTTGGTCGACTCGAGCGCCGTGTCCCCGGCGTCGACCAGGTACGGGAAGTTCTGCTTGCACGCGGCCTCGCAGACATCGGGGCTCGAATAGATGACCGGCTTGCAAACGTTGTCGCCGTTCATCTGCATGCACTTCCCGTCGCAGTAAGTGGTGTCGAGAGTGCAGAAAGGCTGACACGGGTCGGCCCCGCAGTGGCCGCCACCGAGGGGGCCGGCGTAGCGACAGTAGACGTCGGGGTTCTTGGCGGCCTGCTGCGCGTTGAAGATGCGGCAGTCGAGCGTGTTGTCCTTGGAATCAGCAATGTTGCCGTTGCTGTCGAAGGCCGGGCACATCGACATGCAGATGGCCGGCGTGAGGTACTCGGCGTTTGCGGTGCCGGTCGGGCAGTTCTGCATGATGGTGTCGCAGTAGTACTGGCACGTGGCGGACGGCTGGCCGGGGGTGCCGCCGTCGTCGGCCAGCGACGCCGGACCGATGCCGAGCAGCCCGTTGCATGCGATGACGACTGCGGCACAGGCCCCCAGAGCGCTCACACCCGAGAGCACGGTAACAACGCGATTCATCAGAAAGCTCCTCGCAAGACCGCGCCCCCGAGGGTTGGCGCGACGACGATGCTCGCGGCGCCGGTGGACGACGCGCGCGGCGCGGTGAGCCAGACGATCGCACCGCCGACGAGCGCGGCGGCTCCCACGCCGAAGGCAACGCTCGCGACGTCGCCGTCGGTGCGCGCGTCGTTCCGCTGCGACACACCGGTGCCGCTGCAGAGGCCCGGGTTGCCCGGCTGGCAGTTGTTGAGCGAGTCGTTGTACGTGTTCTTGGCGACCACCGCGAACACGGCCGAGGCGCCCAGCCCGGCGAGGCCGACGCCGGCGATCACGATCCCGGCGAGTCGCTGACCACTTCCGACGGAGCCCGACGGGGTTTCGGCCGTCGTCGCAACCTCGGGTGCCGGTGCCGGCGCCGGGGCGGGTGTCGGCGCGGGAGGTGGAAGCGGCGCGGCCTGCACGGGGGCGGCCTCGAGCGTGGGCACGGCCACGGAGACGACCGCGCCGTCCTGCGGCACGTTCACGTCGGAGGACCACGACTTGTACCCGGGCGCTTCCGCCTCCACGGTGTGCGATCCGGAGTCGATCGGGATCGGCACGCCCCACTCGGAGCGGGGCATCTCGACACCGTCGCGTCGCACGATCATGCCGTCGACGGGCTGAGTCACCGTCGCCGTCAGCTTCGCGAGCTTCGGCGCGAGTGCGTCGGCGTGGCGCTGGGCGATCGCCAGGTTGTCAGCACGGTTCGTCGCGCTCGCGGCGCTCGCCGCCTCGCGGTACGTGGCCCACGCCGTGGCCGTGCGCCCGAGCTTCTCGTAGCAGTTGGCCAGGTTGAGCAGGGTGCCGGACGACGGATCGAGCCGCTCGCTGTCGGCAAACCGCGGACACGCTTCCGCGTACTTCCCTTGCGCGACGAGCGCGCGCCCCTGCTCGAACAGCGCCTCGGCGGCCACCTTGTCGTTGCTGCCGCCGCCAGGCGTCGCCACCGGCTGCGCCCGGCCCGTCTGCGCCACCGAAAGGACGCACACCGCAGCCCACGTGGCCATCACCCGCGCACCCGCGCCACCGCCTCGCATCGTCCCCTGTTTACCTCCAAGCGCGCTTCAGCGTAACGAAGGAATGTCGTCGACCGGCCGGGGGCGGCCCGTGGGGGTTACGTGCGGGGCCGGCACCGGTTTCGCGGATGCCGAGGCCGAGGGCTCCGCAGCCACGCTGCCGGAGGGCGCCGACGCGGACGGAACGGGCTCGCTCGTTTCCAGCGAGACGACTGCCGGAGGCGGGGGCGGCGGCGGTGTCGGCGCAGATACCGATGCTGCCGATGCAGTCGAGGGCGGCGGCACGGGAGCGTCGGGGTGGCGCGAGACGTAGACGAGGACCGCGGTCATCGCCGCGGCTGCAGCCACGCCGAGACCGATCCAGAGCACCGGCGATCGCTTCGTCTCCTGCACCGGTGCACGGGACTCGCCCCGTCCCGACCCCCACGCGGCTGGTGTCGGCGCGGCCGGTGTCGGCGCGGTCCGCGCGAACGCCTCGGGACTGCGGAGCGTAGCTTTGTTCTGCGCCGCCCCGGTCGAGGCCATCGCCATGCGGGCGCGCTCGACGATCACCCGCGAGGCGGGCGGCGCCATCGGCTCCAGCGCCGCAGCCAGCTCGGCGGCGTTCTCATAGCGCAGCGCCGGGTCCTTCTGCAGGCAACGCTCGATGACCTCGACCATCGGGCGGGGCACATCCGGCCGGAAATCGGTGACCGGCGTGGGCGGATCGCTCACGACCTTGAGACAGAGCTCCGGCATCGACTCGGCCTCGAAGGGCCAGCGCCGCGTGAGGAGCTCGTAGAGCACGACGCCGAGCGCCCAGACGTCCGACCGCGCGTCGACGTCGCGCGAGGAGCGCATCTGCTCCGGCGACATGTAGAGCGGCGAGCCGAGCATGGTGCGCGTCTGCGTCAGCCCGCCGGCGTCGCTCAAGGTCAGCGACTTGGAGACGCCGAAGTCGAGCACCTTCACCTTCGAGGCGCCGCCGACCGATCGCGCGAGGAAGAGATTCTGCGGTTTGAGATCGCGGTGAACGATGCCGGACGAATGCGCCTCGGCGACCGCCTCGCAGGCCTGCACGATCCACTCGGCGGCCGCCTCGACGCTCAGCGGCCCCTGCTCGGCGAGCACCTGACCCAGGTCGCGCCCCTCGAGGAACTCCATGACCATGTAGGGAGCACCCGATTCGAGGGTCCCCACGTCCAGCACCTTGGCCGCGTGCTCGCTCTTGAGCTTAACCGCCGCGCGCGCTTCCCGGAGGAACCGCTGCACGGCGTCCTGGTTGCTGATCGCCTCGCTGCGCACGAACTTGAGAGCGACGCGCTGGTCGAGCTGCTCGTGACGCGCCGCGACGACGACGCCCATCCCGCCGGAGCCGATGATGCGTTCCACGCGGTACTTGCCCGCGAGGAGGTCCCCTTCGCGGACGGGCGGGGGAGCGGGATCGGGCACGTACAACGAGTATCACGGGGCCCCGGAGCCGACGAGGGAAGCGCGGGCAGTCAGCGATACGCCGGGATGTCGTCGTCCTGGCGGGGAAGCGGCGACGACGGCGACCGGGGGGTTCGCATCATCATCATGCTGCGTGGCTGGGGACCCACCGGACGGGCGGGATCGCTCGCGGCGGGGGCCGCCGTGGCGGCGGGCAGCGGCGCCAGCATCTCCGTCGCCGCCGCCGGCTCGGGCTCCTGCGCATAGGACGAGGCCGACCGGACCCCGTCCACCGCCGCCATCGCGAAACCTGGCGGTCCCGACGCAGGGCGCGTCGCGATCCAGACGACTGCGACGACGGCGGCGCATACGACCAGCGCGCCGAGCGATGCAGGGCGGCGCCGCCGGCGGGTCGACGCGGCCTGCTCACCCGGCCCCGGGTCGGTCGCGCGTTCGGCCATCGTCTCGCCCAGGCTCTGCAGCGCTCGGCGCGCGCTGCTGGCATCGGCGCTCGTCTGCGCAGGCGCGAACGGCTCGAGGACCGACGCGAGCTCGGCCGCGTTCTCGTAGCGCCGCGCCGGGTCTTTCTGCAGGCACCGCTCGACGATCGCCGCGAGCTTCGGCGGGACGCCCTTCCGCATCTCGGCGAGCGGCGGATGCGCGTCGCGCGTGATCTTGAGACACAGCTCGGGCAGCGACTCCGCCTCGAACGGGCAGCGCTCGGTCATCAGCTCGTAGAGCACGACGCCGAGCGCCCACACGTCGCTCCGCGGATCGGCCACGCGCGCGGAGCGCATCTGCTCCGGCGCCATGTAGACGGGCGAGCCGACCACGGCGCTCGTGGTCGTGAGGGCGCCGGCGAGGGCGGTCGTCGTCTTGGAGATGCCGAAGTCGAGCACCTTGACGATGCCGGCGCCGCCGACGCGCGTCGTGAGGTAGAGATTCTCGGGCTTGAGGTCCCGGTGCACGATCCCGAGGGCGTGCGCCTCGGCGACCGCCTCGCACGCCTGGACCACGTAGTCGCAGGCCGTCGTCGGGTCCAACCTGCCGCGCTTCGAGAGCACCTCGGAGAGATTGGCCCCTTCCAGGTACTCCATGACCATGAAGGGCGCGCCCGACTCCAGCGTGCCCACGTCCAGCACCTTGCACACGTGCTCGCTTCGCAAGCGTGCCGCGGCACGCGCCTCCCGGAGGAAGTGCTCGACGAGCACCGGATCGGCCGCCGACGAATCGGGCAGCAGCTTGAGCGCCACGAGGGTGTCGAGCTGCAGGTGCGTGGCGGCGACGACGACGGCCATCCCGCCTTCGCCGATCAGGCGCTCGACACGGTACTTGCCAGCGACGACCTCGCCGATCGCCACCCGGTGCCGCGCAGATGCCCGAGAAGACGCAGGATCCACGTCGCCGATCCCACTCTACGCAGCGGACGGCCCGGCGGTATTGCCGCCCAGGAAAAATGGGTGGTCGCTCCTCCTACTCGACGCGCAGCGCCGCGATGGGATCGAGCTTCGCCGCGCGCCAGGCGGGCAAGAAGCCGAAGAGAGTGCCGATCGCGGCGCTCGTGACGACCGCGACCGTGATCGCCTGGGGGCTCGGCGCCATCGGCATGTCCATGGCGCGCCCGATGCCGACGGCGCCGATGCTGCCGAGGACGATCCCGAGCATTCCGCCGAGCAGCGTGAGGACGATGGCCTCGACGAGGAACTGCACGAGGATGTCGCGCTCGCGGGCGCCGATCGACATGCGGATGCCGATCTCGCGCGTTCGCTCGGCGACGCTCACGAGCATGATGTTCATCACGCCCACCCCGCCGACGAGCAGGCTGATGGCGGCGACGGCGATGCCGAAGAGCGACAGCGCATGCATGATCGCGTCGGTCGTCGCCCGCATCTCGGCCTGACTGCGCGTCTGGAAGTCGTCGCGCGCCTCGGGGGCGATGCGGTGGCGCTGGCGCAGGATGGACACGATCTGCTCGCGGGCGCGATCGACCGTGCGCCCGCTCGTCGCGCTGAACATGAGGACGTCTGCGCGACCCGGCGAGCTGTGAACGACGCGCGCGCGGTAGCTTCCGATGGGCATCGCGATCTGGTCGTCCTGATCGTTGCCGAAGGTGCCCGAGCCGCGCGCGGCGAGGACGCCGACGACGCGGTACGGAAAGGTGCCGACGCGCACGAGCCGCCCGACGGGATCCTCGGTGCCGAACAGGTTGGCGGCTACCGTCGCGCCGATGACGCACACCTTGGTCTTGAGCAGCTCGTCGGTCTCGCTCCAGAGCACGCCCTTGGAGAGCGTCCAGCGCCGGATGCGGAAGTAGGGCAGCGTCGTGCCCATGATGTTCGTCTCGATGTTCTTGTCGCCGTACACGAGCTGGCCCATCGACTCGCTGAGCGGTGCCCCGTCCTGGACGCTCACGGCGTCGCGGAGGATGGCGCGCTCGTCGTTCTCGGTGAGGCGGCCGGTGAAGCGCGCGCGAGCGCCGGAGGCCTGGACCGGTTGCGGCCACACGAAGATGGCGTTCGCGGCGAAGCTGTCGATCTTGTCGGCCACGGCTTCCGACGTGCTCTCGGCAAGCGCGGCGACGACCACGACCGCGGCGATGCCGATGAGGATCCCGAGCACCGTGAGCGCCGCGCGCATGCGATTGCGCGCGATGGTGGCGAACGCGAGTCGCAGGGCGCCGAGGACGGACGTCAGCAAGGGAGCGGCGGCGGAGGGTAGCTCAGACCCTCCGCCGGCTCACTGGCTGCACGGGACGTACGTGCTCGAGATCGCGATGTCGTCGACGTAAAGATCCGTGACCAGCGAAGGGCCGTTGAAAGTCAGCCCGAACGACGACGAGACGAGCGGCTGGAGCTCCGCGGTTCCGCCGAGCTGCGAATCGGCCGTCCCACTCGTGTCGTCCCAGGCGGCGAGCAGTCCGTTCGGATGCGCGACGTAATCCGTGTCGACCTCGAGCTCGATGCACGTCCACGTGTTCGTGGACAGACCCGGCGTGCCCTGGGCCGTGTGCGAGTAGTCGTTTCCGCCGCTGTTGGCGACCTGGGTGGTGAAGTAGCCCGTGGATCCGATGCCCATGCTTCCCGTGGCGCCGGTGCTCGACTGGGCCGTGATGAAGGACTGGTTGGCGGGCGCGCCGGGGAACGCGGTCAGGTAGACCCAGGCCCTGAAGTATCTCGGCGTCGAGGAGAAGAGAGAGCTCTGACGGGTCTGGAGGACACAGCTCGCGAGAGACGAATCGTTGACGGCGCCCATGTGCACGTGGAGCGAGTAAGAGCCGGAGTGGGCGGTCGTGCCGATGGCCATGGTGCCCGTGGTGGTGCAGCTCGGGGCTTGCCACTTGGTCGTCGTGTCGATCGCGTCGCTCTCGAAGCCGTCGCAGAGGAGGAAGCTCCCCGGGCAGTCGGTTCCCGTCTGCCCTCCGGACGAAGATCCCGACGAGGACCCGCTGCTCGACGAGGCCGAGCGGGAGGAGGAGCCCGAGGACGATCCGCTGCTGGAGCCGGATCCGGACGACGAGCCCGAGGAGGAGCCGGACGACGAACCGGAGGAGGACGAGGAGGAGGCGCCGGATCCCGAGCTGCTTCCGGACGATGAGCCGGAGCTCCCTCCGCCGCTGCTGCTCGATCCGTCGACGTCGTTGCTCTCGGCCTCTTGATCCGCGCCCGACTCCGCCACGCTCGCGTCGCTGCCTGCCGACGCATCGCCGGCGGTCAGATCGTCGAAGCCCCAGACGCTGGCGCACCCGACGAACAAGGAGCCTCCGAGCACCATGACGCTCGCGGAGCGCATCACCACGGCCCTCCCACCATCAGGCCGGCCGCGTTCGAGCCGACGGCAGGCGCAACCCCGATCGTCCCCACCTTCGGCGCGGTGAGGTAGACGATCGCGCCTGCGGCGAGCAGCACACCGCCGGCGACGAAGCCGACCGTCGAGACCGTGGCCTGGCCGTGAGCAGTCTGCCCGTCCTGCGCCCCTTGCGGCGAACAGGCGCTCGGGTTGCTGCCGCACTCGGAGTGGAAGGCGTGGTCGTAGGTCGACTTCGAGATCAAGCCGAAGACGCTTCCGATGACGAGCCCCACGACGCCGGCCCCGCCGATGACGAGCCCCATCGTGCGCTGTGTGCCTCCCGGGCTTCCGGCTTCGGCGGGCTCCGGAGTCTCCCCGGATGCGCTGGACGTCGCCGGCGTGACGACGGGTGCAGTGAGCACCACGCGGATGTGGCGATCGTGGTCTCCCTCGCGAATGACGACCGTCTGCTCCGTGCGGGCGGCCCCGGCCGCGTCCTCGAAGGTGAACTTGTGCTGACCCGGGTCGACGGGCACGGCACCGCCCACGACCTCGTCGACGAGCGGCTGGCCATCCATCGTCACGCGTGCGGCGACGACGTCGTTGCCGCTCGGATCCTTCACCTCGAAGACGATGGTGGGCATCGCAGCGTTGACGTCGTTGAGCCGCTGCACGCAGTCCTCGCGCACCGGGCGGGGGCATGCATCCGGGATGCAGAGAAGGAGCTTCTCGCGGGCCTCGCGCAGCTTGCCGGCCTGACGGAGATCCTGGGCAGCCTCGTTCGCGGCCACGCATGCCTCCTTCGTCGGTGGGGCGCCCAGCGCGGACGCCGCCGAGAGCAGCACGCAGAGAGCGAGCGGCGTTGCAGCTCGGATCACAGGCATTGGATCTTCCAGTGCTTGTGCCCGGTCGAATCGACCGTGTAGGGCGGCGTGCAGTCGGGCTTCGCCGCCGGAGGCGGAGCGGGGACCGGCGATGGAGCAGGCGGCGGCGCGGGACGCGTCGTCGGAACGGGAGAAGGAGGCGCGTGAGCACTGGTCGCCGCCGCGTTCGGGAGGTCGGTTGCCTCGATCTCCGGCGGGGACTGCGTCGGGGGCGGAGGCGGCGCGCTCGCGGCAGCGATGGTGACAGAGCCGCTCGCGCTGGTGCTCGCTGCCTGAGGGGCGCTCTTCTTGGAGAGGGCGATCGTCAGGCCCACCGCAGCTGCGCCGACGAGCACGATGGCGGCAAGGGAGATGCGCGTGACGCGCCCAGGGTGGTCCGTGCTCGGATGGGAGGTCGCAACGGCCTGCCCGGTCGTCGGGAGGCGCGGAAGCAGCGAGGTCTCGACGTTCGGGAGCGTCCGGTTGGGCACCGACGTCGGGACGGTCAGCTTGGGCGCGGTCGATATCTGGGCGCCGTACCTGTCGACGTACGCACGTCGAAGCGCCTCCTGCATCCGACCTGCGTCGCGCCAGCGGTTCTCGCGCTCGAACGCCAGGGCCTTGTCCACCAGGCGGGCGACGGCGGGCGTGACCTTCGGCGCCACCGTCACGATCGACGGCGCAGGCTTGGTCATCGCCTCGAGCAGCACCTCGTTCGGCGTCCGACCCTCGTGCAGCATCTTGCCGCTCAGCAGGTGGAACATGGTCGCGCCGACCGACCACAGGTCGCTCCGTGCGTCGACCTGATCCCAGAGGCCCCGCGCCTGCTCGGGGGGCATGTACGCGGGCGTTCCCATCGACGCTCCGGATCGCGTCGCCGTGCTGGCACTCGACAGCTCACGAAGCCGCGCAATGCCGAAGTCCAGGATCTTCACGACGCCCGCGCGCGTGAGAAAGACGTTCTCCGGCTTGATGTCACGATGGACGATTCCCTTGGCGTGCGCGGCGGCGAGCACATCGAGCAACTGTTCGGTCAGCGACAGGACCTCGTCTTCGGAGAGCTGACCTCCGAAGCGGACGCGTCGCTCCTCCAGGGTCTCGCCGTCGAGCAGCTCGGTGACGAGAAAGAGCGATCCATCCTCTGCCGTGTCGTCGTCGATGACCCGGACCGCGCCGTCGTGACCGACCGCGTTCGCGAGGTAGCCCTCGCGCAGGAAGCGGCTGCGCACCTCGGAATTGAGCGAGAGTTCCGGGTGCAGCATCTTGAGGGCCACCCGGCTCCCGTTTCGATGCGTGGCGGCGTACACGACCGCCATGCCGCCGACGCCAAGGAGCACGTCGAGGCGCCACTTCCCTTTGACAAGCTGACCCACGCGGGCGCGCGCTCGCTCCGCGAGCGGATCGAGGAGCTCGGTGACAACCTGGTCGTCATCCATCCTCGAAGTCATCGCGACGCGAACCCCCGCGTGGTCGAGCCTGAGCTCGGACGCTCCCGTGAATGCTACTGACCGCGATCACGTGGGGCCAGGCAACGCGACGACACGCCGTCCGAAATCTGATGCAGAGCTCGACTGTCGAGTCGCGGGTCTGAATCTTGAAATGGCTCTGCCGTTCCACGAGGTCAGGGCCGGAAAAGCTGGGAACCGAGCGCGAAGCTCTCGGGCACCTCGTAGTGCAGATGCCCGTGGGGATGGTGCTGCGCATGGCGCTCGCACCACAGCTGCGCGCCGCCGGTGCGCTCCTGCGTTGCGACGCAGTCGGGGCACGCGGGCTCGATCTCGGGCGGGACGAACGCGTGGTAGTCCTTCTCGCGCACGACGAGGACGGGACAAGAAGCCTTTCGCGCGACCGTCTCGGCGACCGAGCCGAGGAGCATGCGTTTGACGCCGCCACGGCCGTGCGTGCCCACAATCAGCAGATCCGCCTGGACGTCGATCGCGACCTGCAGGACCTGCTTCCACGCGCTGCCGCACGCCACGTGCGTCGCCAGTCGCCCGACGAAGCGACCTCGCGCCTCGGCCGCGAGAGCCTCGATGCGCTTGCGCCCGTCCGCCATCATCTCCACCGCCGTGACTCCGAGCCCCAACGGCGCCGGCACGAGGGTGACGGGCGCCGGCAGGTTCTCGACGACGTGCACCAGGTGCAGCTCGCCGCCGGCGGTTGCTCCCGCGAAGTTTGCAGCCACGCGTACGACGTTCGCGGCGGCCGCCGAGTCATCCACCGCAGCGAGAACCACGAATCGGCTGGTTTCGGGTGCAGATCTCATGAGCCCGGGGCCGTGCGACAGTCGTGCCGTCACCGCGCAGCGCTTCTGCGCAGCTCGGCGCGGAAGTCGGGATGGGCGATCGAGATGAGGGCGTCGGCCCGCCGGCTCAGCGGAAGACCATGGAGGTTGACGGCCCCGTACTCGGTGACGACCCAGTGGACGTGGCCGCGTGTGGTCACGACGCCAGCGCCCGACCGGAGCTCGGGCACGATTCGCGACACGGACCCGCCGGAGGCCGTCGACGGCAGGGCCACGATGGGCTTCCCGCCGCGCGAGAGCGCAGCTCCGCGCACGAAGTCCATCTGGCCACCGATCCCCGAGTAGAGCCGGTGACCGATGGAGTCGGCGCACACCTGACCGGTGAGGTCGATCTCGATGGCTGCGTTGATCGCGACCACCTTTGGATTGGTCTTGATGAGCCCCGGGTCGTTGGTCCGGTCGCAGGGGTGGAACTCGACCAGAGGGTTGTCGTCCACGAAGTCGTATAGCCGGCGCGAGCCGCTCACGAAGCTGGTGACGACGCGACCCCGGTGGACCTCCTTGAAGCGGTTGGTGACGACGCCCGCTTCGACGAGGTCGAGCAGCCCGTCGGAGAACATCTCGGTGTGAACGCCGAGGTCCCGCTTGTCTTTCAGGCGCGCGAGCACGGCGTCCGGGATTCCACCGACGCCGATCTGCAAGGTGGAGCCGTCCTCCACGAGATCAGCGACGATCTCGCCGATGCGGCGCTCCCGGTCGGTCTGCGTCGCCGGCAGAACTTCCCAGAGCGGCCGGTCGACCAGGGTGAAGGCGTGCACCCGGGAAAGCGGGACCACCGTGTTGCCGTGTGTGCGCGGCATGCGTTCGTTGATCTGGGCGATGACGATGCGCGCTGAATCGGCGGCGGCGCGCGCGGCGTCCACCGACGTGCCGAGGCTGCAGTTCCCGTGGCGGTCGGGCGGCGAGAGGGAGAGCAGCGCCACGTCGAGCGGGATGGTGCCGCTCGCGAACAGCGAGGGAATGTCCGAGAGGAACACCGGGATGAAGTCCGCCCGATGCTCCTCGACCGCCCTGCGCAGAGGCGGACCGATGAACAGCGAGTTGGAGTGCATCCGGCCGGCCATCGCGGGCTCGGCGAAGGGCGCAGGACCGTTCGTGTGCAGATGATAGAGCTCGACGCCTTCGAGTTCGGTGCGCGCGCATGCCGCGTCCAGGAGCTCGGTGGGCGTCGCTGCCGCACCGTGGACGAACACGCGGTGGCAGCTCCCGATGTGCCGCACGGCCTCCTCTGCCGTCACGGCTCGCTTGCGCCAGTCAGGGTCGAAGACCATGGCGAGTGCCCCTTCACCGCCCGTGCCACCCGCTGAGCCGCGGTCCTCTTGCACCGACGAGCGCGCAGATCCTGCAGGTGTACGAAGCCGATGCGCGCGTCCCGCCGAAGAGATCCATGCGACGCCGGCGAGCACGATTCGTGAAAGCGCGAGCGTGCCACCCCATGACGACCCATCCGCTCCGTGTCTGTCTCCTCACCGGCGGCGGCGACGCGCCGGGGCTGAACGCCGCCGTGCGCGCCTTCGTGCATGTCGCCACCCGCCGGAAGATCCTCGTGGACGCGAGCCACTATGGATTCGAGGGTCTTCTCGGCGTCGACGGCGTCGCGCCGCTCCGTCTCGAAGACGTCCGCGGCATCCTGCAGCGCGGAGGCAGCATCCTGGGCTGCTCGACGCGCAGCAACCCCTTCGCCGAGGGGGCCACGCCCGGGCTCGAGCACAAGGTCGTCGATCGGCTCCGCGAGCTCGGCATCGACGCCCTCGTACTCGCCGGTGGCGACGGCACCATGGGAATCGCCAGGCGACTCCACGCGTCCGGGATTCCGTGCGTCGGGATCCCGAAGACGATCGACGCCGACCTGGGCGGAACCGCCGCGACCATCGGCACCGACTCCGCCGTCGAGACGGTGACGCACGCGCTCGACGCGCTGCATTCCACGGCGGAGGCCCACCAGAGAGTCATGATCATCGAAGCGATGGGCCGGTACGCGGGCTGGATTGCCCTCCGTGCGGGGATCGCCGGCGGCGCCGACGTGATCCTGATCCCGGAGATCCAATACGACCCGCGTCGTGTGGCCGAGAAGATCCAGGAGCGCGAGGCGCTGGGCCGACGTTTCTCGCTCGTCGTCCTCGGCGAGGGGGCGCGCCGGGTGGGCGGCGGCGAGAGCGAGCTGGAGCCGGCGCGCGACGGGCACCCGGCACGTCTCGGCGGAGCCGGACAGAGACTCGCGACGGAGCTGGCCTCGTGCGGAGTCGGACACGAGATCCGCGTGACGGTTCTCGGACACCTGCAGCGGGGCGGATCGCCCACGGCCGCCGACCGCCTGCTGGCGACGCGACTCGGAGCGCACGCCGCGGGGCTGTGCGCCGGCCGGCGCTTCGGCCGCATGGTCTGCATCCGCGACGGGCGCGTCGAGTCCACCACGCTCGACGAAGCGTGCGCCGCCGAGGCGCGCGTGGACCCGCGCGGCGAGCTGGTATTCTGCGCCCGATCCATCGGAATCGAAATGGGAGCCGAGTGAAGCTCGCGCTCGAATCGCCGCACCGCCACAAGACGCGTTGTTTCACTCCGCAGCGGCGCGCGCGACCCGACGCTCCATCTCGAGCACCCGCAGCGTGGTCCGCACGAGCGCGTCCGGGTTCAGGCTGATCGAGTCGATTCCGTGCTCGACTAGAAACGCGGCGAAGTCGGGGAAGTCGCTCGGCGCCTGCCCGCAGATCCCGACCTTGCGCGCGGCTGCATGCGCAACTTCCACCAGGTGCGCGCACGACCATTTCACGGCATCGTTGCGCTCGTCGAAAAGCGGGGCCACCGTCGTCGAGTCGCGGTCCACCCCGAGCGTGAGCTGCGTCAGGTCGTTCGACCCGATGGAGAAGCCGTCGAAGAGACGCGCGAAGCGATCCGCGAGCAGGATGTTCGAGGGGATCTCGGCCATCACGTACACCTCGAGCCCTTTGTCACCGCGCACGAGCCCCGCCTTTGCCATCGTTGCGAGTACCCGCTCCCCCTCTTCCGGCGTGCGGCAGAACGGGATCATCAGCTTCAGGTTCGTGAGCCCGAAGACGTCGCGCACGCGCGAGACGGCTGCGCATTCCAGGAGGAACCCCTCCTCGTACTGGGGGTGGTAGTACCGGCTGGCCCCGCGCCATCCGAGCATCGGGTTTTCTTCCGCCGGCTCGAACCCGGCGCCGCCGAGCAGGCGGGCGTACTCGTTCGTCTTGAAGTCGCTGAACCGCAGAATCACCGGCCGCGGGTGGAACGCCGCAGAGATCGTCCCGATGCCCTGTGCGAGCCGATCGACGAAGTACGCCTTCTTGTCCGCGTAGCCCGTCGTCTTGGCATCGATCTCACGCTGCAATGCGGCGGGCAGCTGCGTGTAGCGCGTCAGGGCCAGCGGGTGCACGCCCACCCAACCCGAGAACACGAACTCCATGCGCGCAAGTCCGACCCCGTCGCTCGGCAGAAGCGACTGCCGCAGCGCGTGCTCGGGATTGCCGGCGTTGAGCAGGATCTGCGTGCGCGGACGTGCGATTGCCTCGGGATCGATCTCATCGACGTCGAACCGGAGCGTGCCAGGGTAGATGCGCCCCGTCTCGCCCTCGGCGCAGGAGAGCGTGATCGTGTCCCCGTCGTGCAGGAGGGACGTGGCACGCTGCGCCCCCACCACGGCGGGGACCCCGAGCTCGCGCGCGACGATCGCCGCGTGCGAGGTGCGGCCGCCGCGGTCGGTGACGATGCCGGCGGCGTTCTTCATCGCCGGCTCCCAGTCAGGATCGGTGATCTCGGTGACGAGGATCTCGCCCGGACGCAGTTCTCCGGCCTCTCGCGGGTCCTTCAGGACGCGGACCTTTCCCATCACGATGCCGTCGCCGATGGCGAGCCCCTCGACCAGCGGTGCCGCGCGGTCTTTCAGCGCGTAGACGCGCAGCTTCGGGTGCACGCGTCGGCTGTGCACCGTCTCGGGGCGCGCCTGCACGACGTACATGCGGCCCGAGATACCGTCCTTGGCCCATTCGATGTCCATGGGCGTGTCGGCCCCATGGAGGCGCGTGTAGTGGTCCTCGATCAGCGCTGCCCACCGCGCAAGCGTCAGCACGTCTTCGTCGCCCAGCGACCACGTGGCGCGTTCGCTCTCCGGCACCGACTCGCTCTTCACCTGCCGGTGTCCGTCCTGATCGTAGACGAGGCGAACTTCCTTCGTGCCGAGCTTCTTTCGGACGAGCGGCGAGAACCCCGCCTTCAGCGTCGCCTTGTGCACCATGAACTGATCCGGCGCGACGCGGCCCTGCACGACGCTCTCGCCGAGACCGAAGCTCGAGGTCACGAGGATGACTCCGCGGTGACCGCTCTCCGGATCCAGCGTGAAGATGACCCCCGCGCTCGCGCGGTCCGAGCGCACCATCTTCTGGATGCCCACCGACAGGGCGATGCTCGTGTGCGCGAACCCCATGTCCTGCCGGTAGCGGATGGCGCGCGGCGTGAAGAGGCTGGCGAAGCAGCGCTTGGCCGCGTCGAGCACGAACGTCGGACCCCGCACGTTCAGGAACGTCTCCTGCTGTCCCGCGAAGCTCGCGTTGGGCAGGTCCTCCGCCGTCGCCGAGGAGCGAACGGCGACGTCCGTCTCCCCTTCCCCGTGGCGGCGCGACAGCTCCGCGTAACCGGCGACGATCTCGCCCGCGATGTCGGCCGGGAGCTGCGCCTGCAAGATCGCAGCGCGCAGGGCGTCGGACCGCCGTACGAGACTGCCGACATCGGCGGACTCCAGGCCCGAGAGCGCCGCCTCGATCGTCGGTTCAAGGCCGGCTTCGCGCAGGAAATGCCTGTAGCCGTCGGCCGTCACCGCGAACCCGTCGGGCACTTCCACGCCGAGGGGCGCGAGCTCGCGCACCATCTCGCCGAGCGACGCGTTCTTGCCGCCCACCAGCGCCACGTCGTCAGCTGCGACGTCCCGAAACCATCGTATCCAGCCCATCGCTTCTCTCCCTGCACATGATTCGCCGCGGTGCAGAAGATGCGTGCCTCGTGGGTCGCCTTCCTCGCCGCCGCGCCGTCAATGGTGCTGAAAGCACTGCGCGCGCCACCGCAGCGCGAGCCCCCCTTTTCGGGTGGTCCGTCTGTTGCTGCACGACCGCGCATGGACTTCTCGGCACGCCGCTGGCCCATCCTTTCGCTCTTCGCCGTCACGGCGTGCGCTACGGGCCGTCCCGAGATGCCTGCGACGACCAGCGCGCCACCGGTCAACGCTCTGGCGGCGAGCGCATCTCCGGGGGTCACCTCCACGCAGCCGGACCCCGCCGGACGCATGGCCCACGGCGACCGGGCCGACCGTGCGTGCGGAGGCGACTGCGACGAGAGCCTCGCAGCCCATGGAGGGACCGCCGCCATCGTGGGCGCCGAGCGCTGGCCGTTCACCACGCGCGTGGCTGCGCACTGGCCGGGCAAGTTCGGCCTCTACGACATGGCCGGCAACGTCTGGGAGTGGACCGCGAGCAACTACTGCCCCTACGCCCATCCGGGCTGCGGCGACCCGCACCGTGTGATCCGTGGCGGAAGCTGGTCGGTGGTCGATTTCCTCTTCGTGCGTCTGACGGACCGCAGTCCGGCCGACCCGACGACGAGAAACACGAACCTCGGTTTCCGCTGCGCGCGGTAAGGAGACATCTCATGGCCACTCGATCCGAGCAGTACCGATCCGACGCGCAACGCACCGGCAAGCCGAAGCGCCGATCGCAGAAGAAGCCGCGCAAGAACGCGTGGAGCAAGGACAAGGCGCACGCGGGCTCGAAGGCGACCCACGCCCTCGAAGCGGGTGGCGCGCGCGAGTCGACCCGCGCTAGCGCGAACCGCGCGAAGGCCGACAGCGCGTTCAACGTGACCGAAGAGACCCGCAAGGGCGCGCCTCAGGCCCGCGCCCGGCGCGTGCGCGCCCAGGGACGTCGCGTGCGCGGCAGCAGCTAGCAGCTGCCGCAGGGGCTGCGCTGAAACGCAAGATGATCTGCCGAAGCATCGAAGGCCGACGACGTTTCGTGACCTTCGCGGCTGGAACGCATCGTGCTCCTGCTTCGAGCATGAACGCTCTCCACTTCGCACAAGTCGTCTCTCTCGCTCTCTCACTCGCCGCGTGCGCCACCAGCGCCCTCGACGCCAAGTCCGCGCACGACGCGGGCGAGGGCACCGCCCGCGTCTTCGAGGGCACACCGCAGGACCTGTGGACCGCCGGTCATGCGGTCATGAAGTGGAATCCGGTCGGCGCCGTCGCCAACCACGAGGCCGAGCACTACTTCGTCACCGACGCGAGCGACTTCGACCAGATCGGCATCTGGGTGGAGCCGGCGGGACCCGGCAAGTCGAGGGTCACCGTCGTCGTGATCGACGACCCGAACCTGCCCGGGCCGAACGAGCAGGGCGTGCTGAAGGACATCGGCACGGCCCTCACGCTCGCACGGAACGGGCAATCGGCGGAGAAGCGGCCCTAGGCGAGGTCATTCGCGCTCGACGGTCCGGTGCATGACGACGCCGTACTCCTGGATCTTGTACTGAATCTTGCGGACGCTGATGTCGAGCATTTGCGCTGCCTGGCTCGTCCTGCCGCCACAGGCTTCGAGCGTCGTGATGATCGCGTAGCGCTCGATCTCGTTCAGCGTGGAGCCCGGGATGCGAGGGGCTCCGCGGGGCGCAGCCCCGAGGCCCGTCGGCAAGTGCTTGGCCGAGAGCCGATTGCCCTCGCAGAGCACGACGGCGCGCTCGATCACGTTCTCGAGCTCCCGTACGTTGCCCGGCCAGCGGTAGGCCCTGATCGTCTCCACGGCGTCGTCGGTGAAGCCCTCGATCGCCTTGCCGTTGTCCTTCGCGAAGCGCCGCAGGAAATACGTGGCCAGGGGCAGGAGGTCGCTCGGGCGCGCGCGCAGGGGCGGCATCTCGATGTTGACCACGTTGAGCCGGTAGAAGAGATCCTCACGGAACTTGCCGGTAG
>DASVWO010000042.1:0-8955 GCA_036393165.1 Polyangiaceae bacterium | reverse complement strand
GTCCGTCGTGTCGTCGCCGATGGCGACGACGACCGGCGCCGGTCGCTGCGGCTCGGCGAGCACCTGCGCGACCACGCTCCCCTTGTTCACGCCGCGCGGCCGCACCTCGATCACCTTGTCGCCGCGCAGCAGCTCGACCGGCTCGCCCCCCGTGCGGTGCTCGAGCCGGCGCCAGAGCGCCTCGGCGCGCTCGGCGCCGAGCTCCGGCTCGGCCATGCGCCAGTGCCAGGCGAGGCTCGCGCTCTTCTCCTCCACGAGCGCGCCGGGGGTCGCGGCCGTCGCCTCGTCCAGCAGCCGGCGCACCCCCGGCATCCAGGCGATGCTCACGTCGGCGCTCGCCGTCCAGGGGCCGCCCGGCGTGGCGCGCGACCAGTAGCCGTGCTCGGCGTGCAGGCCCACGGGCAGGTCCCCGAGCCAGCGCTCGATGACGTCGCGTGCCCTGCCGCTCACGACGTGCACGCGCGTGCCGGGGCGCGCCGCGAGCACCGACAGCAGCTCGCGGAGCGCGCGGTCGGGCGCGGCGAGGTTCGGCGAGCGCGCGAAGGGGACGAGCGTGCCGTCGTAGTCGAGGAGGAGCAGGAGCCGCTCGGCGCTCCTCAGCCGCGCCACGAGCGACTGCACCTCCTCGCGCGACGACACCCCCACCTGCTCGTGGCGTTCGCCCTCGAGCGTCGAGATGAAGCTCTGCGCCCAGTGGTGGACGTCGCGCGAGCCGATGCGCCCCCGCAGCGCCCGCATGCGCACGCACCGCTCCTCCTCCGGCATCTCGAGCGCGTCGGAGTACGACTGGGCCATCGCGTCGATGTCGTAGGGGTTCACCTGCAGGGCCTCGCCCATCTCCGCCGCCGCGCCGGCGAACTCGCTCAGCACGAGCACGCCGTCCTCGTCGGTGCGGCACGTGACGAACTCCTTCGCGACGAGGTTCATCCCGTCGCGCAGCGGCGTCACGAGCATCACGTCGGCGGCGCAGTAGAGGGCGACGACCTTCCGCGCGTCGAGCGACCGGTGCACGTAGTGGATGGGGGTCCAGTCGACGGTGCCGTAGATGCCGTTGATGCGCCCGACCATCTCGTCGACCTGGCGCCGGTACTCCTGGTAGCTCGGCACCTGGTCGCGCGAGGGCACCGCGATCTGCACGAGGCGCACCTTGCCGCGCCAGCGCGCCTCGCGCTCGAGCATCCGCTCGTAGGCGAGCAGCCGGCGCGGGATGCCCTTGGTGTAATCGAGCCGGTCGATGCCGAGCAGGATGCGCTCGCCGCGCGCCTCCTCGCGGATCCCCTTGGCCTCGCGCTGCACCGCGGGATCCTCGGCGTGCGCGGTGAACGCGGCGGCGTCGACGCCGATGGGGAAGACCCCGAGGCGCACCTCGCGCCCGTTCGTGTAGATGCTGTCGCCCTGGGTCGAAATGCCCAGGATGCGCAGCACCGAGGACGAGAAGTGCGTCCGGTACGTGTGCGTGTGGAAGCCCACGAGGTCCGCGCCGAGCAGTCCCTCGACCACCTGCTCGCGCCACGGAAGGATGCGCAGCACCTCCGAAGCCGGAAACGGGATGTGGAGAAAGAAGCCGATGCGTGCCCCGGGAACGCGCTCGCGAAGCATCTGGGGCACGAGCACCAGCTGGTAGTCGTGCACCCACACCATGTCCTCGGGCCCGGTCCACGCGCGCGCCGCCGCGTCGGCGAACCTCTCGTTCACCGCGCGGTACGTCTCCCACTCCTGCGACGTGGGCGGGATGCGGTCGAGGAGGTAGTGGAAGAGCGGCCAGAGGACGGCGTTCGAGAAGCCGTCGTAGTAGGCGCTGACCTCGGCCGGCGACAGGTGCACCGGGGCGAGGCGCATCGCCGCGAGCTGCCGGTCGAGCGCGGCGCGGCGGTCGTCGGGGAGGCCGGAGACGTCGCCGGGCCAGCCGATCCAGGTGCCTCCGGAGCTCTCGTGCGGACCGCGAAGGCCCGTCACGAGGCCGCCGGAGCTCTGCTTCACCGCGAAGGTGTCGCCCTCCACCGCCACGGTGACCGGCAGGCGATTGGAGACGAGGATCAGGCGGCCCATGGGGCAATACCAGGACGTCACGTCCACGCGCGCGCCTTTCCCTCGCGCGCCTCGATGAGCTCACTGATGGTCATCGCTGCGTGAATCAGGCCGACGTGCGTGTACGCCTGCGGGAAGTTGCCGAGGAGCGCGCCCGTCGCCGGGTCGATGTCCTCGCTGAAGAGGCCCACCGGGTTGGCGTGGCGCGAGATGCGCTCGAACACCTCGATGGCCTGGTCGAGGCGCCCCATGAGGGCGAGCGCCTCCGCCCACCAGAAGGAGCAGATGGTGAAGGCGCTCTCGGTCGCGCCGAAGTCGTCGAGGCCCGCGTAGCGTCGCATGAGCCCCCCCGCGACGAGCTCCCGCTCGTACGCCTCGACGGTCGACACGAAGCGCGGGTCGCGCGCGTCGATGATGCCGATCGTCGGCAAGAGGAGCAGCGACGCGTCCGGGTTGTTCCCGTCGAGCGCCTGCGTGAAGTACCCGAGGTTCTGCGAGTAGCCGCGGCGCACGACCTCGGCGCGCTCGGCGTCGGCGATGGGGCCCCAGCGCTCGGCGAGGTCGGGCCGGCCGAGGCGCTGCGCGAGCTTCGCGCCTCGCTGGATGGCGACCCAGCACATCGCGCGCGAGAACGTGTAGACGTTGTGCAGCGTCCGGAACTCCCAGATGCTCGTGTCCGGCGTCGGCGCCGCCTCGATAGACTCCTCGACGAGGCGCTGGAGCAGCGGCGTGAAGCGCCCCGAGTCCTCGTCGACGATGCGCGGGTCGGTGAGCAGCGTCTCGAGGCACAGCACGAGCTCGCCCATCAGGTCGTTCTGCTTCTGGTCGATGGCGGCGTTGCCGATGCGCACCCACCCGCTGTTGCCGAAGCCGGATAGGTTCGCGAGGCGCTCCTCGACGAGATTGCGCTCCCCGTCGATGCCGTAGAGCGGCTGCAGCGGCCCGCTCTCGGCCACGTCGCGCAGGAAGTTGAGGAACTGCTCGCCCTCGTTGAGGTGCCCGAGGCGTCGGAGCGCCTCGACGACGAAGGCGGCGTCGCGCAGCCAGCAGTAGCGGTAGTCCCACGCGCGCGGCGTGCCCATCGCCTCCGGGATGCTCGTCGTGCTCGCGGCGATGATGGCGCCGGTGTCGTGGTACGCGTGGAGCTTGAGGCAGAGCGCCGACCGCAGCACCTCGGCGGCGGCGAAGTTGGGCAGCGCGCACGTCTTGGCCCACGCGCGCCAGCCCGCCACGGTGAGCTCGAGCTCGTGGAAGGCGCTGGCGAGCGTCGTCGGGCACTCGCGCTTGCCGTAGCAGAGGGAGAAGAAGACGGGCCGCGTGAGGACGAACTCCCGCTTCGAGAGGACGTATGGGCAGGGCAGGTTCGTCGTCAGGTGCAGCGGCGCGTCGCCGCCGAAGACCTCGATGCCGTGGCTCGTCTCGCGCAGCACCGGGTTGGCTCGCGCGTAGTCGGGACGCGGGTCGAAGTCGACGCGCAGCCGCGGGTTGCCCGCGATGGGGCGCACGATGCGCACGACCTCGAGAGGCACGCGGACGCCGAGGCCCTCGGGGATGCGCGGGGCATAGTCGAGGATCTCCCACTTGCATCCGTCCGCCTCGAAGCGCGTCGAGAGCACGTTGGTGTTGCGCAGGTAGTGCAGCGACCCGCGCACCTCGTGGTCGCCGGCGAGGATGCGGAAGGTGCCGCCGCGCTCGCGGTCGAGCAGGCGGGCGAAGACCGAGGGCGAGTCGAAGCGTGGCAGGCAGAGCCACTCGATCGCGCTCGTGGGGGACACGAGCGCGATGAGGCGGCCGTTGCCGATCGCGCCATGGTCGAGGGGCGGGATCTGCAGAGCCGCCGCAGCGGCAGCGACCTCTTGCGGTGTGGACGGGGCTGCTGACATGCGCCGCGGCGCTCGTCACGGTGCACTGCACGTGCCCGCGACGCGGCCGTGGCGCCGCGCTCAGTCTGGTGACCCTTCGGGCCGTCGGCTCGCCTTCGGCGAATCCTCAGTCTGGTGGCCCTTCGGGCCGTCGGCTCGCCTTCGGCGAATCCTCAGTCTGGTGGCCCTACGGGCTGTCGGCTCGCCTTCGGCGAATCCTCAGTCTGGTGGCCCTTCGGGCTGTCGGCTCGCCTTCGGCGAATCCTCAGTCCGCTAGCCCGTAGACCTCGCTGATCACGCGCTTGAGGCGCACGCCGTAGACGATGGCGAAGGTCTCCTGACTGCCCGGGAAGAGCTCTTCTGCGCGCGCTGCCACCGCATCCACGATGGACTCGGCGTCATCGCGCGTGACGTCGCCGGCGCGAATCGTGATCTCGGCCCAGTCGACGGCTCGCCTGAGCAAGTAGACCCGCTTCGTCTCGTCTTTACCCTCGGGGCTGCGGAGAATCGCGATAACCTCTCCGAGGGTCATCGTCGATCACTATAGCGGTCCGGGGGCACCGGAGCGAGTAGCGGTCGCCGGCCTCTTCGCCGGCACCGCTGTCCCGTTGCCGGCGCGGGGCCCCTCCCCCGCGCCACGCCGCCGCAGTGCGTAGCGAATCAGCAGCCCACAGAGCGCGGCATAGTCGATGCCGACGCCTGCCGCGGCGCGGGCCATGCCCGCGTGTGGCGAGAGGTCGCAGTTGGGGTTCACGTCGACCACGTACGGCACGCCCCCGGATGAGAGGCGTACGTCGACACGGCCGTAGTCGCGCACGCCGACCGCGCGGAAGGCGTCGGCCGCGGCACGCCGGACCCTCGCCGCCACCGTCGTCGGAAGCTGGGGGTGGAGCACCGGGACCGTGCCCAGGTCTTCCACCGAGCCGCTCGACCACTTGGCGTCGTACGACACGATGCGCGGCGCCCCGTCGGGCAGCGCCGTGAAGTCGATCTCGCTCAGCGGCAGCACGCGCGGCGTCGGGTGCCCGAGCATCGCCACGTTGAACTCGCGCCCGTCGATGAACTGCTCGACGAGGCAAGCCTGCCTCAGGCGCGCCGACACCGCGTCGACCGTCCGCGCCAGCTCTTCGCGGGAGCGAACGACGCTCTCGTTGGAGATGCCGACCGACCCGTCTTCCCGCACCGGCTTCACGATGAGGGGGAAGGGGAGGTCGCACGGGTCGTCCCCGCGGGACATCACGCGCGCCGCGGGCGTCGGGATGCCGGCGGCCTCCAGGCGCTGCTTCACCCGGTCCTTCCGGAGCGCGAAGCTCAGCACCTCGGGCGGCGATCCCGTGAAGGGGATGCCGAGCAGCTCCAGCACGAGGGGGACCGCGCTCTCGAGGCGCGCGTCGCCCGCGAGCGACTCGCACAGGTTGAAGGCGCAGACCGGTTCGAGCTCGGAGAGGCGCGCGCGCAGGCTCGTCAGGTCGCCGTCGACCGGCACGAGCTGCGCGTCGTAGCCGGCGGAACACAGGGCGGCCGCGACCGCGGTCGCCACCATCGCCACTTCGGCGCGGGCGGCCCAGGTGGGATCGAAGTCGGGACGGGCGTCCTCGAAGTCGACGTTGTGGAGTACGGCGATGCGCTTGCTAGCGCGTCTCGATGGCACTGGAGTTACCGAGCTTCTTCTGCGGGAGCTGCGTCAGCGTCGCGTGCCGCGTGACAGCGCTCTCTCTCTCAGCGAATCTACCGCTTGATCGATCAGGGTCAAGATGGGATCGACGTCGCGCGCCACCCCTCGGGTCACTTTTTTCTCCGCGACGCTCGCCGTCCTCGCCAAGGACATGCGCATCGAGCTCTCGACGCGCGAGATCGTCACCACCGCCGGCTTCTTCGCCGCTCTCGTGGCGATCATGGCGAGCCTCGCCTTCGCGGTCGGCGGCGAGCAGGGCACCCGCGTCGCGCCCGGGGCGATGTGGCTGGCGATCTTCTTCGCGGCGGTGCTCGCGCTCGGGCGGACGTGGCAGCGCGAGCGGGAGGAGTCGGCGCTGCTCGGGCTCGTCGTGTCGCCGATTCCTCGGGCGGCCATCTGGTGCGGGAAAGCCCTGGGAGTGCTCGGGTTTCTGGTCGCGGTCGAGATCATCGTCGTGCCGCTCGTCGCCCTCCTCTTCCACGTCGGCCTGTGGCCGGTGCTCGTGCCGCTCGTGGTCGTGATGCTCGCCGGGACGCTGGGCGTGGCCGCCATGGGCACCCTCTTCGGGGCGATGACCGTGCGCACGCGCGCACGGGAGCTCATTCTCGCCACGGTCCTGTTCCCCCTGCTCTCCCCGGCGCTGCTCTCGAGCGTGTCGGCGACGCGTGAAATCTTCTACGCGGCCACGAGCGGCATGCCGGTCCGCATGGGCGAGGTGGGGGACTGGCTACGGCTCCTCGCGGTCTTCGACGTGGTGGCGATCGCCGGCGGCCTGGGCCTCTTCGGGCAGCTGCTGGAGGATTGACCAGGTTTGTCGGTCGGGGCCCCTCCCCCGACCTAGATCGACTCGACTGCCGCGGCGGCCGCGCGGGCGATGGCCTCGGGCTCCAGGGACGCGCCGGTGACCTCGCCGACGGCGTAGATCCCGGGGCGGATGCGACCCGCCTCGTCCGTCTCGACGACGTAGCCCTGCGGCTCGTGGCGGAGGGTGGCTCCCGCCTGGGCGGCGAGCTCGTAGGCCGGCGCCCGCGGCGCGTCGACGAGGAGGGCGTCGCACCGCAGGGTCCGCTCACCCGAGGCGGTGGCCACGGTGACGTCCTTGATGCGTGAGCTGCCGCCTGCGCGAAGGGGGACGCCCGTCACCAGGGTCGCCCCGCGGATGGCCGAGGCGCAGGCTTCGCCGAACGGGCCGCCGCCCTCGGTGAGCGCCACCACTGCCCGCTCCCCCGGCTCGACCCCGAGCGAGGCGATCCACCCGGCCGCGCGGGCGCTCATCACGCCGGGCAGGTCGTTGCCCTCGAAGGCGAGGACACCGTCGTGGGCCCCCGTCGCGATGACCAGGGTGGAGGGCGTTGCGACCTCGACCCCCTCCTCGCCGGCGAGGAGCACGTCCTCCCCGAAGACGGCGGCGGCGGTGGTGCGCATCCGCAGGCGCAGATCGCCCATGACGACGGCATTCGCGAAGCTCTCGAGCAGCTGGGTCCACGGGCCGCCGGTGGCTCCCGGCAGGGCTCTCACGGATCCGCCCCACACGAGGGCGTCGTCGACCACCTCCACGCGCCGCCCTTTCTTCACCAGGAGCATCGCGGTCGACATGCCGGCCGGCCCCGCTCCCACGACCAGGGCATCGACCTGGCGGCGGTGCGCCTCCCGCGGGGGGACCGCTTCGCCCGCGGGGAGCCGCCCGAGTCCCGCCACGCGCCGCGCGAGCGCCTGCATGACGCGCTGCACGCCGGGCACTCCCGCGAAGAGCTCGTGGTGGTTCATGCCCTCGGGGAAGAACCAGTCGGCCATGCGCAGAAGGTCGGTGTCGCGCGAGCCGACGACGTTCTGCGTCTCGATGCGCATCCCGTCGGCGGCCGGAACGCGGCAGGTCATGACGTTGGGCTCGTCGTCGACGCGCGCGAGGCACCCGTCGCAGCCGGCGCGCAGGCACCCGGGGCCACGCGGGCGGTGGAACTTGGGGCTGCGCGCGATGGCGAGGTGCCCGGCGGCGAGGAGCGAGACGGCGACCGGCTCGCCGCGCTCGGCCGTCACGGCGTGTCCGTCGAAGTGCATCTTGACGGGGTCGCGCAGCGGCTCGAGGCGGCGGGGCACGGGGCCCCACGCTTACCAGCTTTCTCGTGTATCGTCCGCACCCGCCGTGGCGCTCGCGCAGCTCTTCAGGACCAAGTCGATCGACGAGATTCTGGGCGAGAGCGGACGCGAGGGAGCGTCGCTCCGGCGCGTGCTCGGGCCGTGGAACCTGGTGGCGCTCGGGGTCGGCGCAGTCATCGGCACGGGCATCTTCGCGACCATCGGGAGCGCGAGCGCGGGCGACGCGGCGCGGCCGGGCGCTGGCCCGGCGCTCATGGTGTCCTTCGTGCTGACGGCGGTGGTCTGCGGGTTCACCGCCCTCTGCTACGCGGAGTTCGCCTCGATGGTGCCGGTCGCCGGCAGCGCGTACACGTACGCGTACGCGACGCTGGGTGAGCTCGTCGCGTGGATCATCGGGTGGGACCTGCTGCTCGAGTACGCCATCGGCAACACGGCCGTGGCCATCTCGTGGGCGAACTACATGGTCGCGCTGCTCGACGGCATGCGCATCCACGTCCCGCGCTGGCTCGTGATCGACTACCGCACGGCGGCGAAGACGCCGGAGGTCCTCGCGCAGGCGCCGCACGTGTTCGGCGTGCCCATCGTGTTCAACGCGCTGGCCATCTTCATCGTCGCGGTCATCACGATCGTGCTCGTGTGGGGGGTCAAGGAGTCGGCGCGCTTCAACGCGACCATGGTGGCGGTGAAGCTCGTGGTGCTCGCGTTCTTCGTGCTCGTGAGCACGCGGTTCGTCCGGCCGGAGAACTGGCACCCCTTCGCGCCGAACGGCTTCGCCGGCGTGGGGGCGGGCGCCGCGATCATCTTCTTCGCGTACATCGGGTTCGACGCCGTCTCGACCTGCGCCGAGGAATGCCGCAACCCCGGGCGCGACATGCCGATAGGCATCATCGGCTCGCTCGTCGTGTGCACGATCATCTACGTGATCGTCGGCGCCGTCTTCTCGGGTCTCGTGCCGTACTCGTACCTGACGACGCTCGATGAGGGGCAACGCGCCGAGGCGCTGGCCGTCGCGATGAAGTACGTCGCGATGCCCGACTGGATGGTGGGCATCGTCGCGCTCGGGTCGGTGGTGGCGCAGACGGCCGTGCTCCTCGTGTTCCAGCTCGGGCAGCCGCGCATCCTCTTCGCGATGGCGCGCGACGGCTTCCTGCCGCCCGTGTTCGCGCGCGTTCACCCGCGCTTCGGGACGCCGCACGTGTCGACGATCCTCACCGGGGTGCTCGTGGCGGTGTGCAGCGCGTTCACGAACATCGACGAGATGGTGGACCTCACGAACATCGGGACGCTCTTCGC
>DASVWO010000041.1:0-12576 GCA_036393165.1 Polyangiaceae bacterium | reverse complement strand
GTGGCCGTCGATCTCCAGCCCGTTGTCCGGAAACGGGCTCGGAAGCACGCCGAGGTTCCACGTGCGAAGCCGCAACATCCTGCCCATGTCGTAGGGCAGCGGCTTGTCGCTCAGCCGGTGGTTCGCCGGGTCGTGCCGGATGTTGAAGCTGCCGAAGCTCGGGCTGAAGCGGCCAACGCGGAACGAGAGCTCGTCGATCACGCGCACGTCGAAGTAGGCCATGTCGGCCTCGAAGCCGTGGCAGCCATAGCAGACCTTGACGTTGGCCGAGAGATGGTCGGAGAGATCGGCGGTGAGCTTGAGCGCCGCCTCGAGTGTGAACCCGTCGAATCCGATCGCGCGAGCATCCAGGTTCTTCTCCGTCGGGACGACGAAGTAGTCGAGCTGCGCCGAGCCTGCGTAGTTCGCGTCGAGCCCGAGCGCATCGGCGGGCGTGGCGAGAACGAGCATCACGGCGGTCAAGGCCGTGGCGAGAAGGCCCCATGCGCGCGAGCCGGTCACATGTCCCCCGAGGCGGCATCGCCGGAAGAGACGATCGGATTCGCGCCGCCCGGCCCCAGACGCTCACGTCTTCGCTCGGTCGAGTAGTAGTGCAGAAAGCGCAGGATGGGCGCCTCGTCGGCGATCGAGATCCCGCTGCCCGGCTTCAAGCGCATCGTCTCGACGTATCGCTTCCAGAAGACGTCGTCGTCGATTGCGGCCGACAGGGGGCGCGACAGCGAGTGGCAACGCGAGCACCGATCGGCGAAGACCGCATAGTCGGCGCGCACGCCTTCCGGCAGGCGCGAGGTGTCGTAGCCCTCCGAGTAGCAGGAGGCCCCGCCGACCACGAGCGCCACCAGTCCGCAGGCGGTCCGCGCCGGCCACATTCTCCTCAGTGATAACATCGTTGCGGATGGCCCGACCGGACCTCGTTCGGGGTGCGATGCTCGCCGCCGCGATGGGGATGGGAGCCTGCAGTTTCGCCCCCGAGTATGGCGTCCTGCGTCCCGCGGCCTCGCCGGACGCCGGCGGGTCCGCCGATGGCGCGTCGAGCGGCCACCGCCCGGACGCGAGCGGCGACGGCGCATCCGTCGCGGAAGATGGCTACATCGATGCGCCACCCGACGCCGGTACGTCGCAGGACGCCGCGATGACACCGGACACCGCCACGGGCCCGATGACGTGGACCGTGATCGTCGGCCCGAACGGAACCCACTCGTTCTCGCCGGCGACGGTGTCGATCAGGGTGGGCGATACGGTGCACTGGGTGTGGCAGGGGTCGGGGCACACAGTCACGAGTGGGAGCGGAGGCGTACCCGACGGAGCATTCTGCTCGCCGAGCGACACGAGTTGCGGCAGCCCGGTGACATCGGATGTGGGCGCGACGTACGACCACGTCTTCACGACCGCCGGCACGTTCGCTTACTTCTGTACGCAACATTCGCAGATGACGGGCTCGATCGTGGCCCAGTGAGGGCGCAAGCGCGGGAAGTCAGCGCGCGAAGAACTGGAGCGGCACCTCCGCACGAACGCGCCCTGTGTCCACGTTGGCGACCTGCCGGCCACGAACGGCCGCGGCGATGCACGGGGCGCACCCGGCTGAAGGACCCCCGGCTACCCTCGCGTCCACGATGACACCCTCCTCGTCCGTGCCGAGATGGAGCACGGCGCTGCCGTCGAGGTTCCCGGCCATGCTCGGGAGCGCTGCGCGGTAGCACGAGGTCAGGTGCGGGCCGAGACCCGCCAGCGCGTGCGCGATGTTCGTCGCCGTCGTACCGATGACCGACGTCGGCGCGCCGACCTGCACGCGGGCGGAGTCGATCAGGTAGGGAGGAGGCGCTGGAGGTGCAGGACGACCAGCAGGAGGAGGAACCGGTTGCGAAACCGCCACCGGCGTGGGCGCGGGCGGTGACTCGGCTGCGACGATCGCGGGTGGCGGACGTGCGCTCGGCGCGGCTTCGCTCCTCGTCCCCCGGCGAGAGCGCGCGACGCGGCCCGCGCTCTTGCCGTCCACGGGCGCCGCAACCGACGCGAACGACTCCACGACGAACACCGGTGGCGCTTCGACGGTCGCCGGGACGGACGCGACGACGTCGGTGACCGTCGTCGTCGAGGCGGCGACCGCTGCGATGGGTGCAGTCGCCTGCGGCGGCTCCTTCCGGTTTCTGAGCGTCAGGCCCACCGCGAGACCCACCCCGGTGAGGAGCAGAGCGACGACGGCCCCGGCGCGGATGCCGCGCGCACGATCCTTCCCGGCGCCCCGCGTGTTCAGCTGCGTGCGCGTGTCGCGCGACCCCGGCAACGGGGCGACCGCTGTCGCGATCGAAGACGCACGAGGCGCCGGTTCCGAAGCCGGCTGCGACGAAGGGGCGACGCCGAGCACCTGCCTCACTCTGGCCGCGGCGCCTCGCGCGCTCTCGTGCGCGAAGGGCTCCAGCCTTTCTGCGAGCCGCGCCACGTCGACGAGTCGATGGGCGACTGGTTTGCGCAGGCAGTGCATGACGAGATCCGCGAACGCCGCGGGCATGCCGCGTCGCACGCCGTCGGGGCGGCGTGGCTCGTCCTTCATGACCGCCGCGCAGACCTCAAGCTCGGATGCGCCGTCGAACGGAAGCACCCCGGTGGTCAGCTCGTAGAGTGACACCCCGAGCGACCACAGGTCCGTACGGGCATCGACGTCGCGCGAGGCCCGCATCTGCTCGGGGCTCATGTAGGCTGGCGAGCCGACGACGGCGATGGATCCGGTGAGCCCGGCGCTCGCCGGATCCACGCGCTTGGCGATGCCGAAGTCGAGCACCTTCACCAGCGGCGAGCCGTCGACCTTCGTCGTGAGAAACAGGTTCTTCGGCTTCAGATCTCGGTGGACGATCCCGTTCGCGTGCGCCTCCGCCATGGCCTCGCACACCTGCAGCAAGTACGTGGCGGCGGTGGGCACGTCGAGCGGGCCCGCCTCGACGAGCACCTGGTCGAGGTCTCGCCCCACGAGGTACTCCATGACCATGTAGGGCGTCCCGTCGACGAGCTTTCCGACGTCGTACACACGCGCGACGTGCTCGCTCCGCAGGCGCGATGCCGATCGCGCCTCGCGAGCGAATCGCGAGACGGCTTCGTCGCTCCCGAGGGCGCCGGGGAGCAGGAGCTTCACGGCGACGTCGATGCCCAGCTCGATGTGCCTGGCCGCGGCGACGATCCCCATGCCGCCCATGCCCAGGATTCGCTCGACCCTGTACTTGCCGTCGAGGATCTGCCCCGCCTTGATGTTCGTCGCGGCCTGCACTGGCGCTAGCGCTCACTTCCTCCGCAGTTCAACACTAGCGCGGAGAGGCCTCGGGGGAAGTGCACTTCTCTGTCGACGCTTGCCTGATTCTGCCTCGCCGCAGGCACTGGTACTTCAGTGGGGCCTGCCCGGCATCTCCGACTGTCCGCTCCTCCTCGCTCGGACTGGGGCGGTTTGAGCGCGTGACGCGCCAGCCCGCGGGATCGATGCACCCGCGGTCCCCGTGAATGGGTCCTCGTCGGCGGTCGATGCACCAGTCGTCCTGCCGAATGAGTCACGGATGCCGGTCGTCGCATCACTCTGTCCGGTGAGTGAGTCATCGAGGACGATCGATGCGTCCGTTTGCTTCGTGATCGCATCATCGATGGCGATCGATGCATCACTCGTGACGACGATGGCGCCGTCGACAGTGACGAAGGCGTCACTCCGGCGGATCGTGTCGTGGACGTGGGCCATCGTTGCGTCATTCACGGAGGTGAATGCGTCACCCGGGTCGATCGAAGCGTCGACTCGGAGCACCAATGGCTCATTCTGCGTCATCGATGAGGCACCCTGTCGCACGATTGACGCATTCGTGAGGGACGAGTCGTCACTCGCCCCTCACGAGGGGTTGATCCGCGCGATGCGCGCCTGCTCGTGTCGCAGGAAAGCTGCAATCGGCAAGACGATCGGCCCGCTCGGGGAGACGAGGACGTGAATCACCGCCGCACACGCTCGAGCCGGACGAGCATGGCGCACAGGCGGCCGAGCAGGCCGATGACGCGCTCGGCTTCGGCTGGCTGCGCGACACCGAGGACGAGCAGCCCCTCGATGGCTGCGGCGGCCTCGCTGGCCTCGGCCCGCGCGCCTCGCAGCCGCATCGCTCGCTCGCCTCCCGCTCGCGCGACGCCCTCGGCGAGCTGCAGGAACGCGCTCTGGCTCGCGCGCCGCACTTGATCGGCCATCGTGCCGTATCCCCTCGGCAGCGCCTTGGCGAGTCCCTCGGCTCCTTTCAGGGCCTCGAGAGCGACGGCGTAGGCATCGAGCCGGTGATGTTCGAACGTCCTCAGCGAGTCGTGCATGGCATCTCCTTGGGCCTGGCCTCGATCGCCGGCCTCACGCCCCCAACGCGCAGCCGCCGTGACAGCGGCGCTTTCCCTCCCCTCGCATCTCATTGCCGCTGGCGCGGCGGGTGCGCGCTCTCCGCGTGAGGCCGGCGATCGAGGCCAGGCACGAGGCCGACCGCACGTCGCCGAGACCGACTCCGAGACCGACTCCGAGACCGAATCCGAGTCCGAGACCGAATCCGAGACCGAGTCCGATGCCGACCCGGCGAGGTCCTGTCCGCGTGAGAAGGGCGACCCTAGGTCCAGCGGCGGAGGGACACGGCGATGGGAGCCATGAAGCGCCTCGACAAGAATGCGCTCAAGATGGTGCTGCTCTCGTATCCGCTGCTGCTCGCGGTGGATGCGATCGTGCTCCAGGCCGTCGTGCCGGCGCATCTGGCCGTCCTCCAGATCGCCCACGCGGTGCTCGGGGTGAGTGGGTTCGTTTGGCTGCTGCGCGCGTACCGTGCCCGGTGACGCGCCTCAGGTCCACGCGCTCGCGTAGTCCGCTGCGGTCACCCACGACATGCGCCCGAAGCCTCCCACGTAGCGGACGTGCGCGGGAGCCAGGCGGAAGAAGCCGAAGTCCGCGAAGCCGGCGTACGTCGTCGCTTCCGGGTGCTTCGTCAGGTAAGTCCGCCGGCATGCTTCGACCTCCGTCTCCGGCACCCGGACGCAGGTGCCCACCAGCGTCACGCGTCCCGAGGCCAGGGGATCCGGCTCGCTGCTGCCCCCCTCGCTCACGAGGAGGGAGGCGCGATCGCACGCCTCCAGGTTCGCCGTGTGCTCCGCCAGGCGGGAAAGAAGGAGAAGGGCACGTCCCTGACCGTCGAAGGCGACGCTCACGAGCGTCACGAACGGGTGCTCGGGGATGTTGCGGGCGAGTGTACCGAGCGCCGCCACACGCGCCTTCTCGCATGCGTCACGGCAGCTGCGAGCATGCGATGCCCCTTCCACCAGGAGATCCCTAGCGTTTCACGATGACGCGGCAAGGGAGCCCATGATGCGCGAGCGCATCATGCCCGTCCGCCCAGGGCGAGCAGCTACTTGCTCGGTGCGGGGGGCGTCGTGGCCGGCGGGGTCATCTCCGGCCCGCCGTCCCCCAGGCTCGTCGTGTCGTTGTCCGGCTGCATGGGGGGCTTCGCGCCTCCTCCGCATGCGGCCATGGCCCATAGGCCCAGCGTCATCGCCAGCAGAACCCCCAGAACACGGACCACCATCACGACTCCTCCTCCTGCTCCGCCCTGACCCTTACCCACAAAACGACGAAGCGGGGCCTCTTGTCGAGACCCCGCCCCATCGCATCGCTATCCGACGGTCACTTGCTCGGCGAGGGCGCAGCCGGGGCCGAGGGCGCCGCAGGCGCCTCGGGGGCTGCCGACGGCATGCCCGGCGTAGCCGGCGCGGACGGCATGTCGCCGCCACAAGCGACGATGGCGCCACCGGCAGCCATGAGCGCCAGGATCGCGACGATGACGATGTTCTTCATGATGGGTCTCCTCCGAGGGTCCTTTGCAGCGCCGCCCTTATGCCAGAGCTTGCGCTATCCCGTCAATTGCGTGCCGTTTTGAGCTAGGTTGGGGGCCAGGTCCTTGCCCGTCCTCAAGTGGTTTCCCCCCCAGGGCCAGCCCCGCACCTTCGTCCTGTACAAGCCAGTGACGACGGTCGGGCGTGCGCTCGGCAACGACGTGGCGATCCCCAGCCATGCTCTCAGCGAGACGCATGCGCAGGTGCTCTTCGACGGGCGCGATTTCAACCTGGAAGAGGTCGACAAGCAGGGGGAGATCCTCGTCAACGGGAAGAAGAAGCGCCGCGCCCGGCTGGTGCACGGCGACAGGCTGACCCTCGGAGACGTGGAGCTGTCGTTCGGCATCTTCGACGAGCCGCAGAAGGTCGCCCGTCCCGCCGAGCCCGCCGCGCCGGGCGCCGCACCGCCGCGCGCCATCAGCGAGACGCAGCTCCAGCTGACGAACCAGCAGCTCGCCGGGCTCCGCAAGCTCTACGAGTTCAGCGAGAAGCTGATGACGATGAAGGACATCGATCAGCTGCTCGAGTCGATGCTCGACGCGGTCATCGAGGTGACGGGCGCCGAGAAGGGGCTCATCCTCCTCAACGACGACGCGTTCACACGCGACCCGGCCGGTGCGCGTCCGCCGGCCGACGAGGGCGATGCGCCGGCGCCGTCCACCGAGCCCGCGCCGCCCGAGAGCGCGGGGACGACCAACGGCGGCGTGCGCATACGAGCCGCGCGCAACGTGAAGCGCGAAGCGCTGGGCGAAGGACCGCAGGCGGCCATCAGCGACAGCATCGTCAAGAAGGTGATCGAGACGGGGCGGCCCGTCATCGTGAGCGATGCGCTGAGCGACTCGCAGTTCAAGACGAGCGAGAGCGTGCTCGCGCTGCGCCTCTCGAGCGTCATGTGCGCGCCGCTCGTGAGCCAGGGGCACGTGCAAGGCGTGCTCTACGTCGGCAACGATCGGGTCAAGGGGCTCTTCGACCGCGGGCAGCTCGACGTGCTCTCGATCTTCGCCTCGCAGGCGAGCCTCATCCTCCAGAACGCGCTCCTGCTGAACGCGCTGCGGGCGGACAAGGAGAAGCTCGTCGCCGAGCTGAAGGACCGCCGCTTCGGAGAGATCATCGGCTCGTGCCCCTCGATGCTCGAGGTGTTCCGCAAGCTGCAGAAGGTGGCGACGACGGACATCTCGGTGCTCATCACGGGCGAGACGGGCACCGGCAAGGAGCTCATCGCGCGCGAGATCCACACGCGGTCCAATCGCGCGAACGGCCCGTTCGTCGTCATCAACTGCGGCGCCATTCCCGAGAATCTCATCGAGAGTGAGCTCTTCGGCCACGTGAAGGGCGCCTTCACCGGCGCCGTGGCCTCGCGTCCGGGCAAGTTCCAGGTCGCCGGCGGCGGCACGCTCTTCCTCGACGAGATCGGCGAGCTCCCGCTCAACCTGCAGGTGAAGCTCCTGCGCGCGCTGCAGGAGCGCGTCGTCTTCCGCGTGGGCGACAGCAAGCCGGAGAAGGTGGACATCCGCGTCGTCGCCGCGACCAACCGCGTGCTCGAGGAGGAGATCCGCGCCGGCCGCTTCCGCGAGGACCTCTACTACCGCCTGAACGTCGTCAACATCTACCTCCCGCCCCTGCGCGAGCGCGGCGACGACGTGCTCATCATCGCGAAGGCGCTGCTCTCGAAGCACGCCGAGGAGCTCGGCTCGCACGTGCAGGGCTTCACGCCTCAGGCGCTCGCCGCGGTCAAGAAGGGCCAGTGGCCGGGCAACATCCGGCAGCTCGAGAATCGCATCAAGAAGGCGCTCGTGCTCTGCGACAAGTCGCTCCTCGGTCCCGAGGATCTCGACCTCGGCAAGGAAGCAGAGAACCCCATCCTTCCGCTCGAGAAGGCGAAGGAAGAGTTTCAGCGCAAGTACGTGCTCGAGGTGCTCGAGCGCAACAACGGGAACCGCACGCAGACCGCGCGCGATCTGGGCGTCGACCCGCGCACCATCTTCCGTTACCTCGAGCGCGAGGCGAATCCGCCGCCCCCCGGTGGTGTGAAGGCCGCCGACGAGTGAGGCGACTGCCCGGGACCCGGGTGGAGATGCCGCGACTCCTGGGTGCAACGCCGCGCAGACCGGGAGGGCAGTGGGCCACCCCCGGGAGCAGACGCGTCCCTCGCTGGAGGGCATCGCTGCCCCCATCGAAGGGACAGCGTGGGACCCAGGAGCCAGGCGCATGACTCGATGGAGCGATCGTGTTCCTCGCGCGAGGGGATCGTTGCCCCCGTTGAAGGGACAGCGCGGGACCCTGGAGCGACGCACATGACTCCAGGGAGCGATCGGGTTCCTGCCGCGAGGGCATCGCTGCCCCCATCGAAGGGACGGCGCGGGACCTGGGGGCGAGGCACATCAATCGATGGAGTGATCGTGTTCCTTACGCGAGGGCATCGTTTCCCCCGTTGAAGGGACAGCGTGGGACCCGCGAGCCATGTGGCGCGTCCCGTGGTGCACAGCACGTTGCTCCCAGGTGCGATCGACGTCGCACCTGGGTCCGAGGTGCTTCACTCGCACATGGACAGGCACTTGCTCCCGGGTGCGATCCACATTGCACCCGGGTCCCGAGCCTGATGGACCCTGCAGAATGTGACGATGCACGCGGGAGGAACGGGGATCGCTCCTGGGAGCAGGGCATGTTGCTCCGTGGTGCGACGAACGATGGTCCCGGGTGCAAGCAGGTGTTCTCCCTCGTTCAACGCGAGGATGTCGAGGGTCATCATCACGGTGCACCCTTGGGTGATCCAAACGTGTGCAGGGTATCCATCGATGTGATCACTGGTGCATGTCGACGATCGCGAGGCACACCGTTCGACCACAATCGTGTGCATCTCGACGTGCGGACGATGGTGATCGACCGATCGCTGTCTACATCGTGAGCCATGCACCTTTGACACAGCGAGGTGATCACGTGAGTGATCGAGGAACATCACGTGTGTGCGTCACCGATCACGAAGCACATCAGTGATCTGCTGACGCTAGAACTGCAGGGTGTGGAGGTCGATCACCAGCTGATCACGACGCCCAACACTGCCGATGTACAGAGTTTGCAGCGGGGTCATGTCGGTCATGATCAAGGATGCACACTTGTGAATCTCGAGTTGCACTCTCTACATCGTGAGCATGGTGGAGAGTGAACACCGAGGCGCATTCGCGTGCACTCCAATCGTCCATCCCTCGTGATCTCCAGATCCAGAGTGATCGAGATCTCGACCGCGGTCGCGGTCGCGCTCGAGGTCGCGCTCGAGGTCGCGGTCGCGGTCGCAATCGCGATCGAATCCTCCACACCGCACGACGCGACGCAGAAACTCGTTCACTGGTGAAACGTTTTCTTTCTTCACCGTCGACCCTTGACGATCTCTCCGCCGAGATCCATTGTCGAAGCAGCTCCCGGATCGACTCGCTCCCGGGCCTTAGTTGCGTAGGGATTCGACCAGACCCTCTCGCATCCACGCTGGAGGCCGGCACCACGAGTGCCGGGCCGCCACGGCGGTGTCCTGTACGCGTCTTTCCTTCGCAGCCCTAGGCGAGATTCGTTCCAACCGGCTGCCTCCCAACGCGCGCCGATCCCGTTGCTTCCCCTCTTGGTGTCCGGAAACCTCGAGCGTCCCGCCGCAAACCCGAAAGACGGCAGACGAAGAGAAGCCACACGACCCGCGTTCGAGCAGCTCGCATCACGTCACGAAAACCAGGTGCACAGCAGTCGAGGGGTGGTCCCGCGGTAGTGGGAGCCACCCCTCGGCCTATTTGGAGCTGGCGCGCCCGATGCACACGCGGCCGGCGCACACGTAATAGGGAACGCTGACGACGACGAGGTGCGGACGGCCCTCGAGCAAGAAGGCCTCGCGCAGCAGCGCGGCCGTGTGCGGGTGCACCAGAAACGAGAACCAGGCGCGATCGACGAGCTCGGGCACGACGACGACCACCTGGCGATCCGGGTTCTCTTCGATGAGCTTGTCGACCATCTCCACGAGAGGCGCGAAGAGCCGCCGGTACTCGGAGCGCAGCACGACGAGACGCGGGGGCTCCTTCTTCGCGTGTCGCACGGGCGCCGCGACGAGCCGCTTCCACCGGCCGGTGAGATCGTCCACCTCGCGATCGCCCGTCAGCACCTGCGCGACCACCACGTCGTCCGCGAGGTGCATCGCGAAGCGGAGCGCCTCGATGGACACGCGATCCCATCCGCGCATCGGCACCACCACGAGCGGCTCGCGTGTCCCAGCGACGGAAAGCGGCTCGTCGGCGGCGTGGATGGCCCGCTTCAGTCGATCGTCGTGGCGCCGCATGCCCGCGTACATCGCGACCGCGAGCCCCGCGAGCAGGATGGAGATCCACGCCCCCTCGACGAACTTGGAAGCGACGATGACCAGACAGGTCACGCCGGTGCCGACGGCGCCGAGCCCGTTCATCGCGAGCTTCAGGCGGTTGCCTCGTCGTCGCCGCCAGTGCTCGACCATGCCCGACTGCGACATCGTGAACGCCAGGAACGCCCCGAACGCGAAGAGCGGGATGAGCGCATCGGTCACGCCCTGGAAAACGACGAGAAGCACCCCAGAGAGGAGCGCGAGCACCACGATGCCGTGCGTGAAGACGAGCCGCCGCCCCCGGTGCTCGAACGGCTCGGGCAGGTAGCGGTCCTGCGCGAGGAGGCGGCAGAGGCGCGGGAAATCGGCGAACGACGTGTTGGCCGACAGCGCGAGCACCGAGACGATGCTCGCGATGGTCACGCCGTAGAACCAGCCGCGCCCGATCACCGCCCCCGTGAGCTGCGAGAGCACACTCTCGTATCCCGCCTGCGCCGGGGGCGTCGCTCCCACGTGATAGGCGCGCGCGACGAGCGAGATGCCGACGAGCAGCGCGACGAGGATCGCGATGATCGCCCCGAGCGTCCGCCGCGCGCCTCTCTCCGGCGGTTTGCGGAAGATGGGCACGCCGTTGCTCACGGCCTCGACGCCCGTCATCGCCGTGCACCCATTCGCGAACGCGCGCACGAGCAGCCACAGCGTCAGACCCTCGGTCGCCGGCGGAAGCGCCGGGGGCGGGACCACGGGCTCCGGATGTCCGCCCGCGGCGAGCGCCTTCACCCCGCCGAAGACGAGCACGATGCTCAGCGTCGCGACGAACGCGTAGGTCGGCACCATCCACGCCGCACCCGTGGCGCGCACCCCGCGCAGGTTCACCAGGACGAGGAGCAGCAGCAGCGCGAGGCAGAGCCACAGCGTGTACGGGAGCAGCCCCGGGATCGCCGACACGAGCGCCCCGACACCCGCCGAGACGGCCACCGCCACGTTGAGCACGTAGTCCACCGACAGCGCCGCCGCGGCGACGAGCGACGGCCACTTGCCGAGGTTCTCCTTCGCCACCGTGTAGGAGCCGCCGCCCCCCGGATACGCGTCGATCGTCTGCCGGTAGGACAGGTAGACGACGACGAGCAGCCCGACGATGACGAGCATCACCCCCGTCACGTGGACCAGCGCCTGCGCGCCGAGCGGCACCAGGATCGTGAGCAGCGCCTCGGGCCCGTACGCCGCCGACGCGAGCGCATCCAGCCCGAGGATCGAGACGCCTCTCAGAGGGCCGACCCGCTCCCCTTGCTCCTCTTCCGTGGCGAGAGGCCGCCCAAGGATGAGATCCGCGAGCCCCGACACGGGCACAAGCGATGCACGCCTCGTGCGACGTGCCGTCGCGCATCGAGGATTACGCCCTCATCGGCGACTGCCAGACGGCTGCGCTCGTCTCGAGCAGCGGATCCATCGACTGGTTCTGCCTTCCCCGATTCGATTCCGCGGCCTGTTTCGCGTCGCTTCTCGGGCAGCCGGAGCACGGGCGCTGGGTGATCGCCCCCGAGGGAGGCGCGCGCCACGTGACGCGCACGTATCGCGACGGCACGCTCGTGCTCGACACCACGTTCGAGTGCGACGGCGGCACCGTCGTCCTCACCGATTTCATGCCGCTGCGCGAGCGGGTGCCCCACCTCGTTCGCATCGTCCGCGGGAAGCGCGGCACAGTGCGCATGAAGACGGAGCTGGTCATCCGATTCGACTACGGCTCGATCGTCCCCTGGGTCCGGCGCGAAGGGAAGGACCTGATCGCCATCGCCGGACCCGACTCGCTGCGCATCCAGAGCGACGTCCCCCTGCGCGGGGAGAACTTCACCACCGTCGGCGAGTTCGATCTGCACGAGGGGCAGGAGGTGGCGCTCTCGGCCACGTGGCACGAGTCGCACGTCAAGTGCCCCGACCGCATCCACGAGCACGCGCTCCTCAAGGCCACCGAGCGCGACTGGGGAGCGTGGTCGTCCCGCTGCAGCTACGAGGGCCCTTGGCGCGAGCAGGTGATGCGCTCGCTCGTGACGCTGAAGGCGCTGACGCACTCGCGGACCGGCGGCATCATCGCCGCGCCGACGACGTCGCTGCCCGAGCGCATCGGCGGCGTCCGAAACTGGGACTATCGCTTCGCATGGGTGCGCGACGCGACCTTCACCCTGCTCGCGCTCGTCGAGAACGGCTACGTGGACGAGGCCGTGGCCTGGCGCGAGTGGCTGCTGCGCGCGTGCGCCGGCGACCCCGCCGAGATGCAGATCCTCTACGGCGTGGACGGCCGCCGGCGCGTCGACGAGCAGGAGGTCTCGTGGCTTCCCGGCTACGAGAAGTCCCACCCCGTACGCATCGGCAACGCG
>DASVWO010000040.1:0-15351 GCA_036393165.1 Polyangiaceae bacterium | reverse complement strand
GACGAGCTGCGCGAGATCGCGGTGCGTCGTCGCCATCACGCGCGCGTGCACCGGGATCTCGGAGCGCCCGCCGAGGCGCGTGACGACGCGCTCCTGCAGCACGCGCAGCAGCTTGGCCTGCATGTCGAGCGGCATGTCGCCGATCTCGTCGAGCAGGATGGTGCCGCCGGCGGCGGCTTCGAACTTCCCGGGATTGCCCTCGGTCCGCGCTCCGGTGAATGCCCCCTTTTCGTAGCCGAAGAGCTCCGCCTCCAGCAGATCGCGCGGGACGGCCGCGCAGTTGACGCCGATGAACGGCTCGTTCGCGCGCGGGCCGGCCGTGTGGATCGCCTGCGCGATGACCTCCTTGCCCGTGCCGCTCTCCCCGGTGATGAGGACGTTCGCGTCGATCTGCGCCGCGCGCCGCGCCATCGTGATCGCCGTCTGCAGGCTCGGACTCGTGCCGACGATGTCGTGGAAGCCGTATCGGGCGCGCGTGGCCGAGAGGCGCTGGGCGATCTTCTGCGCGCGGTCGAGCTCGACCAGGGTCGCCACGAAGCCGCGGTCCTCCTCCTCGGTCTCCGAGATGGGCCGGGCAGTGACCACGAAGCTCCCGTGCGGGAGACGCACCACGGCGCCGTCGAGTCGCGGGCTGACCGAGAGCATCGACCAGAGGGGCCGCAGCTGCGGGATCGACTCGAGGCGCGCGCCCTGCAGCTCCGTCTGCGGCATCTGCAGCATGCGCGCGGCCGCCGCGTTAAGGGACGCGACGGTACCGGTCGAATCGCACGAGAGGACGCCGTCGCGGATGGTGTCGAGCGTGACCGCGAGCTGGTGCAGCGCGAAGTGCTCCTGCTCGCGCGCGCGAAGGCGGCCGAACGCGAGGGCGACGTACTCGGTGTAGAGATGCGCGATGGCCTGGTCCTGCTCGCGGAACTGGCCGTTGCGCCGCAGCTTGTCGGCGTAGAGAAGGCCGCTCACCTCTCGCCGGCGGAAGGGAATGCCGAGACGCGGACCGCGCGGCGCCTCGCTCGGACGCGAAGCGAGACGGAACGGGTCCGAAGCGCGCGAGCTGGGACGCCGGTCGGGCTCCGCTTCGATCGTGCGCCAGTCGTGCTCGCTCCCCGGTGCGGCCTGACCGGCCTCGCCCGCGAGCTGCAGCTCGCCGCCGCGCTCGACCGCGATGACGACGCGATCGGCGTCGAGAAGCTGCATCGCGAGCGACGCGGCGAGGGGCGACAGGTTGCTCTCCTCGCTGGCGACGTCGATCTCGCTCAGGATGTTGAGCATCAGTCGCAGGCGATCGCGCTCGAAGATCGCGGCCCCGATGAGCTCCACGAGGTCGCGCATCGACTCGTCGAGCTCGCGCACCGCCTGCATGGCCGCGGCGGCCTGGTCGCGCGTGGCGGTGCGCACGCCCTCGATGCGGTTCTCGAGGGCCTTCACGTCCTCGCCGCGATCGACGCCCACCTCGAGGTCCGTCAGCGCCCCGTCGGTGGCGTGCGCGACGTTCGTGAGCGCGTTGACGAGCGCCCCGCGGGCCTTCTCGAACGCCTCGGTGTCGGTCATCACGCGGTCGAAGACGCGCCGGCCGAAGTTGCGGAAGCCCGCGCGGATGGCGAGGCGATCGCGCCACGTCGCCGCTGCGCCGAGCACCTGCTGCGCCCTCCCGAGCCACACCGCGGCCGAGTCCTCGCCCTCCGAGCCGCTCGCCGCGAGCATCTCGGCGAAGCGGATCATCGCGCGGCCCTCGTCGCGGCGCAGGCCCGCCTCGGCGAGGATCTGGATGGCCGCCTGGAAGCGCGAGCGCGCGTGCGCCACGTCGCCGGTCGCCGCGGCGAATCCCGCGGCCTCGAGCTCGAACGCCGCGGTCAGGCGCTTCGAGCCGGAGACCTCCATGGCTTCGTGCGCGCGTCCGAGCTCGGCGTGCGCGACGCGCATGTCCCCGGCTTCGCGAGCGACGACGGCGCGCTCGAGGGCGAGCTCCACGGCGAGCTCGATGCGCTCGTCGGGATCCAGCGCGTCATCGGGATCGGGCGGAGGAGCCGGCGACGGCGCTCCGGATGCGCGGGCGCGGCGCGACGCGACGATCCACGCGCGCGCCGCGAGACTCGCCGGCGGCGACGAGAGCACCTCGCGCGCATGACCGAGACGGCTGTCGGCCGTCGCGTCGTCGTCGCGCACCACGGCGGAGGCCGCCAGCGCGATCTCGACGCGCGCGAGCTCCCGCGCGTCGCCGGAGCGCACGGCCTCGCGGCGCGCTCCCATGAGCACACTGTCGGCCTCTTCGTCCCTGGCACATGCGAGCAGCACCATGGCCAAGCGCGCAGCGGCGGCGGGACGCTCGTTTCGCGGAGCTTCGGGGAGAGACGCCCGTATCTCCTCGATCCAGCGCTCGGCCCAGCCGGTGGGGGCATCCGTGCCGCCCGCAGACATCGCTCGAAGAGTACAACTTTCGAACGAGCGCGGACGTTACATCCCTTCAAATTCCTAACTCGGTCTCGTCAGTGCCCACCTTTGGTGCCGGGGTGGGCGTTCCACAGCCTCGAGATGATGAGAGCACCCGCACACGCAAAGGGGATGGGCACCCACGGCCACGCCCCCCAGCCCCAGTGGTCGAGCACCCAGCCCATCCCGAGCCCGACGAGCGAGCTCGCGAGGTACTGCATCCCGTCGAAAAGGCCTGCAGCCGTCGCGGCGGCCTTCCGTCCCCCGAAGTCCATCGACGCGGCGCCTCCCACCATCCCGTGCGCGCCGTTGACGAAGAACGAGAGGATCGCCAGGCACAGCGCGGGCGCGAACGGACCCAAGCCCAGCCGTCCGCTCAAGCCCAGCAGCACGAGCGTCCCCGCCATGCCGACGAAGCCGTAGGTGATGACCGGCGCGCGGCGGCCTCCGTACACCCGGTCGGAGGCGATCCCGAACGTGAACCCGCCGGCGATGCCGAGGAGGGCGATGCCCCACACGGCGGTCTGGTAGGGCACGTAGTGCGCGAGGTCCGCGGTCTTCGATCCACCCAGGTGAATCTCGCGGAAGTACTTCGGGTACCACGAGTCCACCGTGCTGCGGCGGACCATGCCGATCATCATCGAGCAGAGGGCGATCATCCACGTCGTCTTGCTCGCGAACACCTTCTCGACGACGACCTTCAGGCTCGCGGGCTTGCCGTCGTCGGCGTCGCCCTCCCCCGTGTCCATCTCGCCGAAGCCCGCGTCCTTCGGGCTGTCGCGCATCCAGAGAAGGTTGACGACGAACATCACGAACACGAACGTCCCGGGCAGCCAGTACGCCCAGCGCACCGGCAGCACCGTGAGGATGAAGGGCACGCCCGAGAACGCGAGGATGAGGCCGAGGCGGATGAGCACCCCGAAGACGCCGGCGAACGTCCCGCGCTCGCGCACGTGGAACCAGTGCGCGTTGACCTTCACGATGGAGAGCGCGCCGAACGACTGGAAGTACCCGTTGGCGCCCCAGATGATCGCCATGACCGCGAGCAGCGTGTTCGGCGCGGCGGCGCCCTTGGCGAGGATGCACGCGCCGAACGCGAAGTTCATGAAGGTGACGCCGAGCGCGCCGAAGAGGAACGCCTTGCGCCCGCCGATGCGATCCGCGAGCGGCCCGTTGAGCACCACCGAGAGCCCGTAGACGAGCGGCATCGTCGTCTCGAAGACGCCGAGCTGGGTGTTGCTCCAGCCGAACGTCCGCGACAGCTCCGACATCGTCGCCGCGAAGTTGTACCGGCTCATGTAGAAGAACGCGTAGAGCAGCCCGAGGATGATCCAGTTGGCGTTTCGCCGGCGCTGGAAAGCGGGGTCGGCGAAGGCGGCGGGGCGCTCCATGGGCTGCGCCCGCTTATACCGAAAAAGCCGTATCCTTCGCTCGTGCGAAAGGCGCTGGTGCTCGCGGCGAGCCTGCTCGCGCTGGTGTCGGGCGGCTGCGGCGCCGCCGGCGCCGGGTCCGAGACGCCGCGGCCCGCGTCGGCCGTCGTCATCAACACGGTGATCATCGGCTTCACGCGCGACCCCGACGAGCTGCCGTTCAACCCGCGGGCGGCGCGGCTTCAGCAGGCGACGCAGCAGCTCACGGCGATCGCGGGGCACCCGGTGACCTTCCAGTTCGACGTGGCGCTGCTGCCGCAGTGGCAGTCGTCCTTCGAGTCGGCCCTCATCGACGCGATCGAGAACGTCGCGCGCGACCTGCAGTGGCTGCACGATCACGACGCCGCCGAGTTCGGGTTCGGCGATCCGGCGTTCAAGCGCGTCGAGTGCAGCTACGTCGCGGTGCCCGCGCACGACAAGGACGTGTTCGATCCGGGCTCGGGGACGCTGCGCATCCACCTGTCCTCGGAGGACGGGCGGTTCGTGCCGGAGGACGAGGTGCTCCGCGAGTTGCGCGAGGCGTACTGGCAGTCGCTCGACCGGCGCTTCGCGAACGTCGAGCCCGAGCAGGCCGACGACGTGGACCTCTACTTCCGCTGGATTACTAGCGACCGGAGCTCCGGCGAGTACGTGGACCTCGACACGCAGGACGGCCTCGCGAAGGCGCCGCGCGCGGTGCGCATCGGGCGGGTCGCCCGCCTGTTCCCGCGCATCGCGCAGTCGCCGGCGGAGGACTCGACGTACGTGCGCGCGCGCAAGTGGCTCGCCGAGCAGGTGGACTACTTCGCCGATGCGTACGCGCAGCACGAGGCGGCCGTGCGTGCGTCACCCCAGACCTCGGCGTTCCATCGCGCGGAGAGCGCCTGGGTCGGCTGGCTGAACGCGAACGTCGACCGGCTCCCGCAGCGCGATCGCTTCGAGGTCGTCGATCGGCTCGCGGTGGAGCGGCGCGGGGACCGCGAGCGGGCGCTCGGCCACGGGCGCTACGTCGACATCGCGTTCCCCGGGTTCGACTACCTCGCGTACGCGAAGAAGGTGACCGACGAGTGGGCCGCCGCCGGGCACCCGATGAAGAGCGAGGACGGCGGCGACCGGTGGCTCCTCTTCATCCACGTCGCCTGCCCCGCGCCGCGGGACGCGTACGGCCGCCACTCCTCGTTCTTCTCGTGCAACCACACGCTCTACGAGTACGCGATGGACCGGGATCCATCGATGAAGACGCTCGCCTCGTACCTGCTCGCGAAGAAAGACCCGGCCATCACCGAGGCCGCGTTCGTCGACCTGATTCGCCTGCGCGAGCAGGGCACGTACGACGCGACGGTGAACCTCTGGCGCGCGCTCGAGGGCGACGCGGCGCAGTGGAAGGTCGGCACCGGCATCGTCGCCGACCAGGTGGGCATCGTGCCCGACGTGACGCAGCTCTACGACGAGGCGCAGCGGCAGTGGCGCGCGCTGCCGTCGCTCCGCGGGAGCGTCCTCTATCTCGTCGCCCTCGTGAGCGACGAGTCGCACCGTGACCTCGTGGACTGGAAGAGCTTCGCGCGCACCTTCGGCTCGCCTGCGAGCGAGTCGGACTTCGCCGGCTTCCTCGATCAGGACGCGATGGCGCCGGCGTACGCCGCGTCCACGTGGCCGGCGCTGTCGACGGGATGGTCGCGCGCGGCCGTCCTCGCGCCGCGGCTCGACCGGTTCCTCGATCTGGAGCGCCAGGTGAGCACGATGACCATGGCCTCCGGATCGATCAACGGCATCGTGTCTCGCATGTGCGACGATCACGCCGCGCGCGACCTCGCGACGATGCACGCATACCTGGAGCGCCGCGTCGCGACGCACGCGTCGGAGCAGAAGGACCTGGAGCCCCTGCTCTACCGGACCACCCCCGGCCACTGCGCGACGAACGACTGACGGCGCAGCGCGCGTTCTCGAAGGCGCCTGGTCGTTCTCGAAGACGCACCGTCGTCCTCCAAGACGCCTCGTCGTTCTCGGAAACGCCTCGTCGGTCTCGAAAACGCCTCGCCGTTCTCGAAAACGCCTCGTCGATCTCGAAAACACCTCGCCGTTCTCGGAAACGCCGCATCTTCGAGACTCACGCCTCGTGTCCGAGATTCACGCCTCGTTTCCGAGACGCACGGCTCGTTTTCGAGACCAGCGCCTCGTCTCCGAGACCGACGCCTCGTCTTCTCGTCCTGGGTCTCGGCGCACCTTGCGTTCCCGCGTCGTTCGCAACCGCACCCAGGCAGCGCGCGCCTCCGCCTGGATGAAAGACCCTGTTTTCACTTCGTGTGACTGTCCCGGGACACCCTCGATCTGTCCGGGGACAGGGGGTCGGCGGGTCGAAGACCCGCGAACCCGGCGAGATCATTCACCGCGGGCGCGGGCACGGCGCTTGATGATGGGTGCGGCATGCACATGCCTCGCGTCATCGCCGTCGTCGCAGCCATGGTTTTCTCGACCGCGCTCGCTCCGCGGGCCCGCGCCGATCCGTTGTTCGGGTGGGGGCAGAACGCGCTGGAGGATGCGTACGACGAGCGCGACTTCGACGAGGAGGACCTCGTCGCGGCCCGCACCGGAGCGTTCACGACGGCGCTCGACATGCACGGTCAGAGCTGGGTGAGCCTCGTGGGGCTCGCGAAGTGGCTTCGCTCGGGAAAGCGGGACTACGGGGGGATGGTCGTCGTCGGCATCGCCTTCGATCGCATCGCGGCCGGGAAAGCGGGAGGGCTCGCGGATCCGGTGCATCTGCCGGTGCCCGCGCAGCTACCCGCAGACACGGCGGCGCCCAGGAGCGAGCCGGCGCCCGTGCCGCCCAAGCTGGCGCGAAGCTGCGTTGCGGCGGCGCTGCGTGCGTCCGGGCTCGGCCTGGACGACGCGAAGCTGGATGCGCTGGTCACGCGGGCGCGCGAGAGCGCGTACTTCCCGGAGACGCGCCTGCGGGCGATGCGGCTCTGGAGCGACGCCGACCACGTGACGACGCTCGCCACGACGGACACGCCCAACTTCTACGATGCCGTGGGGGCCAACCTCGTGCTCGAGCTGCGCCTCACCTGGCGGTTCGACCGCCTCCTCTACTCAGGAGAGGAATCGGCCATCGAGCGGGTGCGCCTCGAGCGGCAGGACGCGCGGGCGCGCCTGGCAACGCACGTGCTCGAGGTGCTCTTCGCCTGGCAGCGCGCAATGGTGCAGGCCCGGGAGGCCGTCGTGGGCACGCGCGAGGAGGCCGAGGCCCACATGCGCATCGCCGAGACCGAGGCCACGCTGGATGTCCTCACGGCAGGCTGGTTCTCGCACCGCGACGACCCTCCCCCTCCCCCCAAATCCGAGTCGCCTTGACCCCACCGGATCGCACCGTTACACGTGTCCTCCGGCCGGCCCATGCTCAGCGAGACCCGCGAGAAGCTCAGCGACCTCCAACGGCGCCTCATGGCGCTAAGGGGGCATCTTTGACCTGCCGAAGCTCAAGGCGCAGATAGACAAGCTCGAGCAGCAGACGCTCGCGCCCGGCTTTTGGGACGACCAGAAGAAGGCGCAGGTGGTCACCCGGAAGAGGGCCGCGCTCGAGCAGCAGATCGGCAGCATCGAGAAGCTCACCCGGGACCTGGACGACGCGGTCGTCCTGCTGGACCTCGGGGCGTCCGAGAACGACGAGGCGACCATCGCCGAGGCGGCGGGCCAGGCACCGGCGCTCGAGGCGCGCGTCCGCGCGGCGGAGCTGGCGCGCATGCTCTCGGGGCCAGTCGACCACGCGAGCGCCATCGTGAGCATCCACCCCGGCACCGGCGGCAACGACGCGAAGGACTGGGCGCAGATGCTCGTCCGCATGTTCCTGCGCTGGGCGGAGCGGCGGGGGTACAAGACCGAGATGATCGACTACCAGCCGGGCGACGAGGCCGGCATCGACGGCGCGAGCTTCAGCGTCGCGGGCGACCACGCCTTCGGCTACCTGCGCAGCGAGAACGGGGTGCACCGCCTCGTCCGCATCTCGCCGTTCGACGCGAACGCGCGACGGCAGACGGCCTTCGCCGCCGTCGAGGTCACGCCGGACATCGAGGACGAGATCGACATCCAGGTGAAGGACGAGGACCTGGAGACGACGACGATGCGCGCCGGCGGCAAGGGCGGGCAGAACGTCAACAAGGTCGAGACCGCGGTGCGGATGAAGCACATCCCGAGCGGCATCGTCGTCGTGTGCCGCGCCGAGCGCTCGCAGCTCCAGAACCGCCGGCTCGCGCTCAAGATGCTCAAGGCGAAGCTCTACGAGATCGAGATGCAGAAGCGCGAGGACCAGGCCGCCGCGCAGGCCGCCGCGAAGACGCAGATCGCGTGGGGCAACCAGATCCGGAGCTACGTCCTTCAGCCGTACCGGCTCGTGAAGGACCTGCGGACGAGCTACCAGGAGGGCAACGTCGACGCGGTGCTCGACGGGGACCTCGACGCGTTCATCGAGGCGTACCTGCTCGCCGCGGCGGGAGGGACGCTGAAGAAGGGAGGCGTCGCCGAGGAGGCGGACGCGCCCTGATCCGCGGAGAGCCCATGTCCGACGAGTCGAGGACCAGCAAGATCCCGGACACCGACCGCGATGCGGGGTCGGCCGAGCAGGCCATCATCGAAGCGCGACGGATGAAGGCGGGGCGGACGCGCGCGCGCGGGGAGAACCCGTTCGCGAACGACGTGGTGCCGCGTGCCGGGGGGACGACGCTCGACGTGGCCGCGGCGCGGGCCATCGCGATGACCGCGCGCGATCCGGCGGGCAAGTACGACGACGCGAAGGTCCGCGAGGTCGCGGGGAGTCGCGTGCTGCACGTGCGCGGGAGGATCATCGCGCTGCGCTCCGCCGGCGGCCTGTCGTTCCTCCGCATTCGCGATCGCACCGGGGAGATCCAGCTTCTCCTGGACCAGTCGGTTCTCGGGGCAGACTACGCGCGGCTGGAGGACCTCGACGTCGGCGACTTCGTCGAGGCCGAGGGGCGCCTGATGGCGAGCAAGCGCGGCGAGCTGTCAATCGAGCCTGCGCGCCTGCGGCTCGTGACGAAGGCGTACCGGCCGCTGCCCGAGAAGTGGCACGGGCTGACGGACGTCGAGCTTCGCTACCGGCAGCGATACGTGGACCTCGTCGCCAACCCGGGCGTCGCAGACGTGTTCCGCGCGCGGAGCCACGTGGTGCGCGCGGCGCGGGCGATCCTCGACGAGCACGGGTTCCTCGAGGTGGAGACGCCGACGATGCACACGCTCGTCGGCGGGGCGGCGGCCAAGCCGTTCACCACGCACCACAACGCGCTCGACATGCAGCTCTACATGCGCATCGCACCGGAGCTGTACCTGAAGCGGCTCGTCGTGGGCGGCCTGGAGCGCGTCTACGAGATCGGGCGCTGCTACCGCAACGAGGGGATCAGCACGCGGCACAACCCCGAGTTCACGATGCTCGAGTTCTACCAGGCGTACGCGAACTACGAGCACCTGATGGACTTCACCGAGGTGCTCCTTCGCGGCATCGACGCGCGCCTCGCCGAGGCGATGCCCGAGCCGCACGCGGCGTGGAAGCAGGCGCGCCCCTTCACGCTGGACGCCGGCTTCGTGCGCGTGCCGATGGATCGGGCCGTCGCGGCGGCCGCCGAGCGCACGGCGGTCCCGCAGTGGGTCGGCGCGGTCGAGGAGGGCGGGGGCGCGGCGCTCGTCGAGCTCCTGAAGCCGGACTTCGGCGCCTCCATCAAGGAGTGGTCCAAGGCGTCGCCGCGGGCGAAGGCCCTCGACTGGGGCAACTTCCGCAAGGGTCTCGCCAAGTGCGACAACGACGGCGAGCGCCTCTTCGCCTGTTACGAGTACCTCGCCGAGCCCTTCCTCCCGGAGGACTACCGGACCGACGACGGCAAGCACTCGGTGCCCGTCTTCGTGAAGGACTACCCCTACGAGGTGTCCCCCCTCTCGCGCCGCAACGACGCGCACCCCGAGATGGTCGACCGCTTCGAGCTCTTCGTGCACGGCCGCGAAATCTGCAATGCCTTCAGCGAGCTGAACGATCCGGACGACCAGGCGGACCGCTTCCGCGCCCAGGTGGAGAAGAAGGCGCGCGGGGCCGAGGAGACGATGGATTACGACGACGACTACATCCGTGCCCTCGAGCACGGGCTGCCGCCCACGGCAGGGTTCGGGATGGGAATAGACCGCCTCGTCATGGCGCTGACCCACTGTGCGTCGATTCGTGACGTCATCCTGTTCCCGCTGCTGAGGCCCGAGGCGGGCCAGGGCGAAAGGAGCCCGTGACCACGCTGCCCCGTCCCCTGATCGTCCTCGGCGCGCTGCTCGTCGTCTGGGCGATCGGCTTCCTGGTGTTCCGGGCGGCGCGGGACTCGGCACGGCACAAGAAGACGCGCGGGGTGCTGCAAGGCGTGTGCGCCGGGCTGGGCGTGCTGTTCGTGGGGTTCACCTTCTGGACGTCGCGGCTGCCGGTGCTTCGCGGATCGGCGTGGACGGTACGCGACGCGCTCGTGCGCACCGGCGCCGTCGTGACCGGGGTGCTCTTCGTCGTCGGCACCGTGGTCGCCCTGCTCCCGTGGGCGCTCGACCGGCTCGAGGGCGGGTCCTTCACGTCGTACGTCGCGGCGCGGCACGTGCGCGCCAAGAAGAGCGGGTTTCTCACGCTCATCAGCGGGCTGTCGATCTTCGCCGTGGCGCTGGCGTCCTTCTCCCTCTCGGGGGCCATCAGCGTCATGGGCGGCTTCAGCGCGGACCTGAAGCGAAAGATCCTGGGGAACAACGCGCACATCGTGATCGACACGGCGAGCCAGTCGCCGTGGAACGACTCAGCGACGGTCCTCGAGCGCGTGCAGAAGGTGCCCGGGGTGGTCGCCGCGACGCCGGTCGTGCAGGGCGAGGTCATGGTGTCGAGCGCGTCCAACCTCGCCGGCGTCATCGTGCAGGGCATCGATCCTGCGGGCATCGGCAACGTGATCGATCTGCGCAAGGACATCGAGGCGCCGGTGAAGGTGGACGACAAGCTCGCGTTCCTCGAGAACCCCGAGCTGCTTCGCCACATCCCGCCGGACGAGGTCATCGGCATCGGCTCGGGCGGCGAGGAGTACACGAAGGGTCCGGAGCTTCCGCCGCTGGGGGAGGAGCTGGATCCGGCGGTGGCCGCGGTGCTCGCGCCGGGGCCGGTCCGCCCGGGCCTCGTCATCGGGCGCGAGCTGGCCAAGACGCTCCACGTGTACGTGGGCGACGAGGTGACGCTCGTCTCGCCGCTCGGCGACCTGGGGCCCATGGGCGTGCTGCCGAAGACGCGCAAGTTCGCGATCGCTGCAATCTTCTACAGCGGGATGTACGAGTACGACGCGGCGCACGTGTACACGACGATCTCGGAGGCGCAGAGCTACTTCGGGATGACGGACAAGATCAGCGCCGTCGAGGTGAAGGTGGACGACGCCGAGAACGTCGAGCGCGTCACGCCGCACGTCGCGGCGGCCGTCGGGCGCGACGACCTGCGGGTGCGCGACTGGCGCGAGATCAACAAGAACCTCTTCAGCGCCCTGAAGCTCGAGCGCATCGCGACGTTCCTGATCCTGTCGATCGAGATCATCGTCGCGAGCTTCTGCATCGTCTGCACGCTCTTGCTCATGATGACCGAGAAGACCAAGGAGATCGCGATCCTCAAGGCCCTCGGCGCGACCGACGGCGCCGTGATGCGCACCTTCATGACCGAGGGGATGATCATCGGCGGCATCGGCACGCTGCTCGGCGTCTCGACCGGCGTGGCGCTCTGCACGGGGCTCGCGTGGTTCGGCCTGCGCCTCGATCCGGACGTCTATTACATCGATCGTCTCCCCATCAACGTGAGCGCCTGGGACTACGCCGCCGTCACGCTCGCGGCGCTGGTCATCTGCACCATCGCCACCGTGTTCCCGGCGAAGCAAGCCGCGCAGATGCGACCCGTCGACGGCCTGCGATACGAGTGACTCGGGGCGGGAGCGGGCGGCGCTCGTCGACGTCCGCACGAAGGTGGGGCATCTCCTCGCGCGTCGGCGTCGCTCCCGTCGTCACGCCGCATGCAGCTCGTGCCCATGAGGCGTCATCGAGCATGCGGCGTGCCGCTTGCTCGCTCCTTGCCGCGCTGCGGAGACGCCCCACCTTCGTGCTCGATCCTCCGTTTCGGTCCTTGCTCGGCGAGTGGAGTCAGAAGGTGCCGCTCAGCGCCGCGCTGACTCCGTTCGGCGTGGCGCAAGCACGCGGCAACCAGGAGCGTCCGGTGTCCGAGCGACTGCCGCGCCTGTCCCATGCAAGCAGCAGTGCGTCCAAGGCAACGGCGACGCCCGCTCCCGCCGCTGAAGCGCCGGATCCGTAGGGCTGCACGACCGCCCACGCAGCAAAGGCGCGGGAAGCAGCGCTCTCCGCCGCGATGGGTAGCGCGATGCGCAGGACCAAATCCGCCAGCAGCGCGCCGTCCCGATGGTGAAAGCCGTGAACCGCCGGGGCGACAGCCACGTAGCCCAGGAAACCGGTCACGCCCAGGAGCGTGCCGCCCGTTCCCGGGAGTTGTTCGCCGACCCCCTGGAGAAAGAGGGACGCCCCGTCGACGAGCAGGGTCTGCCATCCGTACCAGCCAATCGTCGTCCTCGGGGCCGAGTCTCGTGGCGGCATGTCGGCAGGGTCGATTGGCTGCGGCGACGGCCTCCCTTCCGCCCAGTCCTCGTAACGTGCGATCGCGTCCTCGGAGGCGGTGCCCGCGGCGTCGCTCCACCGGCTCGTACTCGTCATCACGAGGAGGCAAGCGATGGCTGTGAGTCTCGCGCGCATCGACGGCCTTTACGCAAGCGGGATGCCGCCGCAATCCGCGAGAGAAAGCGCTCTCAGGCCCGTCCTGATTAGGGCAGCCGGATCAGCCACGCCGGAACCGCCATTCTCGAATCGGAGGATCGAGCACGAAGGTGGGGGGTCTCCACAGCGCGGCAAGGAGCTAGCAAGCGGCACGCCGCATGCCCGATGACGCCTCGCGCGCACTGACCTGCATGCGGCGTGACGACGGGAGCGACGCCGCCGCGCGAGAAGACGCCCCGCCTTCGTGCGACTTGCTCGCTCGCGCCTACTGCGACGGCGGCGGCGGGATGTACTGCACGCGCAGGTCGAGGCCGCCCGGGTACATGTAGCTGGTGCGCGATCCGTAGCCGTAGACGTAGAGGCCGAAGGGGGCGCTTCCGCTGATCGAGTGCCCCTGCTTCCCCGTCGGGAGCAGCTCGTGCGCGATGTAGTAGGGCTGGCTGCCCACCTGCGTCTTGAAGTCGCTCTGCGGGATCTTGATGCCGTCGAGCGTGACCGTGGTGTTGGCCGGGGCGACGACGTCGATCCAGTTCTCCTCGTAGGAGCTCGGCGCGAGGAACGTGTAGTTCGACCGGTACTGCGAGATCGTGATCGCCGGGCACTCGCTCGGGTCGCCCTCGTCGGGGGTGGGCACGCCCGCGTCGTCCGGGAGCGTCGCGAACTCGCCGAACTCGTAGTGCGCGATCGCGATGCGGCCGTTGGCGTGCACGGCGAAGGGGCCCGAGACGTCGGGCAGGTCGAGCACGTCGCCCGTGTTCAGGATGGCGCCGTTGTAGCCGTCGACGACCGGGTCGAACGCGACCTTCGTGTTCGGGTACAGGCCCATGATGCGCACCCACTCGTGCTCGCCGTGGGGCGTGTGCGGCATCGTCACGATGTAGTCCGTCCCAAGCGACTGGATCGGGAACATCGACGACTCGAGGTGGTCGCACGCGCGCTTCGTCTCGGGGATGAAGGTGCACCCGTGGCCGCCGTAGGAGACCACGGGCTGGTCCGCCTCGACGATCGTGCCCGAGAGATCCTGCGTGTAGGCCGCCTTGTGGATGTCCCCGGTGTCCGAGAACATCTCGAGCACGTCGCCCGGGTTCGCCAGCGTGTACGTGTACTGGTCGCCGCGCACCATGAACTCCGGGCCGGTGCCGGGCACGCCCTGCACCCGCCCCGCCGGGTACACCGTGACGTGCGTGTTCTTCGCCGTCGCGACCACCGCCATGAACCCGGGCGTCGCCGCGAACGACGGCCAGGCGAGGATCCCGTAGTCGCCGCTCGCCACGTTGCTCGGCAGGAGCAGCGACGCGTCGTTCGAGTACGAGAAGCAGTGGGGCCCCGCGCCCGAGTCGCCCTCGCCGGGGCACGTGCCGCCCTCGGGCGTCGTCGTCCCCGCGTCGATCTCGTACTCGAGCGCGCTGAACTGGTAGACGCTCACCGGCGCGCTCGTCGTGAGGTGGTACGCGCCGCTCTTCACGATGCGGCTCGGGCCCGGATCGCTCACCGCCGTGTTCTGGTCGAACGTCGGCCCCTTGAGCTCGGGCACCCACGGCAGCGTGATGGCCTGCACCGAGCTCGCCGGCACGCTCACCGTGAGCGTCTGCCCCAGCGCCCCGCCCGTCACCGTCACCGTGACCGCCGACGACTGCGGATTCGACACGGCCACCGCGTAATCGAACATCGGCCACACCGGGTTGAGCGTCACGGTCGGCCAGTAGTCGCAGCCGATGTAGCTGTTGCGCATCACCGAGTCGGCGCACGTCTTGGGGATCGGCCCCGTGTCGGGCGGCGGCCCGCTGTCGCCGCACACGATGCACGACGTCGTCTCGCTCCCCATGCCCGTGTCGCTGGGGGGCTGCCCGTCGGTCGGCGCGGTTCCGTCGCCGCCGCCGCTGCCGGAGTCGACGTTGAACCCCGTGCCGCCGTTCTTGCTGCTGCCGCACGCCTGCACGACCGCGAGCGAAAGGCCCCCGGCAACCGCCGCCGTCACCGCCAAGCCAACCCGGGTGCGCTTCATGCTTCTTCCCTCTTCCTCAGCGCGCCGTGACCGGGCTGCCCAGCGTCGTGGAGTGCCAGTGGAAGTGGTCGAGAATGACCGACGAGTCGAGGATCCCGTCCTGCTCGTCGAAAACGATCCAGCTCAGCGTGAAGGTCTCGCCGGGGTTGATGGGCGAGGTCGTCGTCAACCAGTCGGTCCCGCCGCTTCCATGGTTCAGGTTGCACTGCGTGCCCGTGCCCAACGTGCCGAGCGCCACCTCGTAGAAGGTGCCGTTCAGCGGGGTGATCCCGTTCGGGCACGCGACGTTGAAGTTCGAGCCAGGCACGCAGTTGTTGCAGGGGTTGCAGTCCTGGAAGAACGCGTTGTTGACGTTGATGCGGTGGTTGTTCGCGTCGTAGGCGATCTGGTACCCCGTCGGGTACTGCTGCGACGTCTGGATCGCGAGGAACGTGTCGTTGAACCCCGCGCAGACGTAGTAGGGGAACTCCTCGCTGAAGAACGCGAAGTCGAAGGCGAAGGACCCGGCGTTGATCGGCGCCTTGATGGTCATCCGCAGCTCCGTGTAGTCGTGGACCGACACGGTGCTCTCGTCGACGCCGGTGCCGCACGGGTTGGTGTTCTGGTTGGCCGGCAGCGGCATCGGGTTGGTGAACGTCGTGTTGAAATCGGTGCCGGGGCAGGTCGAGGAGCTCGCCGTGTCGG
>DASVWO010000039.1:0-6915 GCA_036393165.1 Polyangiaceae bacterium | reverse complement strand
CGTCAGGTCGACGAACTTGTGCTGCCAGTACTCGCGCTTGATGATCGGCTTGCCGAAGGCCTTGCGGTCGCGCCCGTAGGCGATCGCCTCCTCCAGCATGGAGCCTCCGCCGGCGACCGCGCTCGTGCAAGCGATGATGCGCTCGCTCTGGAAGTTCTGCATGAGGTACATGAACCCCATGTTCTCTTCGCCGAGGCGGTAGCGCTTCGGGATGCGCATGTCCTCGAAGTGCAGCTCGGCGGTGTCGCTCGAGTGGTTGCCGATCTTCTTCAGCTTCTTGGCGACGTGGAACCCCTTGGTCTTCGTCGGCACGAGGAAGAAGCTGCAGCCGTGCGCGCCCTGCGCCGGATCCGTCTTGGCGAGCAGGGTGACGAAGTCGGCGCGGGTGCCGTTCGTGATGAACGTCTTGGCGCCGTTGATGACGTAGTCGTCGCCCTCCTTCTTCGCCGTCGTCTGGATCCCGGCGACGTCGCTCCCCGCGTTGGGCTCGCTGACGCCGAGCGCCGCGATCTTCTCCCCGCGGATGGCCGGCTTGAGGAACTCCTCCTTCTGCTCCTTCGTCCCGATGTCGTTGATGACCGGGGTCGCCATGTCCGCCTGGACGAGCAGGCCCATCGACACGCCGGCCATCAGGCAGCGGGGAAGCTCTTCGCTCTTGGCGACGCTGAACCAGTAGTCGCCGCCGGCCCCGCCCACCTCTTCCGGGTAGTGCGCGCCGAGGATCCCGAGCTCACCCGCCCGCTTGAAGACCCAGGCAGGGAAGACCTCGTCCTTTTCCCACTCGGCGACGTGGGGCGCGAGCTCTTTCTCGCAGAAGCTCCGGACCGTCTGGCGGAACTGCGCGTGCTCTTGTGTGAACGGCGTGGGCATGGCGATACTTCGTACACGAAACATCGCCATGCGCAAGGCAAGCTCGCCGAAGCGGGAACAGCCGGCAGTCGTCGCTTCCGGCGTTCCCCTTCGGCCCCCGGGACGAGAGGAGAACCTCGCGCCCACAGGCAAGATGTTCGTCGTGATTTGCCGCCAGGGGAGAAGCCCCGGCCCGAAGGCCGGGGAGCATTCTCGCGATAGACGTCGACGACCGCGCGGCCCGCCGCCTCCTCACGAGGAGGGGCCACGGACGCGCGCCCGCTACATCCTGGGGCAACTCACAACTCACGCTCGGCGAATCACTCGAGCCGTCCCCTACGGGACTGTCCCCCCTTCCACGCCTCGACGTCCCAGGGCTGCTGGGATGCGCGAAGTCGTGCTGAGGAATGAGCTCAAACGGCGAGAGCGTGCATCGCGCGCCAAAGCCCCGCGCGCGAAAGTATCGATCGAAGCGGGCTTACTTCTTCTTGCCCTTCTTCGAGCCCTTCTTCGCCTTCTTCGCCTTCTTGGCACCCTTCTTCGCAGCCATGGTTCGCTTACCTTTCTCCGCTTTCGCGGATCCCTTGTGCTTCCGTTTCGCTTTCACTGCTGCCGGCTTGGCCTTCTTGGCGGACGGCTTGCTCTTCGAGCGAGCGCGTGACGCAGCTTTCGCCGGACCTCCCGCCCCGTTGTCAACAACGTGGCGAGGGACTGCTTCTCTCTGGGCCGCCCTCTTCGTGAGGACGTCGACGACCTTTTGATCGAGCGCCTCGAAGTCGAACGGCTTGTCGATGTACTCGTCGGCCCCGAAGAGGGGGCTCGTCGTCTCGTTCAAGCTCTCGCCGATCCCGGTCAGCATGAGCACGCCCGTGTGAGCGAGCGATGCGTCCTGACGGATCTTGCGACAGACCTCCCAGCCGCTCATGCCCGGCATCATCACGTCGAGCACGACGAGGTCGGGGAGCTTCTCGCGCGCGAGCCTCCACGCTTCGTCACCGTCGGACGCTTCGATCACTTCGAGCTTCGGCTGGCTGATCGCCCGGAGGTGTCGAGAGACGAGCTCCAACATCGTCGGCTCGTCATCGGCGACCAGCACCACCGGCGGCGCTGCATGCGCGTTCACGATCGTGATGATCGAAGAACTTATAGGTTGACGTCAAGTTCTCTCTTCATGATCGACGCAATGGAGTGGTTGATGGACACACATCGCTCAGGTGGTTGGTTTGGGTCCCGAGCCCAAACCGATCGCGTGATCGATCTCACTCGTCGACGAACTGAGTCGGCACCTTCGTCGTCGACTCGACGAGCTCCTTCGACGCGGTCACGTACTTCACCATCGTCGGCATGTGCCCCTTCGTCAGCTTGAGGCGGTTTTGCATCATGCCCTTCGTCGGATCGAGCTGCTTGCGGATGACTTCCTTCCACCGCGCGTAGTTCGCGACGATGACGAACGCGGCATTTTCCGCCTCTTGGCGCGACACGAGCCTGCAGTCCTTGCAGCTGCCGCGCTCGACGTCGAGCCACATGGCCGTGTCCTCGGCGATGCCGATGGAGGGGTCGGCGGTCACGACCATCGCGACGGGCCCGTGCGTCCAGTCGCGCCCCGCCTCCTTGTAGTTGGGGTTGGCGTTGATCGCGTCCTTGTACGCGGCGCACCACTCGACGGACGGGAAGCGGAGGTTCTGGGGCATGGCGAGGTGTCCCATAGCCTATACTTCGGCAAGATGTCGACGCGCGTGCCGCCGCCTCCGACGTCTCGGCCCTCGCCGGGCGGGCCCCGACCCAAGGTCCACGAGCGAGGGAACAAGCGGCTGGACGGGGTCCTCGACTTCGTGGGGTTCACCGCCCGCCCGATGCCCCTCCTCACGCTGCTCGACGAGGCCCCGCGGCGCATCGCGGTCATCCTCGATGCGGACGTGTGCTCCCTCTACGTGCTCGAGGGCGACAAGAGCGAGCTCGTGATGCGCGGGAACGTGGGGTTCTCGACGGCGGCCATCGGGCAGGTGCGCCTTCGCATCGGCGAGGGCATCACGGGGGAGGCCGTCGAGTACATGCGGCCCATCTCGATGGAGACCGCCGAGCAGCACGGGGCGTACAAGCACTTCGCCGAGCTCGGGGAGGAGCGGTTCCCGGCGTTCCTCGCGGTGCCCATCCGTGGCAAGAACGGCCCGGTCGGCGCGCTGGTGGTCCAGAGGAAGGCGAGGCCCTTCGACGACCACGACGTGGAGATGCTGACGGCCCTCGGGGGGCTCATCGCGGCCGGGGTGCGGCACGCCGAGCTGATCGACGAGGCGAGAGAGAAGAGGGCCCGGCGTGCGGGTGGAGGGACGCGCAAGGTCACGCTGACGGGGCGGCCCGTCATGGTGGGACGCGCCCTCGGCGCCATGGCAGCCCTGAGGCGACCCCCGACGAGGCCGAGCGAGCGCAAGCCCATCGGGAAGCGCGGCGCGGAGTCGGACGTGCGTCTCCTCAAAGGGGCCTTCGACGTAGCCGACAAGGCCATCCGGGGTCTCACCGAGCGCGCGACGGCCATCGGCCTCGGGAAGGAGGCGAGCTTCCTCGGGACGTACACCGAGATCCTCGGCGACATGCGCTTCCGGGAGCGGGCGATGGAGCTCGCGGCCGATGGGCTGGCCCACGCCCTCGCCCAGGTGGCGCGAGACGTGACGCGCACCGCCGTGTCCTACACGCGCGACCCCTACCTGGAGGAGCGCGCCCGGGACATCGAAGACCTCTGCGATGCGCTGACGATGCTCGCCGAGGGGGACAAGAGGACGGTCCTGCCGAGCAAGGCGATCCTGGTGGGAGACACGCTCACGGTGTTCGACCTGCTGGTGAGCGCGCGGTCGCAACCGGTGGGCATCGCCCTTTCGGAGCGCGCGAGCGGACCTAGGCTGCGAGCCTTGCTGAAGCTCATGAACATCCCGGCGGTGGTGGAGGTGCAGGGGCTCTTCCGGTGGGCGTCCGACGGCGACATCGCCCTCCTCGACGGCGACCACGGTCTGTTCGTCATCAACCCCAGCAAGGGGGAGATGGCGAGCCTGCGAGAGTACCGCCGGTCTGGAAGGGACCCGGGCCCGAGCGTGTGACCCAAGCGCCGCCCACGGCGTCGTGTCACCATGACAACGTGCAGAGCGCGCAGCCGGTAACGGAGGAGCGGGGGGGGAACACCCGGGTCGACGAGGACGGCGACCGGATCAGCATCACCGACGTCAACGGGACGATCGCGCGCTTCGAGATGACCTACGAGCCCCCGTCGGCGGGGGAGAAGGTCAAGTTCGGGCCGCCGCTGAAGTCGCGCATCCCGTCGGCGATCTACCTCGGGGCGGCCATCATCTTCGGCATCGTCACGGCGTACGCGTACAACGCGCCGACGAGCTCGAAGCTCTTCGTGTGGGCCGTCGAGGGCGACCGGCTGCGCCCGCTTTCGGTGAGCGTCATCGCCGTCGTGCTGATGGTGAGCGCGCTTGCGACGGTCCTCCGGACCCACATGCGCGGGGTCATCGTGACCGACGACTGGGTGGAGGCGCGTTACCTCTACATGACGATCCCGCGGGCCCGCCGGTGGGGGTGGCCTCAGGTGACCCGCATCGTGCTCGACGGGGTGCGCACCGGGTTCGAGCTGTACGACGGGAGCTTCGAGCGTCTGCCGGAGGTGGCGGACGGCCGGGCGATGGTGGAAGCGATCCTCCACCACGCGAGCCGGCTGAAGATCGACGTCACCGTCCTGGACCGCGCCGGCCTGCCCACTCCGCGCTGACGGCCGAGCGGAGCTCGGAGTCGGCGAGGAACTCGGCGGCGGTGCGGGCGAGCGCCTTGGCGGCGCGAAGCGCGGTGTTCGTGCCGCGATCGCTCCCTGCGGCTGCCGCGAAGCTGACCTCGTGGCAGAGGGCAGCGTTCTCGTCGACGATCGCCAGGTACGGGTGGATGGAGGGCACCACGTGGGACACGTCGCCCATGTCGGTGCTGCCGGCGCCGACGCGGTCGTCCGTCTCGAGGGGCGCGGCGCCGAGGTCCTTCAGGTGCGTCCCGAAGCGGCGCGCCAGCGTCATGTTGTTCTTCATGTCGCGGTAGCCCTGGCGCACCCCCGTCGTGAGGGTGACGTCGCTCGCCATGGCCGCGGCGCGGGCGCAGCGCTCGACGATGGCGCGAACGCGCGCGAGCTCCTCGCCGTCGCGGGCGCGCACGCTGAACTCGCAGGCTGCGCGCTCGGGGATGATGTTCACGGCCTGGCCCCCCTCGGTGATGAACCCGTGCACGCGCACCCCGTCGCGGAAGTGCACGCGCTGGCCGTCGATGAGGCGGAAGGTGTCCATGCACGCCGTGAGAGCGCTGTGGCCCACGTGGGGCGCGGCGGCGGCGTGCGAGGGGATGCCCTGGAACTCCATGGTGATCCAGAGGGACGCCAGGGCGGTGTGCGCCATGAGGTCGCGATCGAACGGGTGGTACATCATCGCGGCGTCGATGCCGTCGAAGACGCGCTGCTCGATCATCCGGATCTTCCCGCCGCCTCCCTCCTCGGCGGGCGTGCCGAGGAGCACCACTTCGCCTCCGGTGCGGGAGACGACGCGGGCGACCGCCAGGAATGCGCCGACGCCACCCGCGGCGATGAGGTTGTGCCCGCAGGCGTGACCCACGCCCGGGAGCGCGTCGTACTCGGCGAGGATCGCGACGCGCGGGGCCCCGCTGCCCGCGCGAGCTCGGAACGCCGTGGGCATGCCGGCGACCCCGCGCTCGACGGCGATGCCCCGGGACGACACGAGCTCGCTCAGCCATGCGCTGGCCATGTGCTCCTCGAAGCGGAGCTCGGGGTGAGCGTGGATGCGCGAGGCGACGGACGCGAGATCCTTCGCGTCCGCGTCGACGGCGCTGTCGATGGCTGAGGCGAGGTCCGGCGCGAGGGGCATGGTGGGGGGCATCCTGTGCTATCGAGGCGGGTGGGCGCCAATGAAATCCTCGTTGCCGCTGGCGCTGACGCTCTTGCTCGCAGGGGGAGGCTGCCGGGAGCAGGCCCCGCAGAAGGCGGCGGCAGTAGCGGTTCCGACGGCCGAGGCGAGCGCGGCACCTCCGGTGGTGTCCTCGAGCAGCGCCCCGGCGGAGGCGCCGGCGTTCGCACCCGAGAAGGTGAGCGGCGAGGGCCACGCGATGGGGACGCACCTCACCTTCGCGGCGTACACGACCCCGACGATGGGCCAGGCGGCGGTGCACGCGGCGTTCGACGCAGCGACCGCCGAGATCGTGCGCATCGAGAAGCTCATGACGACCTGGGACCCCGAGAGCGAGGTCTCACGCATCAATGCGGCGGCCGGCAAGCAGCCGGTCCAGGTGGGCGACGAGACGTTCGGCGTCATCCAGGAAGCGCTGCACGCGAGCGACATCAGCAGCGGGTGCTTCGACATCACCTTCGAGACGCTGCACGGCCTGTGGAAGTTCGATCAGGACCTCGACCCGCACCCGCCCGCGGCGGCGGACGTGCGCGCGCGCCTCAAGGACGTCGGGTACAAGCACGTGAAGCTCGACGCGGCGGCGCACACGGTGATGATCGACGATCCGCGTACGCATATCGGGCTGGGCGGGATCGCCAAGGGGTACGCGGTCGACAAGGCGGCCAAGGTGCTGGCGGACGCGGGGCTCACGTCGTTCTTCGTGCAGGCGGGGGGGGACCTCTTCACGCACGGTGAGAAGCCCGAGGGCAAGCCGTGGCAGGCGGGCATCCGCGACCCGCGCGGGCCCGAGGGCGACTACTTCGCCCTGATGCAGGTGACCGACCACGCCTTCAGCACCGCCGGCGACTACGAGCGGTCGTACATCGTCGACGGCAAGCGGTATCACCACATCATCGACCCGCACACGGGGTACCCGGCGACGGCGTCGCGCAGCGTCACGATCTGGGCGCCGACGGCGCTGCAAGCCGATGAGATCGACGACGCCGTGTTCATCCTGGGGCCTGAGAAAGGTCTGGCGCTGGTCGAATCCATCGACGGCGTCGGCGCCGTGATCGTCGACGCGCACAACAAAGTCTGGGTCAGCAAGCGGCTCGAGGGCAAGGTGTGGCCGGTGCACCCG
>DASVWO010000038.1:0-6510 GCA_036393165.1 Polyangiaceae bacterium | reverse complement strand
CGAGCGAGGAGGTGGCGCGTTCCTTTCGCGCTCGGCATGGAGCCGCAAACATGAACGCCGAGCGCCCGAGGTCGAGGTCGCGGCCGAGGTCGAGGTAGGGGTCGGGGTCGCGGTCGCGGTCGGGGTCGGGGTCGCGGTCGCGGTCGGGGTCGGGGTCGGGGTCGCGGTCGCGGTCGGGGTCGGGGTCGCGGTCGGGGTCGCGGTCGGGGTCGCGGTCGAGCCCGGGCTCGAGCTCCGCGCCGCGCTCTGAACCTCCCACCGCCCCCCGCTCGGCCCCTCAGGCAAACAGCGAGGAGACGCTGTCCGAGCTGTGGATCCGCTTGATGGCCTCCCCCAGGAGACGCGCGATCGACAGCTGCTTGATCTTCGGGCACGCCTTGGCCTGCTCCGAGAGGGGAATCGTGTCGCTCACGATCACCTCGCTCAGCGGCGACTCGGCGATGCGCTGCACGGCGGGCCCGGAGAGCACCCCGTGGGTGGCGCACGCGACGACCTTCCTGGCCCCCTTGTCGGCCAGGGCCTGGGCGGCGCCGCAGAGGGTGCCCGCCGTGTCGATGATGTCGTCGATGATGATGCAGTCCTTGCCCTTGACCTCGCCGATGAGGTTCACGACCTCGCTCACGTTGGCGCGCTCGCGCCGCTTGTCGACGATGGCGAGCGACGCGCCCAGACGCTTCGAGTACGCGCGCGTGCGCTCCACGCCGCCGGCGTCCGGCGAGACGAAGACGGCCGCCGAGTCGAACCGCTTCTTGAGGTAGTCGTCGAGGAACACCGGCATCGCGTAGAGGTGGTCGAAGGGGATGTTGAAGAACCCCTGGATCTGACCCGCGTGCAGGTCGACCGACACGACGCGGCTGACGCCGGCGGTCTGGATCAGGTCTGCCACGAGCTTGCTCGTGATGGGCGTGCGGGGGGCGACCTTGCGGTCCTGCCGCCCGTAGCCGTAGTAGGGCATCACGGCGGTGATCGAGCCTGCCGACGCGCGCCTCAGCGCGTCGGCCATGATGAGCAGCTCCATCACGTTGTCGTTGGTCGGCGTGCACGTGGACTGGACGACGAACGCGTCGACTCCGCGCACGTTCTCGCCGATCTCCACGAAGCTCTCGCCGTCCGAGAAGCGCGTCACGCGGCACTTGCCGATCGGCGTCTCCAGGTACTGCCCGATGGCCGCGGCCAGCTCGGAGTTGGCGTTGCCGGCGAACAGGCAGACCTTCTTGAACACGCCGCGCATGTAGCCGGCGCGTCACGGAGAGTCAACGCACGGGTCGCTTGGGTGACGCTTGATCAGTGCGGCATCTGGGCGCATTCCCACTTCGGGCCGCGCTTGCCTTGCTCGAGGCACGACTTGAAGGAGCGGCGGGCGTTCTTCTGGTCGCCCTTCTCCTGGTAGGCCGCGCCGAGGATGAGCCATGCTTCGGCGTCCGTCGGGTCGAGCGCCACGGACTGCTCGCCGGCCTCGATGGCGGCGGCGAGCTTCCCGCGTTCCAGAGCGGTCTGAGAGGCGCGCTTGGCCTTGGCGGCCTCCTTCGGGTCCGGCGCGGGCGCCTCCGCCGTGTCGGTCGCCGTCGGCGCGGCTTCTTCGGCGACCGATGCTGCGGGAGCGGCGGGGGCTTGCTCGGTCGGAGCAGGCGCGGGAGCGGCGACTGCACTCTCGACGGGGGCGGTGCCCTGCGGCTCGGCGGGGGCGGCCGGCCGCTCGGGGGGGGCCGGGACCTCTTGGACCGCGGGGGCTGCGGTCTGAACCAGTTGCGGCGGAGGCGGCGCGACCAGCGCGGCGGACGTGTGGTGCAAGGTCGGTTCGTCGTGGTTGCGCGAGACCGCCCCCTTCACCAGCGCCGCCAGACAGAGCACGGACGCGGCCGCGACCGCGATCTTCACGTACTTCTGGAACTGCGCCCGGCGACGCGCGGCTTCCGGCCCGAGCTTGAGGACCATGCGCGGGTCGCGCTCGTGGGTGTCATCGGTCTCGGGCGTCGGATTGAAGAAGTGGCTGTCCAGGTCGACCGGCGGGAAGCTGGAGTCCTCCGGCGGCACGGAGTCCTTCGCGGCGAATGCCAGCGGCGTCTCGGTGGCGGGGCCCTGCGGCGGGCGCTCGGACGGGGTCTCGATCGGCTCGTCGACGAGCGGAGGCGGCGGGACCGCTTCGACCATCTCGACGGCGGGCGGCGGGGCGGACGTGCTCGCGTCCACCTCCGACGAGGTCACTTGCTCCATCGCCAGCGGCGAGGGCGCCATCGACCCCCGCCTCTTCTGTCTCGCGCGACGACCCTTCTTGCTCATCGTGCTTCGCGTCTCCGTCCGTGGGTTTGCCCTGTACTTCCGATGCGGCGTCCCCCCCCCGTCCGGATGCCCGCCGCTCGCCCGTTCCGTCACTTCTCTCGCACCGGCCGGCGAAACGGGGCCGCACCGGCCGAGGTAGAGAGCAAAGGTCGTGCGAGCCGCAGGGGCCCGACAGCTTGCTGGGGATCAAGGTGCGGCGTCAACGATTGCACGACGCGCCCGTTCCAATTCGATGCGACCCGCTCCTACTCCCAACCTGGCTCGCCGCCCGCCGCCGGCGCACCCTGGCACAACGGCTATGAGCCGCCAGAGGGGGCTCGACGCCGAGACGCCGTTGAGGCAGAGGCCGTGATGCATGCGCGAAAAAGTGCCGGCGGACGGTGGCGTGCGGGAGGTCGTGCTGCGTGCGCGCACGGCGCCACCCGGAATCGCACACGGCCATCCGTGGGTGTGGCGTGAGGCGGTTGGGAGAGGCCTCGAGGGAGCGCGCGCCGGCGAGGTCGTGCAGGTCTTCACCGGCGATGGCACGCCCGTGGGGCGAGGCCTCGTCGATCCCAGCTCGCCCATCGCGGTGCGACTCTGGACACGCGGCCGTTCGCCTCTGGACGCGGCGCTGTGGGAGAAGCGCGCTCGAGCCGCCGTGGCGCTCCGGGCACGCCTGTTTCACGGCGGCGACACCGACGCGTATCGCGTCGTTCACGGCGAGGGGGACCGGATCCCCGGGTTCGTCGTGGACCGTTACGGCCCGGTCGCCGTCGTGCGCACCGACGGAGACGCGGCGGGCGCGCGCGTCGAGGACCTCGTGCGCGCGCTCGCGCCAGCGCTCGGCGCGACGTCGATCGTGCACCGCACGAGCGCGAAGGGGGAAGCGCCCCAGCTGGTGACCGTGCACGGGGAGGCACCGCCCGCGTCGCTGGTCGTGCGCGAGCACGGGATGCCGTTCGTGGTCGATCTGGCGCGCGGACAGAAGACGGGCGCGTTCCTCGATCAGCGCGAGAACCGGCGGCGCGTGCGGGAGATGGCCGGAGGACGCCGCGTGCTCAACCTCTTCTCGTACGCCGGAGGGTTCTCGATGGCCGCGGTCCTCGGCGGAGCCACGCACGTGACGAGCGTCGACGTCGCGGCCGCCGCCCACGCGACGGCGCAGGCGTCGTTCCGGGCTGCGGGGCTCGAGGCGCGGGCGCACGCCTTCGTGACGGCAGACGCGTTCGCATTCCTCGACAGCGCCCGCGCGCGTCGCGAGACCTGGGACCTCGTCGTCAGCGATCCGCCCAGCTTCGCGCCGAACGAGAAGGCGGTGCCCCGCGCTCTGTCGGCCTATCGCAAGCTGCACGCGGCGTGCGCCGCGGTGCTCGCGCCGGGGGGAACCTTCTGCGCAGCGTCGTGCTCGAGCCACGTCGACGCCGAGGCGTTCCTCTCGACGCTGGACGACTCCGCCCTCGGGCGCGACGACCTGCGCCTGCTCGCGCTTCACGGCGCGGGGCCCGACCATCCGACCCTGCCCGCGTTCCCCGAGGGCCGATACCTCAAGTTCGCGGTGCTGGCCTGATCACTCGCCGAGGATCGCCTCGTCGGAGATCGACTCGGCCGAATCGCGCGGCCCGGACGCGATGAGCCCCAGCGGATCGAACACGCCGCGCTCCTTGGGCGTGACACTCGAGAGCACGCTCACCAGCTGCGCCTTGCGCAGGTAGATCTCCTCGCGCCGGCCGCTGTCGTTCTCCACCTTGAGCGAGAGCTCGTGCACGTTCGGGCTGCGCTTGGCGACCTCGGACACGATGGGCGCGATGGTCGACACGATGTGCGCGACGACGTCGGTTCCCAGGTCGTTCTCGAACACGTCGTTGCCCGCGAGGACCAGGCGCACGAGGCGCTTCTTCTTCGCGATGACCGGCGCGCACGCCTGCCGCAGGAGCTGCCAGAGCCGCTCGACCTCGACGGCCGAGCTGTGGTCGAGCACCGCGGGCAGCCCCGACTCCGCCTCCGGGTCGTCGGGGTGATGCACCTCGGCCCTCAGCTTGTCCTCGATGCGCCTCAGGGTGAAGACGAGCGAGTCAGGCTCCTGCGCGCGCCGGCGCAGGCGGATCTCGGCGCGATCGTCCTTCAGCTCGAAGCCGCCGAAGACGTACTCGTCGAGCGTGATCGTCTCGGGCGCCACCGTGCGCTTGAACATGCTGCGCTTCACGCCGACCGGAAGGGTCACCTGCTGCGCGAGCTCGCGGACGTGGCGTGGCGCGCTCCAGTCGCTCACCTCGCCCGATCCGAGGGTGAAAGACGCGAAGATGCCGCCCTCGTAGGTGAGCGAGGCGGACATGTCGTTGCGACCGTCGGCCAGCGTCATCGAGATCTGCGTCTCGTTGACCGGAAGGCGCACGGCCGCGAAGAGCTTCTCGAGCGCGTCGCGTGCTTCGTTGCGGCGCTTGTCGCACTCGCCGCGCGTCTGGGCGGACTCGCGGTCGCTCGTGGCGAGCGCTATGCGTCGTGCGTCCTCGGCGATGCGGGTCGCCAGGTCTGCCACCTGACGCACGTAGTCGTGCACCAGCGGCTGCGCCGAGTCCTTCGCCGCATCGCGCAGCGCGCCGAGAGCCTCGCGGTGGAACGCCTCGAGCTCCTCCACGGAGCGCGCCCGCGTGACGGCCGCCTCTTCCGCCGACTTGCGCAGCGCCCGCGCCTCGGCGTCGAGCCGGACGACGCGGGCGGCCTGGGTGCAGAACGCCTCGAGCGCCGCGAGAAAGTCGTACTGCGGCGGGAACGGGACGGAGTCTCCGTACAGGTACCGCATACGTACAAGCGTACTCTCAGGCTCGCTCCAGATCGTAAAAGACTTTGTCGCCTCCCCGGACGTGGTGGACGCCGCAGCCCAGCGGTTCGAACCAGCGCTTCAGGATGCGCCTATAGAAGCTCGCCGGACGCGCGCGTACCGACACGTCCGTCCGCGCACGATCGCACACCTCGCGAAGGTCCCGCGACGTGATGGCCTCCAGGTACAGGAAGCCGCGGCACATGGCGGCGATGTTGGCGACGGCGCGGGCGCACGCGTCGTCGTCCAGGTACGGCAGGACCCCCTGGCAGACGACCAGGTCGAACCGCTCGCGCGCGCGCCACCGGGAGATGTCGCGCCGCTCGTGCCCGTAGCGGCGGCAGGCGTAGTCGCTGACGTCCACGGACCGGTAGGCGACGTGCGGCATGTGCTCGCGGAGCCACTCGCCCCAGAGGCCGATGCCGGCCCCCACGTCGAGCACGCCGTCGATGTCGCCGCCGAACCATTGCACGAGGCCGGTCACGCCGCGGGCGAGGTGGTCGACCTGCTCGCGTCCGTACACGCGCGTGCGGCGCGACTCGTAGAACCTGCGGAAGTAGTCGGCGTCGAAGGCGAGGCCCATGGAGGCCCGCCTTTTATCACGCGCGCAGATCCTTTCGCCCCGCCACCCGTCCAGAGGGGAGGTCGGAAAGGAGTCGGCGATGCGCAGGGTGGCGGCGTTGGCGGTGCTGGTGGGCATGGGAATCGTGGGGGCGAGCGGGCCGGCGGCGGCCGACGAACCGCAGGTGGCGACCGGAAGCACCTGGATCCACGCCGAGCCGGACAGCGACGTGGTGCTCGCGCGCGGAGGCGACGGCTTCATCGGCGTCTGGGTCGACGTCCCCGAGTGGGCGCGGGCGCGCGTGCGGGCGCCGGTGGACCTGGCACTCGTCATCGACGTGTCGGGCTCGATGGAGGGCGCGAAGATCCAGGCGGCGCGCGCGTCGGCCGCGACCATCGTGAACAAGCTGGCCGACGGCGACATCCTCTCCGTGGACGTCTTCAGCGACACGGCGCGTCCGCTCGTCGCCCCCGTGAGGCTCACGCCGGAGACGCGCGCGAGCGTCCTCTCGCACATCGCGGAGCTGGGCACGGGCGGCTCGACGAACATGTTCGACGGGCTCTCTCTCGCGGAGCGCCACGTGGCGCAGGCTCCGGCGGACCACCCGGTGCGGCGCATCGTGATGATCTCCGACGGGCAGGCGAACGTCGGCCCGTCGTCGCCGGAGGCTCTCGGAGAGCTGGCGGAGCGGTCGCTCTCGCTGGGCGCGCAGGTGACGTCGCTCGGCGTGGGGCTCGATTACGATGAGCGCACCCTCGATGCGATCGCCATGCGCACCAGCGCCTCGCGGTGCTGCCCCGCGAACAGCGTGCCGAGCGGAATGCGCGCGGCGTGGCCCTCGGACCACGAGAAGTGCGCGCCGTCGACG
>DASVWO010000037.1:0-7467 GCA_036393165.1 Polyangiaceae bacterium | reverse complement strand
GAGCCGCGCGTGCGTCGCGTCCGGTTCGAGGGCGATCTCGTGCCCGCACCCGGCGTGATCGAGACGATCGACGCGTGCGATCTCGTCGTGGTGGGGCCCTCGAACCCCTACGTGTCGGTGGATCCGATCCTCGCGCTGCGGGGCGTACGCGATGCCATCGCGCGGCGGCCCGTCGTCGCTCTCAGTCCGATCGTCGGCGGCTCCGCCGTCAAGGGCCCGCTGGCGACGATGATCCCGGACATCGCGGGCGAGCCCGCGTCGGCCGGAGCGGTCGTCCGGCACTACGAGGGTCTCGTACGCGCGGTCGTCGTGGAACGCGGCGACGAGCCCACCGTCTCGTCCATTCCGGTCCACGGCACCGCGACGATCATGCGCTCGCGCGACGACCGGCTCCGGCTGGCCCGCGAGATCCTCGCCTTCGCCGAGCGGGTCGCGCGATGAGTCGACCCACCTGGGCCGTCGTGCCGGCGAAGTCTCTGTCGCGCGGCAAGTCACGCCTCAGTCCCGCGCTCGACGAGGCGGCGCGCGCTCGATTCGCCCGCTCGCTGCTGGAGCACGTGCTCGAGGTGCTGCGCGCCTCGGCGCTCGAGGGAGTTCTCGTGGCCACCGACGGCGCCGACGTCGAGGACATCGCGGCCGCGCGCGGCGCCGCGGTTCTCCTCGACGAGGGAAGAGGCTCTCTGGCGGACGTGGTCGATCGCGCGCTCGCCGAGGTGGCGCGACGCGGGGCAGCGGCGGCCATCGTGCTGATGGCCGATCTCCCCCGCATCGAGCGCCGCGACGTCGACGAGATCCTCGCCGCGCTCGAGCAACATGACGTCGTGCTCGTCCGCGATCACCTGGGACACCACACCAACGCGCTGGGGATGGCGCCTCCCACCGCGATGCCCACCTGCTTCGGCCGGACCGATAGCTTCGAGGCCCACATGGCCGCGGCGCGCGACGCAGGCTTGCGCGCGGCCGTCGTGCAGAACGAGCGCGTCGCCTTCGACGTCGACGTGCCCGACGATCACCGGCGCATCACGACGCAGCGACCGGCAGGCGGAAGCGGAAGCGGTCGTCACGCGTGAGCGTCGCGTAGCTGCCGAACGTCGCGTCGGCGTCCTCGACGGCGTCGAGGGGATGCGCCTCGCCCGCGGTCGCGTCCCTCGCGACCTCGCGCACCACGCCGTAGCGAGTGTTCCGCTCGAATGGGACTCGACCGGCATCGCGGATCGCCCGCTGGAGCGTCGCGGGCGTCTGCAGCTGCCCGTGCGAAGCACCCGCCGAGGTGGAGATGCTCTCGTTGATGAGCGTCCCCCCGAAGTCGTTGGCTCCGCACCCCAGCAGCCACTGCGCCTGCCGCATGCCGTCCTTCACCCAGGACACCTGGAGGTTACGGATGCTGCTGCCGAGCACGAGTCGTGCGATGGCGTAGAGACGGACCACGTCGTCTCCCGTGGGGCCGGGACGGAGCTCCGGAAGCTGCTTGCGCAGCGTCATCGGCGCTTCCTCGTGCACGAAGGACAGCGGCACGAACTCGGTGAACCCGCCGGTCTCCCTCTGGATCGACCGCAGCAGAGCCAGGTGCCGCATGCGCTCGGCGTCGCTCTCGACGTGCCCGTACATCAGGGTCGACGTCGTCGGCAGCCCGATCGCATGCGCGGTCGTCACGACCTCGATCCATTCGGCGGTCGTGATCCGCCCGGGGGCGATGCGCGCGCGGACGCGATCGTCGAGCACCTCGGCCGACGTCCCCGGCAGCGATCCGAGGCCCGCGTCCTTCAGGTCCTCGAGGACCTTCCGGATGGATCCCCCGCCCTGGCTTGCCGCGTACTTCACTTCCTCCGGCGAGAACGCGTGCACGTGGAGATCGGGCGCGGCCGCGCGGATCGCTCGCAGCACGTCGACGTAGAAGCGCGCATCGACGCCGGGCGCGAGGCCCGCCTGGATGCACACCTCGGTCGCCCCGAAGGTGTGCGCCTCGACCACGCGACGGACGACCTCCTCGACGGGAAGGAAGTATCCCTCCTCGCTGCGGCGCGTGCGCGAGAAGGCGCAGAAGCGGCACGCCTTCACGCACACGTTGGTGAAGTTGATGTTCCGGTTGACCACGTACCCGACGCGATCACCCACCTGCTCGCGACGCAGCTGATCCGCGACGGCCACGAGCGCGTGCAGCGACACGCCCCGCGCCCCGCAGAGGGTCACGGCCTCCTCGACCTCGATCTCTCGTCCCTCGAGCGCGTGATCGAGCACGGTGCGCACGTCGCGAGCGACGCCGTCGAAGAGGCGATCGAGGCTCACGATGCACCCGCGGCAGCCAGCCGCTCCTGCACGACGCCAGTCGGCTCGGCGAGCCGTGGGTCGAGGAAGCCCGCGCGCCCGACGAAGCGATCGTAGATGGGCGCGCGCGGACGCAGCGTGAAGCCCGCTCGCGCACACGCTTCGCCGAGCCGGTCGACGTGAGGCCACGGGTGCCGCGGGTTGATGTAGTCCGGCGTCACCGGCGAGATGCCCCCGAAGTCGTTCAGCCCCGACGCGAGCAGCGCCTCGGCCGCCGCCGGGTTGAGATTGGGCGGCGCCTGCAGCGACACGTCCGCGTCGAGGATGAGCCGCGCCATCGCCACCGACCACGTCACCTCTTCCTCGTCCGGCTCCGGCGCATGCTCCATCGGCACGCCCGGGACGGCGCGGAAGTTCTGCACGATGACCTCCTGCACGTGCCCGTACGCGCGGTGCAGCCGCCGGATCGCGAGCAGGCTCTCGACGCGCTCGCGCCGCGTCTCCCCGATGCCGACGAGGATGCCCGTGGTGAACGGGATGCGAAGGGCGCCCGCCGACGCGATCATCGCGAGCCGCTTCTCGGGACGCTTGTCCGGCGCGCGGTGGTGAGGCATCCCCGGCTCGCACAGCCGCGGGCTCGAACATTCGAGCATCAGGCCGAGGCTCACGTTCACCGGCCGCAGGCGAAGCATCTCGCCCTCGTCCAGGATCCCCGCATTGGTGTGCGGGAGGAGGCCGTGCGCGAGCGCCGCCGTCGCCGCCCAGTGCAGGTACTCCACCGTGCTTTCGTGGCCGATCGCCGTGAGCGTGCGCCGGTAGGCCGAGAACGCCTTCTCCGGCGTGTCCCCGAGGCAGAAGAGGGCCTCGCCGCATCCGAGCTCCCTCGCGCGCGTGAGTTGCTGCTCGACCTCCGCGTGCGTCATCGTCCACTCACCCGCCTCGCCTGGCGAGCGGCGGAAGGAGCAGTAGTCGCACCGGTTGCGGCACAGGTTCGTGAGCGGCAGAAACACCTTGGGCGAGTACGTCACGACGCGCCCGAAGGCCCGGTCGCGCACGGCGGCTGCCTCGGCGCGCACGTCGCGTGCGGGCGCGCTTCCCTGCTCGGCGAAAGCGAGCGCCTCTTCGTCCTCGAGCGGCAGCGGCACGGGTCAGCCCATCGTCGCGATCGACGTCGGCTCGATCTCGTAGATGACGCGGACCTCGCCGGCCTTCCGGCCCGGGTACTTGTCCACGCCGAGGTACTTCTTCGCGAGCGCGTCGATGCTCGCATCGGCACCCTGCTCCGTGACGTTCACGATCTTCCCGCGCACCGCGACGTGCGCGTATCCGTTGTCCGGATCCACGATCGACAGCGCCACGCGGGCGTTCTTCGTCATGTTCTTGTCCTTCACGCGGCCGCGCGCCGTGTTCACGATGAACTTCCCGTTCTCGTAGAAGAACCAGACGGGCGTCACCTGGGGCGACCCATCGGGCATCACGGTCGCGAGGTGCGCGAGCGCCTTCTTCTCCTTGAGCATCGGCAGGAACTTGTCGGGGACGGTCGTGTTCGCCATGGCGCGGGCCTCCGTGAGAGAGAGCGCTGCACCACTAGCACGCTTTGGGCGTACCCTCGGCCCCTCACGAGAGAGAGGAGACTAACATGAGCGCTTCGACACGCGTCGCGATCATCGGTGCGGGCAACGTCGGCGGGGGCCTCGGGATTCGCCTGTCGCAGTGCGGGCTCGCCGTGAAGTTCGGGGTGAAGCCGGGCTCCGACGTGAAGGCGCTCCTCGCGCAGTGCAAGGATGCGTCCGCGACAGCGCCGGAGGAGGCCGCCGTCTGGGGCGAGGTCGTGTTCCTCGCGCTGCCGGCGAACGTGGCGGTCGACCTCGCGCGATCGCTCGCAGCGTCGCTGCGCGGCAAGGTCGTCGTCGACTGCAACAACCCGCTCACGTGGCAGGAGGGCCCGGTGTGGGCGCCTCCGGCGGAGGGATCGCTCGCGCAGGCGATCGCCAAGGCCGCGCCGGGCGCGCGCGTCGTCAAGGGCTTCAACACCTTCGGCGCCGAGTTCCACAAGGAGCCGGGGAGGGCGGGCGTCCCCGCGCAGGTGTTCCTCGCGGCGGACGACGCGGAAGCGAAGAAGCTCGTGACCGAGGTCGCGAAGCAGGCGGGCTTCGACCCCGTGGACGCGGGCCCGTTGCGCAACGCCTCGGTGCTCGAGAACCTGGCGATGCTCTGGATTCACCTCGCGACGGTGGGGGGCCGCGGGCGCGACTTCACCTTCGTCACTGCACGTCGACCGTGAGGCTGTCGAACCAGGCCGTCGCGGCGGCGGTCACCTGGAACGTCCGCGCCTCGATGACCACGTAGCTGTCCACCACGTTGGCGCTCGACGTCGGAATGCCGCTGACCGAGAGCACCTGCGTTCCGTCGAAGCTCATCGTCACCGAGCCGTTGGTCTCGCTCAGCCCGACGTCGAGGGTGACGTGCGTGAACTTGGTCGTCGAGAGCGCGCTCGGGAGGACGTACTTGTTGTAGGCCTCGGCGCCGTCCCCCGGATACGCGTCGATGATGAAATCCGTCGTGCCGTCGGACTGGACGCGCAGGACGTTCTCTCCAGTGTTCCCCGACATGTCCTGACCGACGTTGAGCAGCGACACGACGCCCGCGCTGGGGGCCGGACATGCGATCACGTCGACGTCCACGTGGACGTGCGCGGGAACCGTCGGCGACAGGTATTTCAGCAGCGACGCGCTCGTGCTCGCGTCGCCGCCGATGCGCGCCGACGCGGGCGGCGACGTGGACGTCGTCGTGTCGAGCGCGAGCTGACCGTTGCTGCCTGCCCCGACGGTGGACCAGCCCGCGCCGACGTTGCCCTCGTCGAAGTCGGCGCAGAAGAAGTGGGCGCCCGCGTTCGCGCAGAACCCCGTCGTCGACGGCATGTCCGGCGGAGCATCTACCGGAGGCGCACCTCCGTCCTCGCTCGCGGCATCGGCCAGGACGTCCCCGCCGCCGCCGACGTCCATCGTCGTGTCCATAGTCGCGTCCTCGGGTGCGTCGCCTGCGTCGGGATGGTCCGCGCTGTCCGACGACGCGTCCACGTCGCCTCCGGCTTCCAGGCCCCCCTCGTCCTGCTCCTGCGAGCTGGACGCACCCGTCAGGCCGCTCAGTGGTGCCACGAACGTGCACGCCGCGGTGGAAGCCGCGAGAAACACACCCAGGCCCAGACGGAGATCGAACGCGGCCAACGTGCCCCCAAGCGTAGAGGCTACCGCACGAACGCCCGGTAGGCGATGGCCAGCGCGGCGAAGAGCGCGGCCATGCCGAAGAACGACGCCGTCGGTACGTGACCCGGCTCGAGGACGACGATCCTTCGGGCGAGGGCGATGGCGGCGACGGTGATCACGACCTCGACTCGCGCCACCCCCTCGGTCGCGAAGTGACGCATCGTCTCCACGAGCTCGAGGCCCATGACGACGAGCATCACCTCGCTGAAGAGGTCCAGCAGCTTGTCGATGCCGGGGAAAAGGACGGGCGGCGACAGGATGTCGCGCGCGAGCACGACGCCCAGCTCGACGGTCGCCAGGACGACGACGAGGCAGAGCATCGCGCAGAGGACGAGCGCCACCCAGCGCTCGAGCCTCTTCACCCATCCGGTCATCCCTGGGCGGAGTGCGCAATCCGCGCCGGCTTTGCCTAGCGCCCTCGGGGGCTCTGCGGTGGTTGCGCGTCCGCAACGCTGAATTGCGGCTCGTTTTCATCACCGGCGGAACGGCCGCGGCATCGATACGGGGCGTACCCACAAGGAGCCCATCATGACCGCAGCCAGTTGCATCTCCGCCCGGATCGAGACGCGCAAGCCCGGGAAGCCCCTCACCATCGCCCTCTGGGTCGTGCAGGTCCTGCTGGCCGGCATGTTCTTCATGGCCGGCGGCCACAAGCTGGCTGGGGACCCGCAGATGGTCGGCCTCTACGACGTCATCGGCATAGGCCAGTGGTTCCGCTACGTCACCGGCATCCTCGAGGTCGGCGGAGGCATCCTGCTGCTCGTGCCGCGCGTGCAGGCGGTTGGCGCGGCGCTCCTCTCGGCCGTCATGCTCGGCGCCATCACGACGCACCTCTTCATCCTGCACAACGGGCCGTCGATGCCGCTCGTCCTCTTGATCGGCCTGGTGTTCGTCCTCTTTGGCCGTCGCGAGCAGCTCGTCGCGCTGCGCGCCCGATTCGCGTCACCTACATGACGCGCGCTTCATGTCGACCGTGAACGAGTGACTCCGCTCGGCCCCCTGGGCCGGCCAATCTCGCGAATCCGCTCGTGATCGCTCGTGGCCCATCCGTTGCGATGGGCCACGAGAACCATGAGAACCGCGGCCCTCGCATTCGTCCTGGCGACCCTCGCTCCGTCCCTCGCCCATGCGCAGGAGCCGGAGGAGACCGAGACGAAGACCGACGCACCGGCGCCCGCTCCGGCCGCCGACACGCGACCGCAGTGCAGGCTCGGCGAGCACGACGGGATCGACGAGGCGAGCGCCAGCACCGCGACGCAGCTCGTGTGCGACGCCATCCAGCACGCGGGTCCGTCCCCCAGCGAACACTTCCGCGTCTCGCTCGGCACGCTGGGCAGCATCGTCGTGCTCACGGTCGCCGAGGAAGGGGCGACCGCAGGCAGCACCGTGGACAGCCGCACGCTGCGCCTGCAGCACATCGAGGAGATCCCGGTCGCCGCCCCGCGCGTCGCCGACGCCCTCGTGCACGGCATGCCGGTCGAGGAGACCCAGAAGGTCGACAACCTCGTCGGCGAGGAGACGCGCGTCCCGCGGAGCAAGGGAGGCCACACCAGGTTCGCGATGGGCCTGATGGGCGTCACGCCGCCGGTCGACAAGGGCCTCACGCCTTCGCCGGGCGTCATCCTCGACCTCCACTACGAGACGGCGAACGGCCGCCTCGAGCTCGGGGGCGACATGCGCTTCGGCGGCGGCTCGAACAATGACAACACGATCGCCGCGGTCAACGGATTCTTCGAATTCTCGATGGGCGGCCGCTACTACACGGCCGACACGGACTTCAGCCCGTACATCGGCGGCGGCTTCGCCTGGAGCTACTTCAACCTGACGATTCCCGCGGGCGCCTTCTCGAACGACCACTCCGGCCTCGGCGCCTACGTCGGTACGGGCTTCGAGGTGCTGCGCACCCACTCGACGCACCTCTCGCTCGGCGCTCGCC
>DASVWO010000036.1:0-96010 GCA_036393165.1 Polyangiaceae bacterium | reverse complement strand
CTACCCCTCCCCGTTCGCGGATCGTCCTCACGAGGGCGTCCTCTGCCGGCGACTGCATCGTCTCTGGCCGCGTCGTTTCGTCCTCGAAGGATCGCGCGCACAGCACGACGCTCGCCACGCGACGCTCGCGGCCCGTCACCGCCGCACGCATCTGGAGCGGCCGGCCCGATCGCGGCGCCCCGATGGCCGCGAGCTCCTCGCGCAGTGCGAGCGCGTCGGCGGGGCGCAGGTCGGGCTCCTTGGAGAGCATGCGCTCGAGCAGCGCCTCCAGGTCGGCGGGCGCGTCGGGACACAAGTCTCGCAGCCGCGGCGGAGACTCGAGCACGATCTTGGCGAGCACGGCGACCTGGTGGGCGCCGCCGAAGGGCGGCCGACCGACGAGGCAGCGGAACATCACGGCGCCCAGCCCGTAGACGTCGGCGCGGGCGTCGACCGGCGCCCCGCGCACCTGCTCCGGCGCCATGTACTGCGGCGTGCCGATCACCGCGCCGCTGACGGTCAGCTCGCCCCCGGAGAGCATGCGCGCGATGCCGAAGTCGAGCAGCTTGACCGCTTCGAGACGACCGCCGACCAGGAACAGGTTTCCGGGCTTGAGGTCGCGATGCACGATGCGTCGGGCGTGCGCCGCCGACAGCGCATCGGCGACGCCGGTCGCGAGGAGCAGCGTCTCCTCGACGCGGAGGGTGCCGCCGCGATCGAGCCGCCGCGAGAGGTCCTCGCCGTCCAGCCACTCCATGGCGAGGTACTGCCAGCCCTCCGGGGTCACGCCGTGCGCCACGTGGCGCACGATTCCAGCGTGGTCGAGGGAGGCGAGCACCTCGGCCTCGCGCGCGAAGCGGGCGACGTCGCCGTCGCCCGGCAGCACCTTCACGGCGACGTCACCGCCGGTGGCCTGGTCGCGCGCGCGGTAGACGCGGCCCATTCCGCCCGCGCCGGCGAGCTTCTGCAACTCGAAACGGTCTGCGAGCACGCGACCGACGAGCGCATCGGAGCTTCTCGATGCCGTCGACGCCGGGTCCAACCTGAGCATCACACTAGTGCACCGGGGGAGTCGATGGCGACGAAGTTTCGTGCAACTAGCGCTTCCGGAGCACCGACTCGTAGTCGAAGTTGATCGTCGCGATGAGGCTCGTGTTGTGGTGGCCGAAGACGTCGCCCGTCCGGGCGGCGGCGAGGTCGTAGAGATAGGCGAGGTCGACCTTGATCGGCGAGAGCGCGACGCTCATTCCCGTCGACCACGTCGTCTCGTCCAGCCCAGCTCGGGCCCAGACGTGCCGCGCGACCAGCGCTTGCTCGGCACCCACGGTCGGATGGACGTCGAACGTGGAGGTCCCTTCGAGCCCGTTCGACCGATCGAGCGCGACGGCGCCCGCGTCGAAGAGCGTGCCTGCCCACGGAGAGTATGCGGCGCCGAGCCTGTACTCGTACGATCGCAAGAAGCCCGACCGTGACACCCCGGCCTGCGTGCGCGTTTCGTCGTCGTGGTTGAGGATCACCCGCACGCCCGCCTGCCAGTGCGCGTCCGGATGCCAGTGGAGCCCGGCCCCTCCGGAGGGGAGGTACGACGTGCGGTACGTGATCGCCGGGGCACCGTCGTCCGGAAGCAGGTTCGCTTGCGACAGCTCGTAGGCGCCCATGAGGCCGAAGCTCCACGACCGAGACAGCGGCTTGGCGAACTTCACGAAGACGGACGTGTCCGACAGGTCGCCGCGCGACGGCGGGTGCGACGCGGACGGCACGAGGTCCCAGACACGCACGTCGACCCCTCGCTGCCCGACGGCGATGACGTAGAAGGCCGCATCGTCCCAGAACGTCGGCGTGGTGAAGCCGACGGCGCTGAAGGTGAAGAGATTCCCGTTGTCGCGGAAGCGCACGATGCCCTGGTCGAACAGCGCTCCGCCCGCGTCGCGGTACACGAGCGCGTAGTTCCCGGTCGTCGCGCCGTCGCCTCCCATGCCGATGGTCCGCACGCCCTTCTTGATCTGGCCGCCCGCGAACTCACGCAATGCCGTCTCGGGTCCGGCGAGCGCATTCCCCACGGAGGCGAAGAAGACGAGTAGGGCAGCGACTCCGCGCAGCGCGTGACGCATCAGGGCCTTCGACTATCATGCTGGCCCCCAACCATCCCGAGGAGATTTTCATGAGCATGTACACCGCGTGCGTCCCCCAGATGAAGAAGATGGTGCAGAACGTCGACAAGTGGATCGAGGCCGCCGTGGCCAACGCGAAGAGCCGCGGGTTCGATCCCGTCGTCTTCCTGCAGATGAGGCTTGCGCCCGATCAGTACCCGTTCGTCCGGCAGGTCCAGTCGGTGTGCGACACGGCGAAGTTCACGGCCGCGCGGCTGTCGGGCAAGGAGGCGCCGAAGCACCCCGACACCGAGACGACGATCGAGGAGCTCCACGCGCGCATCAAGTCGGTCGTCGCGTACCTCGACACGTTCTCGGAGAAGGACTTCGCGGGCGCGTCGGAGCGGCACGTCGAGCTGCCGTGGGCGCAGGGCAAGTGGGTCCCCGGGAACGAGTACCTGAACGAGCTGCAGCTCCCCAACTTCTACTTCCACGCCACCACGGCGTACGCCATCCTCCGCCACAACGGCGTGCCGCTCGGGAAGATGGACTACATCGGTTCCGTCAACTTCCGGGACAAGTAGGCGGGGTGCCGGCCCTCACCGCTCAGCATCTGCGAAAGAGCTTCGGGGTCCACGTCGTCCTCGACGACGCGTCGATCACCATCGCGCGCGGCGAGCGCGTGGGGCTCATCGGGGCGAACGGCACGGGCAAGAGCACGCTCGCCAAGATCCTCGCCGGGGTCGAGACGCCGGACGCCGGGACGGTCGGCGTCCGGCGCGGGCTCGCGGTGCGGTACCTCGCGCAGGAGCCGGAGCTCGATCCCGACAGGACCGCCCGGCAGGTGGTGGAGGACGCGCTCGTCGCGTGGAGACAGGCGACCACGAGACATGCCGAGGTGACCGCACGCCTCGCCGACGCGGGCACCAACCCGAAGGAGCACGATGCGCTCGTGCGTGAGCAGGCGGAGCTCGACGAGGCCATCGTACGGCTCGGCGGCTGGAATCGCGGGCACGAGGCGATGGGCTTCCTCGAGCGCCTGGGCGTACGCGACGTGGACCGGCCGTGCGGACCGCGGAGCGGCGGCGAGCGGAGGCGCATCGCGCTCGCGCAGCTGCTCGTGGCGAGCCCGGACGTCGCGATCCTCGACGAGCCGACCAACCACCTCGACGCGGACACGGCGGCGTGGCTCGAGTCGTACCTCGTGAACGACTTCGCCGGCGCCGTGCTGCTCGTGACGCACGACCGCTACTTCCTCGACGCGGCCTGCCAGCGCATCGTCGAGATGGAGCGCGGGAAGCTCACGGCGTACGCCGGCAACTACGGGGCGTACCTCGAGAAGAAGGCGGAGCTCCTGGCGCACGAGGAGCGCGTGGAGCAGAACCGCCAGAACATGCTGCGCCGCGAGCGCGAGTGGCTCTCGCGCGGCGCGAAGGCGCGCACGACCAAGCAGAAGGCTCGCATCGACCGGGCGTTCGCCCTCGAGGCGCAGGGCCCGGCGACGGCAGGTCGCCCGGGAGAAGTGTCCCTCGTGACGGCAGCTGCGTCCCGCGAGGGCAAGACGATCCTGGAGCTCCAGGGCGCGAGCTTCGCCGCAGGCCCGGGGCTGCCGGCGCTCGTCCGGCCCTTCGATCTGATCCTCTCGTCGGGCGATCGCATCGGCATCGTGGGGCCGAACGGGGTCGGCAAGACCACGCTGCTCCGGGCCATCCTCGGCGAGCCGCTCGTCGTGGCCGGAGAGATCGTGCGCGGCAAGAACACGCGCATCGCGTACCTCGATCAGGCGCGCGCGGGGCTCGACGACGCCAAGTCGGTGTTCGAAGACGTGCGCGGCGAGGGCGGGGCCAACGTCGTGCACCTCGGCGTGCGCGGGCACGAGACGATGGAGCTGAGGAGCTACCTCGAGCTCTTCCTCTTCGACGGAGCCAAGCAGCGCCAGAAGGTGGGCTCGCTCTCCGGGGGCGAGCGCGCGCGCGTCGCGCTGGCCAAGGTGCTCCGGCAGGGAGCGAACCTGCTCGTGTTCGACGAGCCGACCAACGATCTGGACCTGCCCACGCTCTCGGCGCTCGAGGAGCTCCTCGAGGGCTACGAGGGCAGCGTCCTCGTGGTCACCCACGACCGCGCGTTCCTCGATCACGTGGCGACGGCGATCCTCGCGTTCGAGCCCGACGCCCAAGGCGGCCCCGCAACCGTGACGCGGTATGCAGGGGGCTATCAGGATTACCTCGCGCAGCGAGGCGAGAAGCCAGCGCCCAAGCGCGCTTCCGAGGCGCCGGCGGCAGCCCCGCCGCCCAGACCGAAGGGCAAGTCAGGCCTCACCTACGCCGAGCGTCTCGAGCTCGACGGGATCATGGATCGCATCGATGCCGCCGAGAAAGAGGTGGCGCAGATCGAAGCGCAGCTCGCGGATCCCACGCTCTACGCGCAGCGAGGACACGAGGTCGCCGGCCTGCAGGCCCGCCTCGCGGAGGCCAGGACGCGTGCGGCGGCGCTCGTCGAACGCTGGGAGTCGCTCGAGGCCCGGCGCGCTCGTTGACGACTGCGGCGTGAACCGCGGGTTACTTTCGCAGCGCGTTCTCGCGAAACTGGGCTCTCGGACATCGGCACACTCTTCGCCATAGGCGCCGGCACCTGACCATGACCCTCCGACCCCTCACCTCGCTTCTCCTCTTGTCTCTTCTCGGCGCGTGCTCCTCTTCGTCCTCGTCCCCGGGTGCTTCATCGCCGCCCGGAACGGATGGCGGCGGCGGAGACGATGGCGGCACCTCCTCGGGCACGTCGCTTCCCCCGCCGGCAGCCGGGCACGGCATCCAGCTCACGATGGAGACCACCATCGCGGCGAGCACCGAGGACGAACGGTGCAAGTTCGTCCAGACTACCGAGGACTTGTGGGTGAACTCGGAACAGATCCGGTACACCCCCGGCAGCCACCACTTCCTCCTCTATCACACGCCCTACACGTCGATTCCGACCGCGGACAAGAACGGAAACCCGGTCGACACGTCGGGCGTCTTCGACTGTCCGGACGGTGGGCCGGCCGCTTACTTCAACGTGGACCGTGGCCTCGGCGGAGCCCAGTCGCCGGACGCGCCCTCGGTCATCGGCGGGCTCCCGAGCGACGTGGCGGTGCACATCCCGTCCGGGTCGGTGCTCGCGCTGGACCTGCACGTGCTCAACGCGTCCATGAAGCCGCTCGACGTCACCGTCGTGATGAACCTGAACACGATCCCGCAGAGCCAGGCGAAGGTCGAGGCGGGCGTGTACTTCTTCTACAACCCGTTCATCCGCGTCCCGGCGGGCGCGAAGTCGCAGGCGCGCATGAGCTGTCCGGTGACGAGCGACGTCACGATCGTCAACGGGCAGACGCACATGCACAAGCAGGGGCTCGGCGGCGTCGCCAACCTGGAGGACTCCTCGGGCAACGTGATGCAGCAGCTCTACGCGAGCCAGACCTGGGTCGATCCGCCCGTGAAGGTCTGGTCGCCGGGCATGACGATGAGCGCCGGCCAGCAGATCGACTTCCTCTGCAACTACCAGAACGCCGGCACGACCGACGTCATCCAGGGCCTGTCGGCCGCGAAGAACGAGATGTGCGTCTACGCCGGCGCGTACTACCCGCGAGACACGACCTTCGAGAACTGCACGGGCGCTACGTACATCGGCACCGGCGCGGCCAGCGGCGCGACGACGCTCCAGTGCATGGGCGCCGTGAGCCCGTCGGACCCCAACTTCGACGACAACTACTTCGGCTGCGTGGTGAACAGCTGCCCGAAGATCGCCAAGCCGCTGACGGCGTTCATCAACTGCGAGCTGCAGAACGGCTCCAGCTCGCAGACCGCGTGCGCGACGCAATACGAGTCGGTTCAGACGGCGGCCTGTCAGTAGCTGCCGACGGCTGAGCCGCCTCGCGGCGCGTGGCATGCATCCACGTCGAGGACGGGGTGCAGCCCATGCACGAGTCGGACGTGATCCTGATCGGCAGCGGGCAGGCGGCCACGCCGCTTGCCACGCGATTCGCGGCGGCAGGCAAGCGCGTGGTGCTGTTCGAGCGGGGCGAGCTCGGTGGCACGTGCGTCAACACGGGCTGCACGCCGACCAAGACGATGATCGCGAGCGCGCGCGCGGCCCACGTCGCCCGGACGACGGGCCGCCTGGGTGTGAGCTGCGGCGCGGTGTCGGTCGATCTCGAGAAGGTCGTCGAGCGCAAGGACGCCATCCTGCGCCGATGGAGGGAGGGCATCGCGAAGCATTTCGCGAAGGCCGGCGACGAGCTGCGCGTCGTGCGCAGCCACGCGCGATTCGTCGGAGAGCGCACGATCGAGGCCGGAGGCGATCGCTACCACGCTCCGGTCGTCGTGATCGACGTCGGCGCTCGCGCCGCCGTGCCGTCGCTGCGGGGACTCGACACGGTCGACTGGCTCGACAACGAGCGGATCCTCGCGCTTCGCCGCGTGCCCGCGCGGCTCATCGTCCTCGGCGGGGGTTACGTCGGATGCGAGATGGCGCAGATGTTCCGCCGGTTCGGCGCGGAGGTCGTGATCGTCCACGAGGGCGAGCACCTGCTGTCGCGCGAGGACGACGACGTGGCACGCTCGATCGAGGGTGTGTTTCGCGAGGAGAAGATCGAGCTCGTGCTGCGCGCGTCGGCCAAGGAAGTCCGGCACGAGGACGGTCAGATCACGGTGGGGCTGCAGGATGGCTCGGTGTTGCGCGGGTCCCATCTCCTGGTGGCGGTCGGACGAAGCCCCAACACCGCCGACCTCGGGTGTGACGCCGCGGGGATCCGGCTCGACGCGCGAGGACACATCGAGGCGGACGAGTACTACGCGACCAGCGCGCCGGGCGTGTACGCCGTCGGCGATGTCCTCGGCGGGCCACAGTTCACCCACACGTCGTGGGACGACCACCGACGGCTGTTCGACCAGCTCACGAAACCCGACGCACCCCGGCGCAAGCGCAGCGAGCGCATCGTCCCGTACTGCGTCTTCACGGATCCTCAGGTCGCCGCCGTGGGCCTGAACGAGCACACGGCGCGGGCGCGCGGCGTCCGGTTCGAGATGGCGACCATGCCTTTCGGCGACATCGCGCGTGCCACCGAGGTCGACGAGACGGCGGGCACGATGAAGGTCCTCCTCGACCCATCGTCGCAGCGCATCCTCGGCGTCTCGCTCGTCGGCGCCGAGGCGGGCGAGCTTCTGCACGTCTTCATCCCCCTCATGCAGGCCGGTGCGCCGGCCACGGCCATCGTGGGCGCCGAGTTCGTGCACCCGACGTTCGCCGAAGGCCTCCAGTCTCTCGTGATGCGCTTGCCTCGCTACGCGCTCAGCTGAGTCGATAGCGGAGCATCACGACGCCCTCGGGGAAAGTGCGCGGCGCCTCCGCGAGACGCAGCCGAAGCCTGGCGTCCATCGGTGGGAAGAACGGCGTACCTCCCCCGAGAACGATCGGTCGAACGAAGAGCCTGTACTCGTCGATCAACCCGAGCTCCGCGAAAGTCGCCGCGAGGTTCGGACCGGCGAGCCACATCTCGCCCTCGACCCGTCGCTTCAGCGCGTTCACCTCGGCGGCCACGTCACCGGTCACGAGCCGGCTGCTCCAGGCCACCTCTCGCGGCGATCGGGAGAAGACGGCCTTGGGCTTCTCCCGCCAGATCCCGGCGTACTCCTTAATGAGGTCGCTCGCGCCCGGGACCTGGTCCGCGGTCGGCCAGAAGGCCGCCATCATGTCGTACGTGCGTCGCCCCATCAGGAACATGCCGGCGACGCGGGCCGTGTCGTTGAAGAACCGGTGCAGCCCCTCGCTGGGCGCGCTCCAGTCGATCTGCTTGTCACGCGTCTCGACGTAGCCGTCGACCGACACGGACAGCCAGTAGATGACTTCGCCCATCGGTTTCCCCTAGCGGAGCGCCGCGATGCGACCCTTGCGGCTCTCGGGGCTGTCGAGGCTGAAGCTCCGCACGTCCGACAGATCGCGCTGGACGTACTCCGCGAAAGCGGTGGCCGCCGACGCCACTTCGCGCGAGCGGGCGCCGAACGTCTTCCACGCGAGCTCGCCCTTCAGGCCGTCCCAGTCCCACAGACCGACGATGCGACCGCGATCGCAGATCGGGTGGTACTCGAGGTCCATGACGGTCCCCAGCTTCTGGCGCATCCCCGGGACGTCGCGCTTCGCGTCGGCCTCGTCGAGGTGGGGCGCCACCGCGCGGCGCAGGTGCACCAGGTTGTCGAGGCTCGCGACGAAGGACACGGCCGGTGCGCGCGCCGGCTTTCGCGAGAGCAGCTCCTCGCGGTCCTCGGCGTAGAGGAGTCGGTCGTCGCCTTCCGCGAGCGGGACGAGCCCGATGTCCACGACCGCCGCACGCGCAGCGGTCACGCCGAGGCCGGACCACCAGCTGAAGTTCTTGATCGTCGCGGGACCCGCCCAGCGGAAGTACCGGCGCGCGAGCCCGATGGCGGTCTCCTCCTGGCTCGGCGAGCGCGCGCGCTTCCCGAAGGGGCCGGGACGCCACGCCACGTACCGGTATCGCTGCTGGTCGAGACGGCCATCCACGGGCACGCGGCGGATCTCGCCCTCGCCCTGCAGGCGACCGAGGGCCAGCGGCAAGGTGGTCGTGACGCCGCGCTTCTTGCCCTCGGCGCCGAGCGATCGGACGGCGTCGCCGACGCTCTCCTTGATTCCGGCGGGATCGAGCGGGGCGCCCGCGACGGCGTCGAGCACGCGCGTGCAGAGCTTGTCGATCTCGCGATCGGTGACGCCCAGGTACTTCTTCGCGGTCGCGAGCCCGGCATCGTCCCCGTGGCCGCGGCTCGCGTCGAGAGCCAGGGCGAAGTCCTGTGCCGGCACGACGTAGGTGCATCCGCGCGCCGAAGGAAGCTCGTGGATCTCGAGCGCGGCGACGGCAGCGTCGATGGCCGCCCGGGAGAGCCCCGCGCGGTCTCGGAGCGCCACGTACGGGTTGCTCCCTCCCACGGACCGCAGCCAGCCGGTCGCCGCCAGCACCTCCGCCGGCTTCTTGCGTGCCAGCCCACCCGCCATGGCCTGCCGCGCTGCCCAGAACTCGCGCACCTGCTCCGGCCCGACCTCGACCGGTTTTGCCCGCTTCGCCGTCATGAAAGCCCCCGTAGCACGGCGGGTCCCGGGCCCGCTTCTCGAAACTTGCGCTACTCAGGGGGCATGGCAGCGCGGTGGGGACGATGAGCGCCGAAAAGCCGCTCGGCGCGCTTCACCTGGCGGCCATTGCGGTGGGGGCCATCGTCGGCGTCGGGATCTTCTTCACGCCCGCGACGCTCGCTCACGCAGTTCCCAGCCCCGCGTGGGTGCTGGGGATCTGGGTGCTCGGCGGCATCGCCTCGATGGCCGGCGCTCTCCTGTTCGCGGATCTCGGCGTGCGGTGGCCGCGCGCCGGGGGCCTCTACGTCTTCCTGCGCGAGGGGTTCGGCGGGCGCGTGGGGGCGGCGCTCTCCTTCCTCTACGGGTGGCTGCAGCTCGTGGTGGTCCAGCCAGGCGCGATGGCGGTCATCGCTGTCGTGCTGGTCGATCACGTCGCGTATCTCGCGGGGCCGATCTCTCCGGGCGCGAGGAGCGCGGAGGCATGCGCGGCCATCGTGCTCTTCACGGCGGCCAATCTGCTCGGCCTGCGCACGGGCGGACGCATCCAGATCGCCATGGCGGCGCTCAAGATGGGCGCGCTCGCGCTCGTCATCGCGGTGGGGCTCCGCTGGGGCCACGCGCACCTCGTGACGATGCGCCCGGAGACCTCGACGGCGACGGGCGGATGGTCGTCGTGGGTGCTCTTCGGTCTCATCCCGGTGCTCTTCACGTTCGGCGGCGCGTATCACGTGACCTTCGTGGGAGGCGCCGTGCGCGATCCGGAGCGCTCGATCCCGCGTGGCGTGGTGGGCGGGATCGCAGCGGTGCTCGTCGCCTATCTCGGCGTGAACGTCGCGTACCTCGCGCTGCTCGGCCAGTCGCGCCTCGCAGCGAGCGCCAGTCCTGCGGCGGAGGCGATGGCGGTCGCCCTCGGGCCTGCAGCGGGGAACGTGATCGCCGCCGTCATCATCGTGTCGGCCGCCGGGATCCTCAACACGGTGTGCCTGGGCTTCCCGTTCGTCGTGTACGCGATGGCACGCGACGGGGTCTTCTTCTCGTTCGCCGGTCGGCTCAACGAACGAACCGGGCGGCCGTCGCTCGCGGTGGCGCTGCAGGGAGCCCTCGCCTGCGTCGCCGTGATCGTCGGATCGGGACGGGTGGACATCTTGCTCACCGGCATCGCTTTCGCCGACGCGACGTTCCAGGCAGCGATCGCGATCGTGCACAGGCGCGCGCGCCTCTCCAGGTACGCGCCTCCGCTGGCCGCGTGGATCTTCCTCGTCATCGAGGTCGGCGTCGCCATCGGCTGTCTCGTTCGCGCTCCTGCGCAGTCGGCCTACGGCGCTATCGTTCTCGCGGTGGGCGCGGTGGCCTGGCTGGTCTGGAAGAGAGCATGAGCCCCAGGTGCACGGAGCTTCGCGTCGAGTCGGCGGGCCGCGTCGCGCAGGACGGGACCGTCGAGCTGGCGGTGCGCCACCCGATCCTCGAGCCGGTCCACCTCTGGGTTCCACACCTCGCTCCGGCGCAAGGCAACGTCATGGGCGACCTGGTGTTCCGATCGCCTGCCGTCATCGTCGCGGACGATCGGATGGCGCTCGCTTACGTTCCGGACGTCGACGACATCGCGGCCGCGCGCGGCTGGCGCGCGTGGCTCGACTACGACGCCCCGAGCTCCATCATCACGCTCGCCGCTGGCGCCTACGCTCCCACGGGACACCTCTTCTTCGAGCGACGCGCGCCGGTGCCGGCGCCCACGGGATTCTCCCTGCGGCTACACGTGCTCGAGAGCACCGATCCCGGCGACTGCGCCAACCCCTACGGCATGACCGCCCGATGGATGTGGGAGCGCTGGGGGCGCCGCGGCCACGAGCGCGCAGCGATGCCTCCGGTGACGCGGCACATGGAACGCATCGTCCGCTGGGCATTCTCGAGCGACGGCTGGGCCGACAGCGTGTGGCAACCCGTGGCGCTCGCCGGCGGCACGGGCGCCGGAGCGCCGGTGTTCATCGTCGACGTGACGCGCCACCCGTCGGTTCCCGTCGAGAAGCGCCAGTGGCGCGAGCCGCGGAGCATCTGGAACCAGGCGTGGTTCTCGACGCAGCGCTGCGCCAACGGCCTCTTGCGATACGGGCGACAGGTCGGGTCGGCGGACTTGCAGGAGCGCGCGCGGATGATGACCGAGATCGCGCTCGGCGCGCCCGAGAGCGACGGGCTCTTCCCGTCGCTGCTCGTGAAAGAGCCGGGAGAGGATCCGCGTGGCTGGCGATGGACGAACTCGGACCGGCGGCCGCCCTCGGTGTCCGAGAACGCGTGCCACCTGGTGGACGCGGCGTTCACGTGCCGGATGCTCCTCGAGTGGCACCGGCTCACGGGCGATGTACGTGCGCTGCAGAGAGCGCGCCGGTTCGGCGATCGACTGGCAAGCTTGCGGCTGCCGAGCGGCGCGTTCCCCGGATGGATCGAGCCTGACGGGCGCATCGCGCCGGAGCTGATGGAGAGTCCCGAGTCGGCCGTCTCGGTGTCGCTGCTCTTCGAGCTCTCGGACGCGCGAGCCGTCTCCGGACTTTCGTTTCTGGAGAGCGTCGCTCGCGACGGACGGTGGGAGGACTTCGAGACGTACTACTCGTGCGCACCGTGGGGCGCCCCGGAGCAGATGGGAAGGCGCGTCGCGCGCAGCGGAGTCTACAAGCAGAACACGCTGTCCATCTTCTGGTGCGCCGAAGCGTTCTTGCACGCGTGGCGGGGGACGAGCGAGCGTCGCTGGCTCGATCTCGCGCGCCGATGCATCGACGAGCTCTCGCTCTACCAGGCCGTCTGGGATCCGCCGTTCCTCCCCGCCCCCGCCCACGGAGGCTTCGGCGTCATGAACGCCGACTGCGAGTGGAACGATGCTCGCCAGAGCCTCTTTGCGCCGCTCTATCTCGAACTCGGGACGGAGCTCGGCGATCGCGAGCTCGTCGAGCGCGGCGTGAGCGCTCTGCGCGCGTCCTTCAGCATGCTGTACTGCCCCGAGAACGAGGCCCTGGCGCGCGCGTACGAGCGGCGATTTCCGTTCTTCGGCCCCGAGAGCCACGGGTTCATGATGGAGAACCAGGGGCACAATCCGGCGGAGCCCATCGGCACGTTCACCATCTACACGTGGGGCAACGGATCGGCGCTCGCTACCGTGGCAGTGGTGCGCGATCGATTCCCGGACATCGCGCGAGAGCACGGCCTCGCATGAGCGACGTCTACGTCGGGCTGGAGAACCCCACGTGGGAGGAGTGGCACGCCTGGCACCGGCGCATGCTCGAGGAGCGCGCGGACGTGCTCGCACGCGAGCGGATCGATCTCGGCGTCTACGACGATCCGGACACCGCGTGGAGCGACACCGGCTTCCGCCAGTTCTTCCTCTTCATGTACGACACGTCGTTCTACGACCGCGAGAACGACCGCTACGGGACGCGCGAGCTCGTCGATCGCTGGCGCGCGATGTTCGGCCGCATCGACTCCGTCCTCCTGTGGCACGCCTACCCGCGCCTGGGCTTCGACGGCCGCACGCAGTTCGACTTCTACCGCGACATGCCCGGGGGCCTCGCGAAGCTGCGCGCCGAGGTGTGCGACGTCTTCCACGCGGCGGGAGTGCGCGTGTTCGTCGACTACAACCCGTGGGACACGGGCACGCACGAGGAGCTCGCCGAGATCGTCGGCTCGCTCGACGCCGACGGGGTGATGCTCGACACGATGACCGAGGTGCCCGAGGCCCTCGCGAACGCCGTGCGCCGGCGCAGGCGAGGCGTCGTCTTCGCCCCCGAGCGGCGGCCGAGGGACGCCGACCTGAGCCAGCTGCGGCAGTCCTGGGCTCAGTGGTTCGACGTCGGCGACGCGAGCACCCCGTCCATCTACCGCCATCGCTGGATCGCCCCGCGCCACGTGCAGCTCGCGATCCGCCGCTGGGACACCGCGCGTCGGGGCGACGTCGTGTACAGCTTCTTCAACGGTGCGGGCCTGATCCTCTGGGACAACGTGTTCGGCACGTGGAACCCCTACTCCCGGGCCGATCGCCGCCTCATCGCCGAGACGGGCGCCGTCTTCGACCACTGCGCCGATCTCTTCGCCCATGGCGAGTGGCTGCCGCTGATTCCCACGGGGGCTCCGGGGCTGGACGCGAACCGATGGAACGGGGCGGAGCGATCCATCATCACGCTGCGCAACCGGACTGGCGCGCCGCTGCGCTATCGCATTCCGGAGGGCTCGGGCTGGGTCGCGTTCTGGGGAGAACGGCGCGAGCTTCGCCCCGGCGACGAGGTGACGGTGGAACCCGAGGGCGTGCAGGCGCTGCTGCACGACGAGCCGGACGACGCGAGAAGGGCGCTCGCGCACTTCGATCGCCTCGCGGCTCGCGCCGACGTCGATCTGCCGGGGTACGACGAACGATGTCCGGCGCCTCGCCGCGTCGAAGCGCACCCGGCCTCCACGAAGAGCGCGGCGTCCACCGCATCGATGGTCGAGCTTCCCTCGGGCAGCTTCGACATGACGATCCGACACGCGCGACGGGAGTGCGGCTGCTACCCGTTCGGCGCCTCGAGGGAAGCCATGTGGGGGTGGCACTACAAGGACACCCTCACCCACGCGTTGCAAGGGGAGGTGAAGCGCTTCGCCATCCGGGCCGCGCCCGTGACGAACGACGAGTTCCTCCAGTTCGTCCGCGAGTCGGGTCACCGGCACGCACCGAGCCCCGGACGCGGGGACGCTCCCGTCACCGGCGTGAGCCTGTCCGATGCTCGAGCCTTCGCCGCCTGGTACGGGCAGCGGCTGCCGACCGAGGCCGAGTGGCAGTGGGCCGCGCAATCGGGCGACCCGCGCATCTCGGGTCTGTCCGGCGGCCCGTGGGAGCTCACCGAGAGCGAGTACGAGGACGGGCACACGCGCTTCACGATGCTCCGTGGCGGGAGCCCGCTGCCGCCCGGCGAGAGCGAGTGGCTGCCCGATCGCGGCGCGCGGCCGCTGGACTCGCACGCGAAGTACCTCCTGCTCGCCGATGGCCTCGATCGAAGCGACGCCATCACCTTCCGCACCGTGGTGGACCTCGACCGCTAGACGGGCGGCGTCTCGCAGATCGTGCGCCTCGGCCGCGGCCTCTGCGCGACGAGAACGTGGCTGAAGGCCGGGATTCCGCGGTGCCGAGGCGAGCACGTTTCGTGAAAGGGCCCAGGCGAGGCCCCGGCCAGCCATGAACATCCCCGTCCAGATCACCTACCGCGACTTCGACCACACCGACGCGCTCGACACCTTCGTGCGGCGACACGTCGACAAGCTGGAAGCCATCGGCGGCAGGATCACGTCGTGCCGCGTGGCGCTCGAGGCGCCGCACCGGCACAAGATCCACGGAAGGCACTACCGCGTCCGCATCGATCTGGCGGTGCCCGGCGCAACGCTGCTCGTGGATCGCTCCCCCGACGACGGCCGCGGGGGGGAGGACGCATACGCCGCAATCGACGATGCCTTCGACCACGCCACGCGCATGCTCACCGAGCACGCACGGCGCAGGCGCGAGCTTCACCGCTGAGCATGGACGCCACCGCTCCGAGGGTGCCGAGCGCAAGAATCGCGCGGGGACGAAGCCGCTGCGCGACTGAATCCCAGCTCGGCGAGGAAATCGTGGGCACGTACAGCCGGTACGGGCGATGCAGTGGCCGAGACATCATGAGCGCATTCGAAGCCGCCCTCATCGCCTGCGGGTGGATGGGGCTCGTCATCGGCGTCTTCTCCGCGTGGCACCCGGGAGGCAAGTCGTGAAGCGAATCCTCGTCGGTCTCGACGGCTCGCCTCGTTCCCCCGCCGTGCTCGACGCCGCCGTCGCGCTCGCGAAGACGCAGGGAGCGCGCATCGTCCTCTTCCGCAGCGTGGGACTCCCGCCGGACGTGCCGCAGGACTTCTGGCGCACGACCGACGAACCGCTGCTCGACGTCCTCAAGCGACACGCGAAGGCGTACCTCGATGAATGCGTCGCCAGGGTGCCGAAGGAGGCCTTCGGCGGCGTCGAGATCGCCGTCGGCGTGCCCTGGCAGGCCATCTGCGAGATGGCGCGCGCCGTGGAAGCGGACGTCGTCGTGATCGGTTCGCACGGCTACTCGGGGTTCGATCGGCTGCTCGGAACGACGGCCGCCAAGGTCGTCAACCACGCGCCTTGCACCGTGCTCGTGGTCCGAAAACCTGCGTGACCGAGGGGGTTCGGCAAAGTTCACGCACGCCGTGCCCAAAATCCGTCCGAGTCGTGGCACACTCGCCCCCATGAAGCGAACGTCCTCCCGCGCGCGCGCCGGCAAAGACCCGGCGACCACGCGCACCCGCGCCCTGCAGCTCGCCGATTCGCTCAAGCGCCTCGCCACCGGTGCCGACGGGCGTGCCCTCTCGAGCCTCGACGCCGAGATCGTCGATCACCTCTGGACCGCGTGGATGGCCACGCGCGGCAAGCAGGCGCGGCGTTATCTGATGCGGCTCATCCTCGTCCAGAAGCGCGCGTCGAAGGACAAGCGCGCCGCCGCGGAGCTCGCGCACCGTCTCGAGCCGGGCGAGCTCCGCGCCCACATGCCCGGCCTCCCCGAAGGCAAGGGTGCGCAGGCCAAGGTGCGTGCGGCCGTCGCCCGCATCGCGAAGCTCGAGCCGAGGCACCGCGGGCGTCCCCGCAAGGGCGAGCCGAAGCCCAAGTTCTACGCCGAAGTGCGCCGCGCGCTGCCCTCGCTCGGCATCCAGCAAGTGACCGAGCGACAGCTCATTCGCGACTACCTGGGCGCGGTGGCCGACGAGGGCGGCCGGCGCTGAGGGCGCGAACCAGCTCGATGTCCCCCGCGCACCGGATCGTCGCGGGGATCGCGGCGCTCCTCGCGCTCGCACTGGGGTTCGCCTGGCCGAGACTGCCCGCGCCCGTCGCGGCGTCGGCGCCCGATACCGAGTTCTCGGCGGAACGCGCGCTGGCGCAGCTGCGCCGCATCGCCGCGAGGCCTCATCCCACCGGCACGAGCGCCGACGACGAGGTGCGCGACACGATCGTGGAGCAGCTGCGCGCGCTCGGGTTTACGGTCCACGTGCAGGACACGACGTCGCTCACCGACGTGTACGCCGCTCGCTGGGGATTGCCGGTCGTCGCGGCGCACGTGCGCAACGTCGTCGCGCGGCGCGCCGGCAGGGAGCGCGGCCCGGCGCTGATGCTGATGGCGCACTACGACTCCCGCGAGGTCGCGCCCGGAGCGTCGGACGACGGATTCGGTGTCGTCACGCTTCTCGAGACGGCGCGGGCGCTCGCGGCGTCGCCGCAGCTGCGGCACGACCTCGTGCTCCTCTTCACCGAGGGCGAGGAGCAGGGGCTCATGGGCGCGCGCGCCTTCTTCGCCGACAGCGCGGCGGCGAGCGACGTCGGGCTGGTGCTCAACTTCGAGGCGCGCGGCGACCGCGGGCCGGTCTTCATGTTCCAGACGAGCGAGCACGCGGCGAGTCTGGTGGACGCCATGGCCAGCGCGGCTCCGGACGTCGTCGCGAGCTCACTGTCGCAGGAGGTGTACCGGCGCATGCCGAACGACACCGATCTGACGGTGGCGCTGCAAGCCGGCGTGGCCGCGATGAACTTCGCGAACCTCGGCGGGTTCGAGCGATACCACCAGTCGACCGACACGGTGGACAACGCGTCGGCAGCGACGTTGCAGCACCACGGGTCGTACGCACTCGCCCTGGCCCGCATGTTCGGCGAAGCCGAGCCGCTCGTTCCGGCGGCGCGCGGAGACGAGGTGTACTTCGACTTCGGACCGATCTTCATCCACTACCGCACGCGACTCGCGCTGCCCCTGGCCATGGCCGCGGCGCTCCTCGGGGCACTGGCGTTCTTCACGAGGGCGCAGCGGCGGCCGCTGCGGATCGGCGGGAGCCTCGCCGCGATCGGCATCGTGCTGGCGGCCCCGGTCACAGCGGCCGCCGTCGCTGCGGGCGTTGGGTGGCTCGCGGGGCATGCCGGCGCCGAGAGTCTGACGACCCAGTTCGCGCGCGACGGCGTCAAGGATGCTTACGACGGGGCGATGGCGACCCTCGGCGCCGCGGTGGCGTGGGGCGGGCTCGCGGCGAGCCGTTCGAAGGGCGTGCGAGCCGTCGAGATGGCCGCCGGCACGTTCGTCGTGTGGGCCGCGCTGGCTCTCGCGCTCGCTGCGCTCCTGCCCGGCGGTTCCTTCCTCTACCTCTGGCCCGCGGCCGCCATGGTCCTCGCGGCCGCGTGGCCCGTGGTGCCGGTGCACGGGCTCGTAGCGATGGTCACGCTCGCCATCGTTGTGCCTCTCGCACGCCAGCTCGGCGTCGTCTTCGGTCCGTCCTTCGCACCGGCGATCGCCGGAATCGCGGCGTCCGCGACGATCGCCGCCTTCCCGCTCCTCGAGGTCCTGGCCGGATCGCGCCGGTGGTCCGGGCCCGTCGCTCTCGCCACAGCGTCGCTCGCCGTGATGGCGTGCGCCATCGCCTGGCCCGCATTCGACCCGAGCACGCCGCGGCCCGACTCCCTCCTCTACGTGGTGGACGCCGACCAGGGCAAAGCCACGTGGCGCTCGACGGACCGCGCGCCGGACGCGTGGACCTCGAGCGTGCTCTCCGGAGCCGCCCGCGCCGCCGCATCGGACGTGTTCCCCCGCTCCAAGCGCCAGCTGCTGACGGCGCCGGCGCCCCCCGTCGACGTCGGCAGGCCGGGCATCGAGGTCGTCTCGGACTCGCGCGAGGGCGACACGCGAACCTTTCGTGTGCACGTCCAGCCGCCGCCGGGAGCGGAGGCCCTCTCGCTTTCGGTACCTCCGGGGTATGTCACGACCGCCTCGGTCGAGGGGCGGCCCTTCGCGACCGAGCCCGACGACGGATGGCTCGACCTCGCCTACTTCGGGCCGCCACCCTGGGGGCTCGACGTCACCCTCACCGGCAAGCCCGGGCCACCGATCCCCATTCACCTCGTGGCCCAGCTCCGGGGCCTACCGGGAAGCGCCTTTCCCGGGTCCCAGCGCCCGTCCGGGGTGATGCCCGGGGTGGGCTGGAACGCGCTGTTCACCAGCGACATGACCCTGGTGACGATGTCGTACACGCGCTGATTCACGCAGAGTCACTGGACGATTCCACGTGGGCGGTGAATTCGCCCGGCTGTCACACGGGCGGATTTGACCGGCGGGCGTTCAGATGACACCGATGGTCGCGATGCGAATCCTCCTTTCCTCCCTGGCGATTGCGGCGGCCTGCGTCGCCATCGGCGCTTGCGGCAACAGCGACGGAAACCCCAGCTTCGGTGACGACGGCGGGGGAGGAGGCAGCAGCTCGGGAGGTTCGAGCGGCGGTTCGGGAGGGAGCTCCGGAGGGAGCTCGGGGGGCAGCTCCGGCGGCAGCAGCGGTAGCGGAAGCAGCAGCGGCGGTACCGGCAGCAGCAGCGGCGGCTCGAGCGGCAGCAGCTCCGGCGGCACCACCTGCACCACGCCCACGGGCCCCATCACCGGCACGGTGGGCGCCAACGGCGGCTCCATCTCGCGGCTCGTCTTCGGCGTGGTCGGCGACACGCGGCCGCCGAACGAGGACGACGTGAGCGGCTACCCGACGTCGATCATCACGAAGATCTATCAGGACATCGAGGCCCTCAGCCCGAAGCCGGCGCTCGTCCTCGGCACGGGCGACTACCAGTTCTCGTCGACCAGCAGCAACTCCCTGGCCACGCAGCAGATCGGCATCTACATGCAGGCGCGCGCGGCGTACTCGGGCGCGTTCTTCCCCGCGATGGGCAATCACGAGTGCGGAGTCGGCAGCGGCTGCAGCGGATCGACCGACTGCAACTGCGTCTCCGGGCAGGGCGGCACGAACACGGCGAACCTCCAGGCGTTCATCAGCGGGATGCTCTCGCCCATCTCGCAGACGAATCCCTACTACTCCGTCAACGTCAACGCGACCGACAACTCCTGGACGGCGAAGTTCGTCATGACGGCCGCCAACGCGTGGGACAGCGCCCAGCAGACATGGCTACAGAACACGCTGGCGCAGAAGACCACCTACACGTTCGTCGTGCGGCACGAGGCAACTGACTCGAGCACGCCTCCGCCGGGCGTCGCGGGAGTCGACGCGCTGCTGACGCAGTACCCGTACACGCTGCTGCTCGTGGGGCACACCCACAACTACGGCCACTGGACCACGTACCAGGGCACACCCCCCTGCGGCTCGAACTGCCCGCCTGCGTCGCGCGCGGTGGTCGTCGGAAACGGTGGCGCGCCGCTCTCGAGCACGAAGTACGACTACGGCTACGCCGTCTTCAGCCAGCGCTGCGACGGCGCCATCGTGGCCGACGAGTACGACTACATGACCGGCGCGACCGACGGCTACTTCCACTTCGTCATCACGCCGGACGGGACGCTCACCAAGTAGCGCGGCGCAGGGGGGCGGGCGTATCGTCGGGCCCGGTCCGACATGCGCTTCTTCCATTTCCTCCTCGGGTCATCCGCTGCCTGCGCGCTCTGCGCGTGCGGGTCGGAGCCTGCGTCCCAGCCGGCCGCGCCCTCCGCTCCGAAGCAAACGGTCGCGGCGCGTCCGGACGAGCCGCGTCTCGCGGACCTGAAGCAGCTCACCTTCGGCGGCGAGAACGCCGAGGCGTACTGGTCCTGGGCGGGCGACCAGCTCATTCTCCAGGCGCGCGGCGGGCAGCAGGCGTGCGACCGCATCAACCGGATGCAGCCGTTCGCGCCGCAGCCGTCGTTCATCCCCGTGTCGAGCGGCAAGGGCGTGACGACGTGCTCCTTCTTCCTGCCCGGCGACCGCGAGGTCATCTACGCGTCCACGCATCTGGGCGGCGACGCGTGCCCGCCGCGCCCGGATCACTCCAAGGGCTACGTGTGGGCCCTCTACCCGGACTACGACATCTTCCGCGGCAACGCCGACGGGAGCGGCCCGCTCGCGCGCCTGACCGACACGCCCGGGTACGACGCGGAGGGCACCGTCTGCGGCAAGGACGGCTCGATCGTCTTCACCTCGGTGCGCGACGGCGACATCGATCTCTATCGCATGGACGCCGACGGCAAGAACGTGCGGCGGCTCACGAACACGCCCGGGTACGACGGCGGCGCCTTCTTCAACGCCGACTGCACCAAGATCGTCTGGCGCGCATCGCGCCCCGAGGGCAAGGACCTCGAGGATTACAAGGCGCTCCTCGCGCAGAACCTCGTGCGGCCGACGAAGCTCGAGATCTACGTGGCGAACGCCGACGGGTCGGACCCGATGCAGATCACGTATCTCGACGCGGCGAGCTTCGCGCCGTACTGGCACCCGTCGCAGAAGCGCATCCTCTTCAGCAGCAACTACGGCGCGCCCAGCCCGCGCGAGTTCGACGTGTGGGCCGTGGACGTCACGGGTGCGAACCTCGAACGCGTGACGACGGCGGAGGGATTCGACGGCTTCCCCATGTTCTCGCCGGACGGGCAGTGGCTCGCGTTCTCGTCGAACCGCGCGACGGCGCCGGGGCAGCACGACACCAACGTGTTCGTGGCGCGCTGGAACGAAGCGGCGGCGGTGCCCGCGGCGAGCAAGCCGGAGCGCGCGGCGGATCGCATTCTTCGCTTCGCCGCGGCGCTGGCGGATCCCGCGCTCGAGGGACGCGGCGTGGGCACGCCGGGGCTCGAGAAGGCGGGGGCATCCATCGAAGCGGCCTTCCACGACGCGGGGCTCACTGCCGCCGGCACGCAGGGCTACCGCGTGCCGTTCGACGTGCCGACGTCGGTGAGCGGAGAGGCTCACGTGGCGGTGGGCGGCAAGCCGTTCGACGCCGCCGACGCGAAGCCGCTCGGCTTCTCGGCGCCGGGCGCGGCGGAGGGGACGCTCGTCTTCGCGGGCTACGGCGTCGTGGCCGACGGGTGGGACGACTACGCGCACCTCGACGTGAAGGGGAAGATCGCCGTCGTCCGCCGCTTCGTGCCGGACGCGCCGGCGTTCGCCAAGATGGAGGACCAGCGCCGCCAGGGTGACCTGCGGCACAAGGCGTGGGTCGCGCGCGAGCACGGCGCCAAGGGGATCCTCGTCGTCGACCTGCCCGAGAAGCCGAAGGCGGCCGACGCGGCGAAGGACTGGAAGATGCCCGAGGAGGCGCGCTTCCCGGCGCTCGACTCGGACGTGGCCGGCGACGCGGGGATCGTGTCGGTGGTCGTCTCGCGCAAGGCGATGGCGCCGATCGTCGAGCGGCTGCAGAAGAAGGAGCGCGTCACGGCGAAGATCGACACGGCGCTCACGCCCGTGACGGCGCCGGCGTTCGACGTCGTGGCGCGCCTGCCGGCGCAGGTGCCCGACGCGCAGAAGCTCCCGGGCGTCGTCGTCGTCGGCGCGCACTACGATCACCTCGGCTACGGCGGGCGCGACTCGCTGGCGCCGGACAAGCACGAGCCCCACGTGGGCGCCGACGACAACGCGTCGGGCACGGCGACGCTGGTGGAGGTGGCGCGCGCGCTGGCTGGCAACGCGACCAAGGCGCCGCTCCGGCGCGACGTGGTCTTCGCCGCGTTCTCGGGCGAGGAGATGGGCGCGCTCGGATCGACGTGGCTCGTGCGCCATCCGCTGCCCGGGATGGCGCCGGCGGACATCGTGGCGATGATCAACATGGACATGGTCGGCCGCCTCCGCGACAACGCGCTGCAGGTGTTCGCCACCGACACGGCCACCGAGTGGCCCGACATGCTCGACCGCGCCTGCGCCGAGGCCCGCATGCACTGCGTGCGCGCTGCCGGTGGAGGCTTCGGCGCGAGCGACCACGCGCCCTTCTACGCGGCCGACGTGCCGGTGCTTCACCTCTTCTCCGGCGTGCACGGCGACTACCACAAGCCGAGCGACACGGCGGACAAGCTCAACGCGGCGGGCATGGCGCAGGTGGCCGTCGCGGTCGAGCGCCTCGCGGGCGACGTCGCGAACCACGAAGGGCGGCTGCACCTGCAGCACGTCCCCTCCCCGCCTCCGCGCGGCGACGTGCGCGGCTTCGGATCGTCGCTCGGCACCGTGCCCGACTACGCGGGGCCACCGAAGGGACAGAAGGGCATGCTGCTCGCGGGGGTGCGTCCGGGTGGGCCGGCCGAGAAGGCCGGGATGAAGCGGGGCGACATCCTCGTGAAGCTCGGGGACCACGCCATCGACGGCGTCGAGGACCTCATGTACGTGCTCATGGAGAACAAACCGGGCACGACCTTGCGGGCCGCGTTCCTCCGCGACGGCCAGCCGATGACGGTGGACGTGACCCTCGGCGAGAGCACCCGCCGCTGAGATCGGCGCTACGATGGGAGCATGAGCCGCGTCCGGGGGCTGCTCGTGCTGGCGATCGTCTCCTCGGCACCGGCATGCCTCGTGACCGAGTCTCTGAACGGACTCACGGGAGGCGGGGGCTCGACCGACGCCGAGAGTGACGGCGCTACGGAAGCGGCCCCGGACGTCGCGCCGGACATGACGGCCGACGACGGCCCTTCGAACGATGCGTCCGAGGCGAGCGATGCGTCGCCCGACGTGACCGACGCCGACATGGGGACAGATGCGAGCGAGGGCGGGTCTTCGGGCGACGTCGTCCAGCCCGACGTGGTGACGGGCCCGGTCTCTTGCTCCACCGCCAGCGCGCTCCTCTGCGAGGACTTCGAGAACGGCCTGGACACCAACAAGTGGCAGACCAGCAGCTCGTACGCCACCGCGGTCGTCGACTCCACGCAGCACCATCGCGGCGCCTCTGCCCTCCACGTGAACATGCCCGCCCTGGAGACCGACGGGAGCCTGGTGGACGTCGCGGGGAACATCCGCCACTGGGGGACGACGCTGCCGGCGCCCGTCTACATCCGGGCGTTCGTCATGTTCTCTTCGGCGCAGCCGCAGGGGACCAATGCGTTCTTCGTCGGTCAGCAGAACGCGTCCCCGTATTACGGCCTGCAGCTCGAGATCAACCAGCAGAGCGGCGACTACGCCGTCACCGACTGGACACCGTCGAGCCTCTACCAGGTCAGCACCACCCCCGCCGCGCCCACGACGTGGAACTGCATCGAGTGGGAGCTCGAGCCGGCCGTGAGCGGCACCACGGCGACCAGCTCGGACGTCTGGATCAACGGCAACGAGGTGTCGAGCTTGCACCTCGCGAGCACTCCCATCAGCGACCTGGAGGTGCTCGGCTTCGGCATCGGCTTCTATCAGCAAAGTTCGCTGCCCGCGTACGACGAGTGGATCGACGACATCTTCGTCGACACGTCGCCCGTCGGCTGCGTCAAGTGAGTCGCGCCCGCCGGGCGATCACCGCGACACGCGTGTCCCGTTTGCGCGCCGACGATCGAGGCTGACCCGGGGGTAGGCGCGGTACGGTCGCTGCAGTGCGCCTCGCGTGGAGGACCACGATGCGAGCGCGATCCACCGTCGTCGGATGTTTCTTCGCGGTGACCATCCTGCTCGCCGCGCGCATCGCTCTCGGGGCCCCGGCGCAGATCCGCACGGTGTTCTGGCAGCAGGACACGTCGGTCCGCTCCGGCGTGGACGCGTTCTTCACGTGCCTCACGGAGGCGAGCACCTTCGGGTCCACGTGGAGCGCGCAGTTCGGCATGAACGGCGTGACGTACGAGGGCAGCTACGTGCTCCAGTCGGCGGCGCCGTCGCAGGTCACGCTCGGCGGCAGCCTCGATCAGCTCATGAGCGACGCCTTCGCGAGCGGCGCGCTGCCGGCCCCGCAGGCGGGCGTCGAGAACGAGTACCTCGTCTACTTCCCGCCCACGATCGCGGCAGGCGACGACATGGGGGCCACGCTCTGCAGCGCGGCGGGGCCCTGCGCCGAGCACCACCCCTTCGCGCAGTACCAGGGGATCATCTACGACCTCGCGCTCGTCCCGATCTCCTGCAGCATGTGCGCGATGGGGCTCGACGTCGCGACCATCGGCGGCGAGCACGAGGCGGCCGAGGGGCTCGCGGACCTCGCGGGCATCCAGTACGAGGTGGGCGACGCCTGCGAGATGGACCTCGGCTCGCTCACGTGCTGCGGGCAGTCGTACGCCATCCAGGAGCTCGCGGGCACCGGCGGCGAGAACGCGTGCCAGATGATCACGACGACCGGCAGCGGCTGTGTGATGCCCCCCGAGGACGCGGGGAGCCCGAGCACGCCGGACGCGGCGAGCCCGACGGAGGCCGGACCCATCGAGGCCGGCGCAGGGGAAGGAGTGGACGCAGGACGCGGTGGAGGCGGCGGATCCGACGTCGAAGCCGGGGCTCCATCAGGCGACGACGCATCCGGCGCAGCCGGCGGCGATACAGGGATGCCCGCGGCCGGCGACGACGCGGGAGGCTCGCAGGATGCGTTCGGCGGGGGATCGACGACCTCGGGGTGCGGGTGCGCCCTCGCGGGCGGTCCGTCGGAGGAGGCGTCGGAGGCGCTCTTCCTGATCGTCGGCTTGCTCCTCGCGAGCCTCCGCTGGATCCGCCGCGACACGCAGTGATCGTCAGCCGGGCGGCGCGGCGATCCGCTCGAGGCGCAGCTCGTTGCGCGCAAGCGTCGTCCGGGCCTCTTGCAGCGCCGCGAGCGTCTCGCGCTCCGCAGCGATGCTGCGCCGCTCGACCTCTTGCAGGCGCGCGATCGTCTCCTCGTGCCGCTCGAAGGCGCCAGCGAGCCCCGCGTCGACGCTGTCGTGCAGCACGCGCGCGAGCTCCGCGCGACGTGCCGCGAGCAGCGCGAGCGCCCGCGTCTGGGCGTCGCCGACGCAGGCCTCGATGCGCGCGAGACAGTCCTTGCGCAGGGCATCGGCGCGCGGGAGGAAGCCGGCGAAAACGCCGACGACGGCGCCGATGGCGGAGCCGATGCCCGGGAGAATCGCCGTGCCGATCGCGGCGCCCACGGCGGCGCCGCCGAGGCCGACCGTGACCCTCTTCTTCTCGAACGCGGCGGCGGCCGTGCCGATGGGCGCCGGCGTCGCCCCAGCGGCGCTCTGCGCGTGCGACCAGTCGACGGCGAGAGGCGGGAGGAGCTCGCTCTCGAGGCGGCGCGCCAGCGGGTAGTTCGCGCGCAGCTCGTCGAGCGCGAGCATCTCGATCGACTGGGTCACCTCGCGCAGCTCCCCGTCGACCTGCGCCGTCGTCCGCGCGAGGGCCTGCGCCACGCCCGAGGCGATGCCGGGGTCGAGCTCCGCCGCGAGCGCCACGAGCGCGCTGCGGCCCTCGCACGCGACGACCGACTCGATCCACTGCGCGCGGAGCGCGCCGAGATCGCTCCGGAGCAGCGCGTCGGCGGACTTCAACGCGTCGTCGACGCCCTGCTCGATCGCCGCCTTCACGCGCTCCACCTGCCGCGCGCGAAACTCGGCGGGGCTCGGGAGGCGCTGGCCCTCCAGCGTCGCGAGGCGCTTTGCGTGCGTGGCCTCCGCCTCGTCGCGCGCGGTCCGGAGCGCCGGCAAGCACGCGTGCAGGCGCATCGCCGCCGCCCGCGCCGCGAGCTGCCTCGCGTCGGCGAGAACGGACCGCAGGCGACTCCCCGCGGCGGCGCCCTCGGTGTCCGCGGGCAACACGAAGAGCCGGGGCACGACCCGCGCGAGCTCTTCGACGAACGACGCGAGGAGACGCGAGGCGGGCCGCGAAGGATCCTCCACGACGACGAACCCGAGCGCCTCGCGCCGGACGGCCGCCGTCGCGAAGCGCCGTCCATCCTCACCGCGAGGTTCGGAGACGTCGAGGAGCGTGACGCCCTCGGCCAGATGCGCCGCGGGGTACTCGATCGTCAGCTCGGCGACGTCGCCGTCGAGCCGGGCGAGGTGCGTGAGGATCTCGTCGCGCCGATCCTGCACGTACCGGGCTCGCTCGGCGTCGAGACGCTCGATGGTGCGTTCGGCCTTGGCGACGGAGTCGTCCTGCGCGACGTCGCGCTCGAGCGAGGTCACCCGTTCTTTGGCGACGCGCGCCTCGGCGTGCAGCGCGTCGGCGATTCGCTTCCGCTCCTGCCTCCTCTCGTGCCTTCGCGCGGCCCCGTCGTCCGGGAGCGCCGCGGGCGGACGGCGGAAGAGGGAGGCGAAGAGTCGCGCGATCCAGAGCCATACGGCCCACCACGGCGGCGCCGGGGCCAGCTCGGGCGGCCGCGCGTGCACACGCGTGGTGTCGTCCGGCCCCTCTGCCCGGGAAGACTCCGCGGCCTCGTGCGCCGCGCGCTCCTTGTGCCGGGCTTCCTCGAGCGTCGCCCTTCGCTTCTCCAGCTCGTCGGCGGCCTTCTCTCGCTCGCTGCGTGACTGATCGAGTCGTCGGTCGAAGACATCGCTCCGGTCGGGCGCGACCTGCGAGAAGCGCACGATGCGGCGCCCGCTTCGCGAGTGCGCCACGAACTCCGGCGTGGCCGCGTGCCTCACGAGCGTGATCCGCTGCTCCGCCTTGCCCGATGCGCCCGCCGACGCGAGCAGCTTCGCGCCCGCGAGCGCATCGACGATCCCGACGCGCGCCGCCAGGGGCCCGACGATGGCCACCGTCGGCCGCACTTCCGCCCCCTCGCGCGTCACCTCCTCGGCAGCGCGCAGCGCCGGGCCGAGATCGGGCGGCGCCGCGCGCGTCACCTCGCCGACCGCGCGAAGCTCCTCGGCGGCACGACGCAGCTCTTCGATGATCGCGTCCCGTTCCACGCGCCTCGTCCCACTTTACAGCGTTCGCGGCGCGATCAGTCGCAGCCGGGGCAGCCGCGCAGGCAAGAGCGGTAGATCTGGTCGCACGTGTTGTTGCAGATGGTCTTCTGCCAGTCGGGCGCGCCGCTGCGGAAGCAGTCGCGCTCGCACGCGGTCTTGCTCGATTCGCAGGGGAAGGTGCAATCGAGGCAGTCGACGCCGACGCTGCCGCCGCCACGACCGCCGCCCGCGGGTGCGCCTGCGCCCACGTCGTCCGGATCCGTCGGCGCGCGCGGGCGCGTGTACAGCTCGAAGGAGATGCCGCCGGTGCCACCCGATGCAACCGGCCCGTAGGACCAGCGATCCACGAGGCGGAAGCGCACGCGGCCCGGGAGGCTCGAGCACGCGACGCCGGTGGAGCTCACGCGCGCCGCCGTGTCGAAGCCCGTGAGACCGCCCTGCGAGCTGCGGCGCGTCTCGAAATCGAGCGAGATGCGCACGTCGCCGGGCTTCGCGTCGGGTGCGAGCTTCCAGAGGACCACGTGGCACGTCCCGGCCGGCACCGGGATCTCGAGCGACGAGAAGTGCTCGAGGCGCGCGTCGATCGAGGCGCCCGAGAGCTTCATGCCGGCCGTCGAGTCGAGCGCGGCGCGCCGGCGGTCGTCGATCTCCCGGGCGCGCACCTGCGCGGCGACGACGGGATCGCTGCCGCACGACGCGGGATCGCCGAGCGAGAGTCCCTCCGTGCCGCACGCGCCCGGGAGCTGCGCCGCGGCGGCCGTGATGCAGGTTCGCGGGCCCGTGCAGAAGCGGCACCCGGGTTGCTGCGTGCAGGCGACGCACTCGGATGGACCGGCGCACGGGTTCGCCTCGGATGCGGAGGTCGAGGCGCTCGGGGTCGCACTGACGACCGCAGGCGTCAGCGTCGTCGACGACTGAGCGAGCGAAACGGGCGCAACCATCGTCGACGTCGACGCATTCGTCGGCTGCTTCGCGCACGCGAGCGGCACGACCAGGCCGATCACGAGGGCCGAGATGCGGGCGCCCGCCTTCGCCCCGAGCTTCCTCTCGCTCTTCGGTGCGTCGTCTTCGAGGAGAGAGGGAATCGTGTTCGGGACGGGGACGACCGTCAGCGGGACGGGGCCCTCCGTCACCGCGACAGGCGCATCGTTCTTCGCGAAGGACGCGGTGTTGTCGTTCACCGGCGCGTTGATGTTCGGAAGAGAAGGATCCTTTTCGCTGTCCGACATGGTCCTGAGCGGAAGCGATGGTGGAGTGAAGCGAAGGGGTGCGCAAGAGAGGGCGACCGGGACACGATTGAAGTGAACAGACACGGGTTTGAAGCAGACAGACACAGGTTTGAAGCAGACGGACACGGGTTTGAAGCAGACAGACGCAGGCTTGAAGCGGACACGCACGGTCCTTTCGCCGAGGACTGCTCGGGTGAAGCGAAAGACTGCTGCCATGAAGCGAAGGAGCGCACTCACGAAGCGAAAGACCGCAGTCACGACGCGGACAGGGACGGTCCTTTCGCGGACAGGCGCACTCCTTTGACTGAGGACCGCAGCCCTTTCGTTGACTGGCACAGTCCTTCAGCAAAGGAACGCATTCATGGGCGGAAGGACTGCACGCGTCCTCTGGACAGGCCCGGCCTTCTCGCCGACAGCCCCGGTCATGACGTTGAAGAGCGCGCCATCGAAGCAAAAGGCCGCGTCAGTGAACGTCACTCGTGCACCGGTGAAGCGAACAACCCGACCCGTGAGCGAAACGGGTGCGGTCATCGAGCAAACCATCGCTCGCGTGAGCGTCGTCGATGCCGGCTCGAGCGAAGTCCGCACGGTGATGAGCGAGACCGATGCGGCGCTGAGCGAGACGGGTGCTCCGGTCAGCGAGACGCCTGCACCGGTCAACGAGACACGTGCGCCCTTGAGCGAGACGGACGCGGTCATGAGCGAGACCGATGCGCCCATGAGCGAGACGGACACGGTCATGAGCGAGGCCGATGCGCCCATCTCTTGTCTCGCCCTGAGCGTCGCCGGGACCGATTGCGTCGCACCTGCGACCGATTGCGTCGCACCCGCGAGTCTCGCAAGTCATCGACAAGACTTGCGGATCGTCGAGGCTCGCCTCTTGCGATGACCGGCGGCAGGAGGTCGTCGATCGATGAGAAGCCATCTCGGATGCACCCTGGCGCGCGGCCTGGTCGCGGCCATCGGTCTCGCCATTCCGCCCCTCGCTTGCGGCAGCCCGGGCGACGGCGCGAGCGACACCGGGGATGAGTCGGTCGCGGAAGCGTCGTCCGGATCGTGCCCCGTCGTCATCACGATCCCGTCGCAGAACGAGGCCGTGGGCCAGGAGGTCCAGCTCTACGTCACGCAGACGTGCGCGGGGTGGACGAACGCCATGCGCGCCTACATCGACAACGTCGACTGCGGCTCGAGCGCGTACGCGTACCCGAACGCCGGCTGCGACACGACCGGCGGCGCGCAGAACTTCTCGTCGAGCACGTGGGTGAAGGTCGCGCCGGGCAAGCACACCCTCGTCGTCAACAACTGGGACTCCGCCGGCGCCGTCAGCGTGTCATCGCCGGTGACGTTCACGTACACGCCGAGCGTCACCGACGGCGGCACCGATGCGGGCAGCAGCACGGACGCGGGCGGTCACACGGATGCCGGCGGCCATGCGGACGGGGGCAGCGACGGCGGCGGCGTCACGGGGCACGATCCGGTGCTCGTCGGCGCGGGCGACATCGCGTACGGCGGCGGCGGGGCCGCGGCGACCGGCAAGGAGCTGCAGACGCTCGTGACGAACAACCCGGGCGCCATGGTCTTCACGCTGGGCGACAACGCGTACGGCAACAGCAAGTGCGACGAGGGCGGGTCGCCCACCGACTTCGCGAACAACTACACGCCGACGGCGTGGTCGTCGCTCGTCTCCAAGACGCTGCCGACGCCGGGCAACCACGAGTACAACAACTGCGATCTCTCCAACACCGTGGGGCCGTGCATCCCGTCGCAGGGCTGCGGCACGCTCGACGGCTCGTCGTGGGTGATGAACGGGTACTGGAAGTACTTCGACGGCCACGCCGCGGTGACGCCCGGCGGCGGCACGGCGACGACGCTCCACTACAGCTACGACTTCACCACCACGGGCGGCAAGAAGTGGCACTACGTCTCGCTCGACTCGGGCATGTGCTTCTACACGGACAACTGCGCGAAGGGCACGAGCGAGTACAGCTGGCTCTCGAACGATCTCGCGGCCCACACGAAGGCTTCGTACAACGGCGGGGCCTACGCCGGGATCATCGTCGGCACCCACATCGACCGGTGGGACTCGGCCGGTTGCCCCGGTGGCAGCGGCTGGATGGCCGACATGTTCGACCTCGCGTACACGTACAAGGTCGACCTCTGGCTCGACGGCCACGTGCACGGCTACGAGCGCTTCGGCCAGCTCGGGCAGGGATGCCAGAGCGGCGAGACCGCATCGGGCTGCGGCACCTTCTGCGGGCCGAAGATGGACGCGAACGGCCCGGTGCTCATCGACCTCGGCAGCGGCGGCGCCGACGACTGGTCGGGCATCACCGCGCACCCGCTTCCCGGATCCATCAAGCGCATCGCCAGCACCTACGCGGTCGGACGCGTGCGCATGCACGACGCGTCGTGGGACTTCACTCTCTACGACACGAGCGACAACGTGATCGACGGGCCGGTGACCTATGCCGTCCACTAAGGTCGTCCTGGGCGCGTGCACCCTGCTCGCGACGGCGGTGGCGCTCGGGCTCGCCGGAGCGCGCGCCCACGCGCTGGAGGAGCAGCAGGCGACGCGGGCCCGCGCCGAGCACGTGATGCACCTCCTCTCGTACCTCGACGCGGACTGCGTGCGCGTCGGAGGCAAGGAGCAGGATGAGCACCTGGCGCTGGCGGAGCGGGCGGCGACGCTGGCGAGGGATCTGCCAGAGCCACGTGGGCTCGAGGCGAGTATCGACGGAGTCCGCTCGCTCATCCGCGACGGTGCGCCGGATGGCGCCGTGCGTGCGCGCCTGGGCGAGCTTCGCTCGGAGCTCGTGGCGAGCTACGGGATCGAGCGGGCGCCGCGGACCGCTCCCGACCTGGCGCAGGGACGCGCGCTCTACGAGGAGCACTGCGCGACGTGCCACGGCGCGAACGGAGCCGCGGACACGCCGGCTGCCGCGACGCTGCGGCCTCACCCGCCGAGCTTCCAGGACTCCTTCTTCGTCGGGACGCTCACGCCCTACGACGTCACGACGGCCATCCGGTTCGGCGTGGACGGCACCGCGATGGCGCCCGTCGCGGCGATCGGCACGCGGGAGCGATGGGACGTCGCCTTCTACGTGCTCGGCCTCGGGCGCACGGCTCGGGCGGCGCCGACGGACGAGGCTCCCGCTCCGCGCTACGAGCGCGCGGAGGCTCCCTGCTCGGAGCCTGGGTTCAGCCGCGGTCCGGAGCTCCACGCGATCGACGGCGGCTTGCCCTTCGAGGTCACGCACGACTGCATGTTCCCGGGTCGGTCGAGGCTCGAGATCGCAGTGAACGTCGCGCAGCGGGAGCGCCCGAGGCGCGGGCAGATCGATGCCCTTCTTCGCGCCCTGCTCGAGCAAGTGCGGCGCGCCACCTCCCCTTCTCTGCCCGAGCTCGTGCATGTGTGCGCCTTCCCCGCGGGCACCGTGGACGGGACCGGCCGCTACGGGTGCCTCGAGCTCGAGAGCGACGAGGGCCCGTCGGGCGAGCTCTCGGTGCAGATCGATCTCCCCTTCGAAGCTTCCGAGTGGCTCCCCTCCTTCGCCACGGGCCATCCCGACGGCCGCGTCGCCCTGAACGAGGCGAAGGGAGAGGTCGTCGTCACCATCGAGCTGCCGGAAGAGCCCCGCAGCGCCGCACGCGCGGCGGTGCACGCCTTTCCCTGGATCTTCGACTTCTACCCGCCCAAGACGACGACCCGCGCGCTCACCGTGCGCGCAGTGCACGACGGCAAGGCGATCCTCGCGGTGCACGTCGCCGACCTGGACGCGTTCCTGGCGATGAACCCGTGGCCCATTCGCGAGCGGATGGCCGCGGCTCACGTGCCGCTCGAACCCGAAGCGCAGCGCACGCCCGAGCAGGAGTCGATGCTCGAGAAGGAATACGGCGCGGCCCTCGCGCGGCTCCCGAGGGGAAGCGTCGAGCCGCTCCTCTAGCGGCGCCCGCGGGGTACGGCGCTTGCTGCTCCCGCACGCGACGGCATGGCGCATCTGCTCATCGTCGAAGACGACGCGGACACGGCAGAAACGCTCGCCGAGCTGCTCGCCGACGAGGGCCATCGCGTCCGCATCGCGCACGACGGCCTCGAGGGAATCGAGCGGCTCAAGGACGGCCCACCAGTAGACGTGATCTTGCTCGACGTGGAGATGCCGCGCCTGACGGGACCCGAGATGGCGTACCGGCTCTTCTTGCGCGACGCCGGCGATGAGAAGATCCCCATCATCCTCTTGTCGGGGAAGCTGGACCTGGCGCGCGTCGCGCGCATCGTCGGCACGCCGTACTTCCTGAGCAAGCCGTACGACCTCGGGGCGCTGCTGGCGATGCTGAGGCACGTCCTGGTCGAGCGCTCGCCCCCGCACCCGTCCGTGCCGCAGCGAGACGCGAGGGCTTGAGCGAGCCGGCCGACGATCGCCGGCCTGGCCGTTGCTTGATGCTCCGACGTGCACACGCGTTTCCGGTGGTTCAGCGAGACGCGGACGCTGTTCGGCTTCGTCGGCGCCTTCGCGATCATCGCGCTGGCGTTCATCGCCTCGTCGTTCGCGACGCTCTACACGGCCCGCTCGATCGACGTCGCCGCGAAGGACCTGCTCACGAACGCGCTTCCGAGCGTCACGGAGCTGATGCGCGCGAGGACCGCCCAGCGGCGACTCGACGTCGACGTCGACCTGCTCGGGCGGATGCGTGACACGCCGGTGGAGCTGGTCGACGAGCTCGTGAGCGCGCGGGCGGAGCTGGACACCGCGCTCGCCGCGGCCATGGCGACTCCGTACTACCCGGGAGAACGGGAGCTGTACGAGCGCGAGGTGCAGCCGCGCGTCGCCACTCTCGACCGTGCCATCGACGGTCTGCACGCTGCGGTGGCGAATCCGGGTGGGGGGCGCGCGCTCGCGGCCCTCGCGGCGGTCACCGGGGCCGCGCGCGAGCTCGACGGAGGGCTGGCCGCGCTGGCGGAGCTGAACCAGGCGTACGGGTACGACGCGGCGAACCGCGTCGTGAGCTCGCGCTCGCTCGTGGCGCGCCTCACCCTGTTCCTGGACGTCGCTTCGTTCCTGGTCGCGGCCATCGCCGCCGCGATCGCGCTGCATGGCGGCCGCCGCTTCGCCGAGAAAGCCGCGGAGGCCCTGGATCGAGAGAGAGACAGGGCCGCCGAGCTCGACGTGCTCGCGCAGCGCGTGGCGCACGATCTCATGAGTCCTCTGGCGACCGTCGCGCTCTCGCTGGCGAGCGTCGAGCGTGCGTGCCCGGACCCCCAGACGACGCGCGTCCTCGATCGCGCACGCCGCGCGCTGGAGCGCTCGCGCCAGATGGTGCACGGCATCTACGCGTTCTCCGGATCGGGCGCGCGACCGGTCCCTGGAGCCTCGGCTCCCCTTCGCGAGACCCTGCTCGAGGCGACCGACGAGCTGCTCGCGGGGGAGACCCAGGCGCCGCCGACCGTGGACGTGCAGCCGTTCGACGAAGTGTTCGTGGCCATGGATCGCGCCGTCCTCGGCGTGGTCGTGAACAACCTGCTGTCCAACGCGTTCAAGTTCACGCGCGATTCGGCGGTCCGGCGCGTGGCTGTCCGCGTGCGCGCCGAAGACCGCTGCGTGCGTGTGGAGGTCGAGGACACTGGCCCCGGTGTGCCCGCCGGATTGGAGGCGTCGATCTTCGAGCCCTACCATCGTGCGCCGGGCGTGACTCAACCGGGCCTCGGGCTCGGGCTCGCGACCGTGAAGCGCCTCGTGCTCGCGCACGGGGGGAAGCTCGGTGTGCGGAATACGCGAACCGGCGGCGCCGTGTTCTGGTTCGACGTGCCGCGCGCGCCCCAGGAACACGCCGTGGCGGAAGCGCATCCCGGTGATGGCGAGCAGGCGCAAGCCCATCCGCTGCACTGACGGCTGAGCGAGCGTGCCTGGCATGCACGGTGCTCGCTTCGGGTCGCATGGCGCGACGGAGTCACCCCCTGAGCTTCGTGGGCGCAGGGCTGGCCGGAGGCGCGGTGTTCCTCGTGGTCGAGCTGTTGCTGTTGCCGCCGACCGAGCACTTGCCATTCGACTGGATCCTTCGGCTGCTCGCGGCGTTCATGGCGGGACCGGTGACGCTCACGGCGCCTCGCTCCATGGACGCGGGGCTCGTCGCACCCGCCCTCGGCATGCACGCGGCATTTTCGCTCGCATTCGGGTGGGTCTTCTGTCGCATGGAAGACACATTGCCGTTCTGGCGAGCGATCCTCTTCAGCATCGCGCTCGCGTTCGGGCTCTACATGTTCAACTTCTACGTGATGACCTGGGTCTTCCCCTGGTGGGCCTCCGTGCGGGGCGGCGCGACGATCCTGGCGCACGTGCTCTTCGGCGTGACGACCGTGCTGACGCACAAGGGTCTGGGGAGCGTCCGGCTGCCTGGTCGCGTAACCTCGCTGGAGGCATGAGCCAGGGCTACGTCACGGACGTCGCGTACGCGCGCCAGTTCTGTCCGCATCTCGCGCCGACGTTGCTTCGCTCGGTGGCAGCCCTCGAGGGCTTCGCGCCGCCGCCGGAGGACGCGTTCGACTACTGCGAGGTGGGCTGCGGGCCGGGGGACACGATCGCGACGCTCGCCGCCGCGTACCCGCGGGCGCGCTTCGTGGGCATCGACCTCAACGCCGAGCACGTGGCTTTCGCCCGCGGACTCGCGGTGCGCGGGGGGCTGAGCAACCTGCGCCTCGTCGAGGGTGACTTCGAGGCGCTCGGAGAGGAGGCGGCGCTCCCGAAGTTCGACTACGTCGCCGCGCACGGGCTGCTCACGTGGATCGCCCCCGCGAAGCGCAGGGCGCTCGTCGCCTTCGCCGCACGGCGGCTGAAGCCGGGGGGCTTGCTCCACGTCGCGTACAACACGCTGCCGGGATGGGCGGCGCTCGAACCGATGCGACGGATCCTGCACGATGCCGCGGGCACCGAGGGGACGACGGCGGAGCGTGCGCAGAGGGCGCTCGACGCGGCGAGGGCGCTCGCGGATCGCGGGGCGCTCTACTTCGTCACCAACCCGGCGGCGCGCGACATGCTCGACGCGATGGCGCGTCACGGCGCGGCCTACGTGGCGCACGAGTACTTCCACGACACGTGGAACCCCATGTACGTGACCGACGTGGCGCGCGAGATGGCCGCCGAGGGGCTCGCCTACGTCGGACAGCTGCCCTCGTACCGCAACGTGCCGGAGCTCGCGCTTCCTCCGAAGCTCGCCGAAGCGGCGACGCACACGGGCGACCGGATCGCGCTCGAGCAGCTCGTGGACTTCGCGGCCAACGAGTTCTTCCGAGGCGACGTGTATCGCGCCGGCGGCGAGGGGCGCTCCGCCGACGCGGCGGCGGCGTATGTCGACGCGACGCCCTTCGGCACGCTCGTCGACGCCGATCGCCTCCGCCGCGAGGTGAAGCTGCCGCACCACGTGCTCCGGCTCGACGGCGAGATCGAGGCGGCGCTGCTCGAGCGGCTCCCGCTGCGCGCGGCGACGGCACGAACGCTGGCGGAGGACCCGGCGTTCGAGCGATTCGGCGCGAATCGCGTGCGGGCAGCGCTCGTGCGCCTGCTCGCCGCCGAGCAGATCGCGCCGATGCGCGCGTCGGCCGAGGGACCGGCGACCGTCTACAACCACGCGATCCTCGAGCAGCCGCTGGCGGAGAAGAGCCCCGTGGTGCTCGCCGCACCGGCCGCGGGGACCGGCGTGCAGGTGTCGGCGCTCCAGGCCGTGTGCCTCCGGGTGCTCAGCTGGGTCGAGCCGGCCGAGCGGGCCGCCTGGCTTCGCGCGTACGTGGAGCGCCAGCCGCTGCGGCTGCAGGTGGGCGGGGCGGCGGTCGAGGACCGGAGCGAGCAGGCGCGCGTGCTCGCGCAGGAGGTCGAGAAGTTCCGGGCTGCGCGGCTGCCCAAGCTGGTCGAGCTGGGCGTCGCGCCCGGTCAAGCAGCGGGGCCGTGAACGGTGAGGACGGGACAGGGCGCTGTGCGCACGACCTTCTCGGCGACGCTGCCGATGAGCGCGCGCGAGAGTCCGCGTCGACCGTGCGTCCCCATCACGACGAGGTCGGCCCCGATCTCCTTCGCGGCGCGGCCGATCTCGCTCCAGGCCACGCCCTGGCACAGCATGGTTTCGACCTGGAGGCCGGGCTTCTCGACGCGCTCCTTGAGCCCGGCGAGCGCCTCCTCGGCGGCGCCGCGGATCTGTCCGACCAGGTCGGCCGTCGCGACGACGCTCTCGGGAAAGACGTAGGTCGGCGCTTCGTAGGCGTGCAGGATGATGACGCGCGCCCGCAGCCTGGCGGCCAGGTCGAGCGCCATTGCGAGCGCGGCGTCCGCGGTCTCGCTGAAGTCGTGGGGGACCAGGATTCGCTCGATGGGTCGGGACATGACCTCGTGCAGTGCAACGGGCGATCCCACCCGCGTTTCCCGCGGGACCGCTGCGACCGCGCCCGCCGTGGCTCTGCGGAAGCTGCGCCTTCGCGCAACTCCTGCGTCTCGTGCGGAGGGTCGGTCCGCATCCCGTGCGTGAAGAAGGGAGAAGGCCGACCGGGCCTGGAGCTTGCGTCCCTGCCGCACATGGCCCGCACAGTCAGAGAGATCATGAACCGCGAGGTTCTGACGCTGCGCCCGGAGACGGCGCTGCACGATGCGAATCACCTGCTGCGCTCCTTCGGCGTCGGCGCGGCTCCGGTCGTCGCCGAGGACGGCAAGCCACTCGGCGTCCTCTCGCTGCGCGACAGCCTGGACGTGGGAGGTCGAGTCAACGAGCGCATGAGCCGCCCTGCGTTGTGCGTCCCGTCCTCGGCCCTCGTCGAGGACGCCGCGCGACGGCTGGCCGAGACCTCCGTTCACCACCTGGTCGTCGTCGACGGCTCGGGCGGCACGGTCGGGATGCTGTCGTCGCTCGACCTGCTCCGTGCCGTGCTGGGAATGCCCACCCCGCACCCGGCAGCCTTCCCCCACTGGGACGAGGCGACCGAAGCGTCGTGGACCGACGATCGCCCGCTCGACGAGGAGAACGCCTCGTCCGCCCCGGAGGGTCCGGGCATCGTGGCGCTCGTCACGAGCTACGTGGGAGAGCCAGACTGCATCGTCTGGGCCGAAGAGTGCCGCAACCTTCGCTCGCGCGCGCTCGACATGGCCGCGGATCCGATGCACCAGGAACAGGCGCTCGTGCACGTGCTGGCCCACAGAGGCGTGCGCTTCCGCGTCGCCCGGATCGCGGAGGAGGCCAGGCGCGGACGGACCCTCGCCTTGCTCCAGGACCGCCTCGAGCACCTGCCACCCCCGGGCGGAACCTGATGACGGAGCTTGCCTGCCGGCCGCAGAGCCTCTAATTCCTGCGTTCCGATGAGCGGCTCCCGGAACCGGCGGGCGGGCACCGCGTTCGTGCTCGTCACGGTGCTGCTCGACACGCTCGGGCTCGGGTTGCTCATTCCCGTCGCCCCGCGGCTCGTCGCCAGCTTCCTGAACGATGACCTCGGCGCCGCCTCGCACTACTTCGGGATCCTCGTCTCGATCTACGCGGCGATGCAGTTTGTCTTCGCGCCCGTGCTGGGTGGATTGAGCGATCGCTTCGGGCGGCGGCCCGTCATCTTTCTGTCGCTGCTGGGCGCCGCCGCGAGCTACCTGCTGAGCGGGTTCGCGCCCGCGCTCTGGTGGCTCTTTATCGGGCGCATCATCTCGGGCATCACGGCCGCCAGCTTCTCCGCAGCGAACGCCTACGTGGCCGACGTGACGCCGCCGGAGAAGCGGGCCGGCGCCTTCGGGCTGATCGGCGCGGTCTTCGGTCTCGGTTTCATCCTGGGCCCGGCGCTCGGCGGCGCGCTCGGCGACCAGAGCCTTCGCTTGCCGTACTTCGTGGGCGCGGGGCTCAACTTCGCGAACCTCCTCTACGGTCTCTTCGTCCTGCCCGAGTCGCTCGCACCCGAGAACCGCAGGCCCTTCTCGTTCGCTCGCGCCAACCCGCTCGGGTCGCTGCGGATGCTCAGCCGGCACCGCATCGTGCTGGGGCTCACGGGGACGATGGTGTGCTCCTTCATGGCGCAGTGGATCTTGCAGAGCGTCTGGGCGCTGCACACGCAGGCCCGGTTCGGGTGGTCGCTGCGCATGGTCGGCGTCTCGCTGATGGTCGTCGGTGTCGCGACGGCCATCGTGCAGGGGTTCCTCGTGCGCTCCGCGGTGCCGCGGCTCGGGGAGCGCCGTGCCCTCGTCTTCGGCCTGGTGATGAGCATCGCGGGGCACACGCTGCTCGGGCTCGCCGACCGCGGGTGGATGATGATGAGCTTCATTTTCGTCCTCGCCCTCGGGGGACTGTCGGGGCCGGCCGTGCAGGCGATCATCTCGCGCGAGGTCCCGCCGACGGAGCAAGGGGAGCTGCAGGGCGCGCTCAACAGCCTGTCTGGGATCACGGCCATCGTCGGGCCGCTCATCGGCACGAACCTGCTCGCGATGTTCGAGGCCGAGAACGCGGCGGTGCGCATCCCCGGCGCTCCCTTCTTCGCGTCGGCGCTGTTCAATCTCGTGGGGCTCATGCTCGCGCTGCGCCTGTTCCGAACGCGAAGCGCGCCGGCGGTCGCAGCGTCGTGACCGACATCGCACACCTCGTCGACCACGTTGCTCACGTATTGCCCGCGCAGGGTCCCATCGGCGTCTTCATCCATCACAACACGCTGCACGCGTGGGAGGACCAGCGGTTCGAGGACGCCGTCGTGCGCGCCGCACGGCGACTCGGTTGTCAGCCGTTCCTACCGGAGGACGCGTACCGCGAGGAGCTTCGACGCGGACGCATCGGCCACCGTGACGTCGATGCGGTGCTCGAGGAGGCTCTCGCCGCCCGCGCCGACGAAGCCGTGGTCGACGGGATCACGCGGCGAGAGCTGTGGAGGCTTTTGCTGCTCCACGGGATCCCCGAGGCGCGCGGAGCCCGCCTCTCGTGGCTGCTGAGCGAAACCGACGTGCTCGAAGGCCACACGGATCTGTGGGAGGCGTGCCTGAAGGCCATCGGCCGATCGAGCCACCCGCCATGGTCGATCGCGCCACCACGGCGTCGGCATCGAGATCTCCTCGTCGCCACGAGCGACGTCGATCCCGACGAGTGGACGCGCCCCGTGCAGATCCGATTCGTCGGCGCATACCTCGACCAGGGGCTCGCCCGCTGGCCCATGCCGGGTCGAGAGCGAGGCATGTACGGGTGCTTTCTGTCGTTCTACGGCGATTCGGCCGCACGCCGCTGCGGCGCTTGGGCCGCTGGGCTCGTGGATCTCGTCGTCGACGATCGAAGAGCCGGCAGGGATGGCGCTGCGTCGCTCGTGCGGTCGCTGGAGGACCTCGGCGTGCCACCGACGGAATGGCAGGAGTTCCTCGAGAACGAGGCCCTGTGGCTACGAGGCTGGGCTGGCATGGTCAGGCAGCTCGAGACGCGGCCCGATCGCGCCCCGGCGCTCGCGGTTCCGGCTCGTCTCGTCGACTACCTCGCCGTGCAGCTCCTCCTCTCGCGCGCGGCGCTCCGGCACGCGATGGGGCTCGCGCGCATCGAAGGCCCGCTGTCGCAGCTGCGAACGAACCTCCAGGCGCACGAGCCCGCGCCGGCACCGCCGCCCGCCACGGAGCGCGCATGGCCGGTCTTCCACGCGGCGCAGCTCTGCGGGCTGTCCGCCGATCGCGTGGCGGTCCTGGACGCCGAAAAGGCCACGGTGCTCGAAACCGAGGTCGCGCAGATCGACGGATTGGTGCGCCGCCGGCTGCTCCACGTCGCCTTCGAGCGGCGCCTGCGCCACCGCTTCTACGACGCGTTGCTGCAGAACGTGCCACGGCCGCCGGCGCGCAGGCCGGCGTTCCAGGCAATGTTCTGTCTCGACGATCGCGAGGAGTCGTTCCGCCGCCATCTCGAGGAAGTGGAGCCCGACGTCGAGACCTTCGGCACGGCGGGTTTCTTCGGCGTCGCGATGTACTTCCGCGCGGCGCACGCTGCGCATGCGCGACCACTCTGCCCGGTGGTGCTCAAGCCCGAGCACTACGTGGCGGAGGTGGGCGACGCCGCGACCTCCTCGCCGATCCTGAGGCCCGTTCTCGCCGCCCTGCGGATGACGGCGCTCGTGCTGCGGGTGCTGTTTCCCTGGCTGCATCGAAACGTTTCGCGTCTGCAGCACGCGCTCTCGGGCCATGCCGGGGCTCGCCTGCGGATCGATCGCGCCCAGGGAACGCCTCCGCTGGGCAAGCACGTCGGCTTCACCGTCGACGAGATGGCCGACATCGTGCGCGGACAGCTCGCGCCGCTCGGAATCGCGGGCCGATTCGCCCGCCTCGTCCTCGTGCTCGGTCACGGCTCGACGAGCCTCAACAACCCGCAGGAGTCGGCATACGACTGCGGCGCGTGCGGCGGCGGCAGGGGCGGGCCCAACGGCCGCGCCTTCGCGCAGATGGCCAACGACCCTCGCGTGCGGGCGCGTCTCGCCGGGCGCGGGCTTCCCATTCCCGAGGATACGTGGTTCGTCGGAGGCCAGCGCAACAGCGCGAACAACGACGTGGACCTGTACGACGAGGACCTCGTACCCGACGCCCTGCGCGACGACCTGGAGAGGGTCAGGCGCACGCTGGAGATCGCCCGCCGTCGTGAGTCGCACGAACGGTGCCGGCGCTTCGAGTCGGCGCCGCCTTCATGGTTTCCGGAGGCTGCCTCGCTCCTGCACGTGCAGGCGCGTTCCGCCGACCTCGCCCAGCCCCGCCCCGAGTGCGGCCACGCGACGAACGCCGTCTGCGTCATCGGCCGGCGATCGTGCACGCGCGGACTCTTCCTGGATCGCCGCGCGTTCCTCGTTTCCTATGACGCCACGTGCGACGCGGACGGTGCCGCCCTCGCTCGCCTGCTCGCAGCGGTCACCCCGGTGCTCGCCGGCATCAACCTCGAGTACTTCTTCGGTTTCCTGGATCCCACGGGCTACGGGTGCGGTACGAAGTTGCCGCACAACGTGACGGGGCTGCTCGGCGTCATGGACGGCGCGCAGAGCGACCTGCGAACGGGCCTCCCCTGGCAGATGCTCGAGATCCACGAGCCAGTGCGCCTCACCATCCTGGTGGAGGCCACGCCCGAAGTGCTGCGCAGGGCGGTCGAACGCGACGCCTACCTGGGACGCCTCGTCCGCGGGCGGTGGCTCTACCTCGCCGCGCTCCACCCGACCGAGCGACGGCTCTTCGAGATCGACGATGCCGGCGAGCACCCGTATGCCGTCGAGGAACCGCTTCCCGTCGTGCGCGGTCCATCTCGGACGCATTACGCAGGCCACGCCGAGCACCTTCCCTTCGTACGCATCGAGCCGGAGGTCGCGTGAGCACGCCCTCTTCGCTCCTGCAGGCGTGTGTGCTGGTGATGTGCCTCGCCCCACTGGTCCCCCTCGCGCTGCTCTCGGGAGCGGCCGTCTTCGGCCGTCGCGCCAGCGAGAACGCCGTGGCGGCGACCATCCGTACGTCGATCATCGCGGGGTCCATCGCGGCAGGAGTGGCGCTCGTGGAACGGATCGCGAACCCGTCGGCGACGAGTCTGCTCTCGTATGGACAGTGGTTCTCCTATGGCGAGGACGCGTTCAGGCTCGATTTCGTGGCTGACGCGCCGGCGCTGGGCTTCGCACTGCTCTCGACGGGCATCTGCGGCGTGGTGGCTGCCTTCTCACTCAGCTACCTGCATCGCGAGCGCGGTTTTCACCGGTACTTCGTGCAGTTCTGCCTCTTCACGCTCGGAATCACGCTCGTGGCGCTCGCGGGCAGCATCGAGGTGCTCTTCGCGGGGTGGGAGCTGCTGGGACTGAGCTCGGTGCTGCTCGTCGGTTTCTTCCACGAGCGTCCGGCGACGGTGGCGAACGCTCTCCGCGTCTTCACGGTGTACCGCGCTAGCGACGCGGCGATGCTGAGCGCGGCCGTGCTGCTCCACCACTGGGCCGGGAGCGGCAGCCTTTCGCTCCTGTTCTCCGGCGCACCGACGGCGGCGCTGGGTCCGGGCCGGTCCCTGGCGATCGTTCTCCTCCTCATGATCGCGGTGGCGGGCAAGAGCGCGCTTCTCCCCTTCTCGGGCTGGCTGCCCCGGGCGATGGAGGGTCCCACGTCGTCGAGCGCCGTGTACTACGGCGCCCTCTCGATCCACGCCGGGTGCTTCCTGCTGCTGCGCGCCGAGCCGTTGCTCGTGGGGGTGTGGCTGGCCCGGCTGCTCGCCGCGCTCGCCGGCGCGATGACGGCGCTGTACGCGGCCCTCACGATGCGCGTGCAGAGCGACGTGAAGTCACGCCTCTCGTACGCGGCGCTGACCCAGGTCGGAATCATCGTGATCGAGATCTCGCTCGGTTGGACCACGCTCGCATTCCTCCACATCGTCGCCCACGCGTCGCTCCGCCTGCTGCAGTTCCTCGGCGCCCCCAACGTGCTGCACGACCTGCACGAGCTCGAGGACCGCGCGGGCGGTCGCGCCGGCCGTCGGGTGACGCGCAAGCTGCCCGCGTGGCTGTACCTCTTCGCGCTCGAACGCGGGTTCGTGGACGCGTTGCTCGATCGGATGGTGGTCCGGCCGTTCTTCGTCGTCGCCGGCTGGCTCGACCGGCTCGACCGACGGCTCGTCGGAGCCCCCGACGAAGGAGGCCGGCGGTGAGCCTACCCCTGCTGTGGCTCGCGGCGCTCGCCGCTCCGTCGCTGATCGTCGTGGCGCTCGGGAGGGCGGGGCTCGAGGTGGAGCGGCTTCGCACGACGGCGGCCGGGTGCGCTGCGGCCTGCATGCTCGCGTGCGCCAGCGTGTTCGTGAGCCCCAAGCTCGGCGCCCTGCACGTCGCATGGCCCTTCGCGGGCGCCCATCCGGCGCTCGGGGCGTCGCTCTTCCGCGTTTCGGAGCTGTCGAAGTTCCTGCTGCCACTCCCGTCGACGCTGTGGCTCGTCTCGGTCGCCGTCACTCCGCGCAGCCGGCTCGACGCGGCGGGGCTGGAGCGCACGGCGGCCGCGACGCTCTCGACGACGCTGGCCTTCCTCACCGAGAGCCCCACGCTCCTCGTCGCCCTCTGGACGACGTCGAACCTCCTCTTCGTGGGCGGGCTGTCGCGCACCGAGCACCACCGCGCGCGCCGGGTCGCGCGCGCGTACCTGTGGACGAGCGCGTCGCTGCTCGCGGCGGGCGTGCTCCTCGAATCGTTCACCACGCGCACGCCGCTGCGCGACGCCGGCGTCTGGCTGATCGTGGTCGCGGTCCTCATCCGCAAGGGGATCTTCCCATTCCACGCATGGATCCCGGAGGTCTTCGACAGCGGGCGCATGGGACCGATCATCCGCTTCAGCGCACCGCAGCTCGGTTCGTATGTCGCGGTCGTCCTCGTGGTCCCGCACGCGAGCGCGGGCGTGCTGCGTGCGCTCGCGATCCTTTCGCTCGTCACGGCGGTGTACGGCGCCGCCCTCGCGCTCGTGCAGCGCGATGCCCGCCGTGCGTGCGGCTATCTGTTCGTGAGCCAGTCGGCGCTCGTCCTCGCGGGGCTCGACTGTACGTCGCCGCAGGCGCTCGCGGGGTCGCTCGTGCTCTGGCTCTCGTCTGCGCTGGCCTTCACGGGCCTCACGCGCACGGTGCTCGCGCTCGAGGTGCGCAGGGGCCGGCTCGATCTCACGCGCTACCACGGGGGCTACGAGGAGCTGTCGCAGCTCGCCGTGAGTTTCCTCGTCCTCGGCCTCGCTTGCACGGGGTTCCCGGGCACGCTCGGCTTCATCGGCCAGGAGATGCTCGTCGAGGGAGCCGTCCGCGAGTTCCCCGCCCTGGGATTCTTCGTGATCGCCGCTGCAGCCCTCACCGGTCTCGCGGTGCTCCGCATGTACTTCTCGCTGTTCTGCGGAGCGCGCTCCACGTCGTTCGGGCTTCGACGGATGCTGCTGCGCCGCGAGAGGGTCGCGTTCGGCGCGCTCACGGCGTTGCTCGTGGTCGGCGGCCTCCTGCCGGGGACAATCGTCGCGTCGCGCCTCGAGGCCGGTCACGCGATGCTGCACGAACGCGAGCAGCGCGCGGGAGGCGTGCAGGAGTGAACCTCACGGCGTTCGGGAGCAGCGGGATCGAGGTGTCCAGGCTCGGCCTCGGCGCGGGTGGACTGGGTGACGTCGGTCTGTCCGAGAAGGACGCGGAGCGCCTGCTGCTCGGGGCCGTCGACCGCGGCGTGACCTTCGTGGACGCCGCCCGCAGCTACGGCGCGGCCGAAGACCGCATCGGCCGCTACCTCGGCGCCCGCCGCGGCCAGGTCGTGCTCTCGACCAAGGGCGGATACGGCGTGGACCGCGTGGACGACTGGACCGGCGAGGCCGTGCGGCGCGGCGTCGACGACGCGCTCCGGCGCTTGCGCACGGATCGAGTCGACCTTTTCCACCTGCACTCGTGCCCCGTGGACGTCCTCGCGCGCGGCGACGTGGTCGAGGCGCTGCTCGAGGCGCGGCGCGCCGGCAAGATCCGCTTGGCCGCTTACTCGGGCGAGAACGAGGCGCTGGCGCACGCCGTCGCGTCGGGAGCGTTCGGCGGGATCCAGTGCTCGGTCAACGTGTTCGACCAGCGCGCCATCGAGGGCTCCGTGGCGGAGGCGGCTCGTCGCGGCATCGGCGTCGTCGGCAAGCGCCCGCTCGCCAACTGCGCGTGGCGATACGGAGAGCGCCCGGTGGGGCACTACGCCGAGGAATACTGGCGGCGCATGCGGGCCATGGGGCTCGATCCCTCCCCGCTCGAATGGGGCGAGCTGGCGCTGCGCTTCGCGGCCTTTGCGCCGGGCGTGTGCACGGTGATCGTCGGGACCACGCGCCTCGAGCATCTCGGAGCGAACCTCCGTGCGCTCGAGCGAGGCCCCCTCGAGGACACGGTGCGCGATCGCGTGCGAGAAGCCTTCCGCGCTCGCGACGACGGCTGGATCGGCCAGGTCTAGCCGGCGCGCTCTCTCACATGTCGGGGATCGATGGCACGGACTTCCGCGCCGAGAGGACGAGCCGCTCGTGCAGGACGACGTCACGCCAGCCACCTTCGATCTGCACGTGCTTGACGAGGGTGCCCACGGACCGGAAGTCGACGCGCTCGAGGAGTGTCTTGGCGGCCGCGTCGTCCGCGAGGGAGTACGCGATCAGCTTCCATAGACCCATCGTTCGAGCGACCGACAGCAACTCGGAGATCGCCGCGCGTGCGCCTCCGCGCCGGCGCTGGCCCGCCGACACGTAGACGAGCGCCTCGGAACACTTGGCGGCGGCGAGGGGCACGCTGTCCGCCAGCGCAACCGCGAACCCCATGGGGTTCGCACCCTCGGCGACGACGACGACAGGCGCGCGCGCCGTCAGCCACGCGCCCGCATTGAAGCGGTCACGCCGAAGCGACCAGAGCGGCACCGCTTTCGCGGCCTCCGCGCACAGCCGCTCGAGCGCGGGAAGGTCCTTGTCTGTGGCGCGACGCGCGGAGAAGAGAGCCATGGCGGGACTCTAGCTCAGAGCGAGCGCGCGCAAACGTCATCGAGCAGGGCGAGGATAGACCCTGTCCCAGATGCCGTCGCTCGTGGGCTCCATCTTCCCGTCGCGCAGCACCAGCATTCGCTCGAGCTCCGTGCTGCGCACGACGCGTCCCGCCGAGTCGGTCGCCTGCACCTCTTCGAAGAGCTTCACGCCGGCGGAGGTGTACTGCGGCGACGTGGTGAGACGGTACTCGATGGCTCCCTGCACGCCCGGCTCGCTGCCCGTCGCATAGGCCCGCTTCTCGGTATCGATCGCGGCGACCTCGACGAGGCGCCCAAAGCGCGGGAGAAGCAGCGTCACCTTCGCATCACACTCACGTGTGGGCGGCAGCCCTTCGCATCCGTCGTCCGTCGCCGAGACGAGGAACTCTTCGCCGAGGCGCTCTGCCTGGAACGAAGACTGCGACGCCGCACGCTTGAAGACGCCTACGGCGTAGACCTCGGCGAAGTCGTCCAGGGCGCGCACCAGCGCGATGGGCCCCGCCTCGCTCCCGTCCTTCCAGCGGTGCGTACGCATCCACACGATGCGCATGTGGTCTCCCCCGTTGCCGTAGAGGATGTCGCCGTCCTCCACCTGGATGGGCGTGCCGCGCGTGGAGCCGCCCCGGAAGACCGGATCGTCGAAGACCGCCGACCCCGTGCACGCCGCCGCAGCCGGATCGAGCTGGTGGTGGCTCGCGTCGTACGAGGGGAAGACGAGCTTCCAGTATTCCTCCTCGTGAAGGTTGCGCAGGGTGCCCGCAGCACGGGGCTTGCCGGCAAGGGGCAGAATGCACGCCGGCACGGGGGCCATCGCCCTCGGCACGTCCTCCATCCTCGGCGGGCGCTCCGTTTCGGCGCACGCCGGCAGGCCCAGCCAGGGGAGGGCCGCGAGGGCGAGGACTCCAACGGCCTTGCGGTCGAGCGGCATCTTCAGTCGACCTCCAGCGTTTCGACGAACCGTCGCAGCTCGGTACCGAGCTCGCCGAGCTTCTCGTCGTGGTGGACGATCTGCACGAGGACGACCCGGCGATCGCTCCGGAGCAGGTACTCGTGCGCGTAGTTGACGAGTGGGCCCTTCGCGGCCGCCACCGGCCGCCGCACGACGTACGCCCTGCCCTGGGCGTTCCACGTCGCGATTGGCACCCGCTCTCCGACGACCTCGGCGCCTGCATGGGCGGCCTCGTCTTCGTATCGCGTCATGATGTCGAGCCACGGCTCGTCAGGCGACTCCACGAGCTCGTAGACGGACACCATGTACTCGTTGGGCGACACGTACTCGACGAAGCGGTGCTCGGGGTAGCCGTTGGCGGCGCGGATGACCCAGTTCTTCGGCCGCGAAAGGTGGACGGCTCCACCCATCAGGCTCACCCCGACGTATTCGGGCAGCGCCTGGCTCTGCGCGAGATCGAGCGGCGGATAGGGTCGCTCGATGGCGCCCGGCTCCCCGCGCTGGCCGAGCGTGCCGTACTCGTAGAAGACCTTGTTCCTGAACGCATCCGCCGGCGGACCGCCAGCGCAGCCCACCACCGCGAGGCAACCCAGACCGGCGCAGATTCGGCCGAAGCGCGGAACCACGCACGCATCGTAGCCAACCCGACGCGAGATCGGCCAGGAAGCGGAGAAGTGGCGCCAACCGATCGCCCCCTGCTAGCGTTTGCGCACGCAGACCGCGAACGCTCCCCGATCCTGGGCCACGTCGCTCGTCGTGAGCACGGCTCTGGCCACGGCAACGGCCGTAGGCTGCGGCGGAAGCTCCGTCCCCAACGCGTACCTCACCACTCCGGGCGGTGGACGCGGGTACGTCACCGGATCGCTCGAGCCGGGCGTCGCGCGGTTGAAGCCCGAGGTGTGCCGCGACGTGCCGGAGGACCGGCCCGAGTCCGAGATGCTCGACGCGAGCGCTCTCGTCTCGTTTCTCGAGCGCCAGGGGCTGCATGCGAACGTGATCCGGGAGCGGCCCGACCTCGCGTACGTGGACCTCACCGGCGTCGCCGCAGCCCCCGTTCGCTTGCGCGTCGCCATCCTGCCCAGCGCCTACGCGGCGGGCAACGACCTGCACCACGCCATTCTCCAGCACGGGCCGGGTTCCTGGGGCGTCCACCGGTCGAACCTCGCCGTCCTCGCGCCCATGGGAAGCATGGATCAGATCATGGAGCTCGCCGGGCGGACCAAGCTGGCGTGCTGGGGCGTGCTCACCGTCGCTTCTCTGGACGACGACTTCGTCGTCCCGGGCGGCTACATGGAGTTCTGATGTCCGCGCCTCAGCGCGGCTGAGGGACCGCCAGGAGCTCGAGCGTCGTCGAGGCTGGGTCGTACGGGGGAGGAAGGTAGATGGCGATGGTGCGCTCGGTGGCCACGTTGCGCCACCACGGGCTCGCCTGCGACAGGACGAAGTAGATGAGCCCTGCCCGCGTCGCGATCTCCGACGGAGGACGGTAGGTCACCTGCAGGGGGACCCCGGGCACGGCCGACTGCAACATCCCGGGGATGTCGCCCCACGAGGCGATCTTGGACAGCCGCGGGATCTGGTCGGCGGCCGCGGCCTCCGGCTGGTTGCTGCGGACGGTGAGGACGAACGTCGCCCCTCGCGCGAGCCTCTCGTCGTCGAGCCGCCCGAGGCGAAGCCCGTCTGGCCGCACCTCGAGGGGGATGGTGATGTGCTGCTCCTTGATGGTCTTCTGGAGGAGCTCGGTGATCTTCGCGAGGAGAGCCCCGAACGTCCCCCCGAGGTCGCCGTACGTGAACTTGGGAAGGGTCGCGGGGTCCGAGTCCACGGCGAAGGCCATGAGCGCGCCCGCGTACTGACACAGGTGGAGGTACGCGTCCTCGGGGCTGATCTCCGGGCGCTCGATCAGGTGATTGACGATGGGGATGTGGGTGTTCACCGCGTTCAGGAGCAGGAACCGCGTGACGTCCCCGGCGGAGAACTCCACGGTCGCTGCGTCCCGCTGCCGTCGCGCCTCGGCGAGCGAGCGCTGCTTGGCGACCGACAGCGCCAGGAGCTGTCGCAGCGCCGAAACGAGCCACGGTGACGCCCCGATGCGACGGCACGGGGGAACGTACTCCGGCCGGATCGCCAGCGCGCCCGCCGCGTCGCGCACGATCTCGGCGACTTTGATCGCGTCGAGGTCTTGCCTCGGCTCGTCGCCGAAGAGCACGACCACGTTGCGCATGGCGAAGGACACGGGCACGTCCGCCGCTCCGCCCGCCGCGTCGACCACCGACCGCGCCACCGAGAAGTAACGGAGGCCCGTGGTCGCGGTCGTGGAATGCGCGACGCTCGCTCCACCCTCGCGCTCGGCGGGCATGCCCACGAAGACCTCGAGCACGCGCTGCGCTGCCGGGAAGTGTCCCTCGACCGGGCGCGCGGCGGGTGCCTCGGGGTGGCCGCCGTCGAACGCGACCGGCTGCCCGTCGGGGAGCACCCCCTCGAAGCGTGTGACCTTGACCTGGCCCCCGAGAAGGGCGCGCTCGTCGAGCTCCAGGGAGACCACGCCCCAGTCGTGAAGTGACATCGCCGAGAGCCGCGCCGCCACGAACCCCTCGTGGTAGCGATCGAGCTGCTGCATGTGCTGGGGGGACATGAACATCCCCTCCGTCCAGACGACGCGCTGGGGGACCTTCACGGCTCAGCCTCCCATGATCTGCGCGCCCTTGAGCTGCAAGGTGGCCGACGCGTTCAAGGCCACCGTCGCGCCCTGGACGGTCAACTGGGTCCCCTTCAGCACGATCTCGCCGCTGGCCTTGAGGACGATGCTCGCCGCGCCGACCTTGATCTCGACTTGCTGCTGGGAAGAGAGCGCGACCTTCCCCGTCACGTCGAGAGTTTCGTCGCCCGTCACTTTGACCGTCTGCTTGCCGCTGATGGTCAGCGATGCGTCCTTGCTGATCGTCTCGGTTCGCGCCCCCTGGATGTTCAGGGTGTCGTCCTTCGAGACGGTCACGCTGCGGCCGCCGGAGATGCTGACGGATTCGTCCTTGCCGACGCTCTCGGTGCGAGCACCCGAGATGGTGATGTTTTCGTCCTTCGTGACGCTTTCGGTGCGACCGCCCGAGATGGTGATGTTTTCGTCTTTGGCGACGCTCTCTGTGCGGCCGCCCGAGATGGTGATGCTCTCGTCCTTGGCGACGCTCTCGGTACGGCCGCCCGAGATGGTGATGTTCTCGTCCTTGTCCACGGTTTCGGTCCGCTTGCCGTGGATGGTGATCGTCTCGTCCTTGTCGACCGTCTCGATGCGGTTGCCGTTGATCGCGGTCGTCTCGTCGTTCTTGACGGTCTTCTTGCGGTCGTGGCCGACGGTGCGCGTCTCGTCGTTCTTGACGTTGATGGTGAAGTCCTTCTCCGCCTGGAGAAAGACCTGCTCGGAGCCCTTGTTGTCTTCGAAGCGCAGCTCGTTGAAGTTCGTGTCGTTGCCGTTCGGGGTGCTCCGCGTCTTGACGCCGCTCTGGGTCATGTTGCCCGGGAGCGCGTAAGGAGGATGGTTGACCCCGTTGTAGACCCTGCCCGTGACCAGCGGCCGATCGGGATCGCCCTCCAGGAAGCTCACGACGACTTCCTGGCCAATCCGAGGGATGTCGATCGCACCCCACGCCGCGCCTGCCCACTGCTGGGAGACGCGCACCCAGCACGAGCTCTTCTCGTCCTCCTCGGTTCGCGGGTCCCAGTGGAAGCGGAGCTTCACGCGGCCGTGCTCCTCGGTGTCGATCTCCTTGCCCGAGGCTCCCACGACCATCGCCGTCTGCGGTCCGCGCACCACCGGCTGCGGCGTCGTGCGGGCCGACCGGTACTGGCGCCGGCTGTCGATGGCGCGAAACGAGGAGCGAATGACGGCGCCGCCAGAGGCTCCGGTCGTCGACTCGTACTCGTCCATGCGCGCTTCGAACGCAACGGACACCACGAGGTAAGAGCGATTCTGATCCGTACGTGGATGCTGCGCGAGGCTGAAGAGGTCGCCGGCGCGGACACCTCGCACGGTTCCGTCCGCCTGCGCCACCTCCTGCAGCGCGTAGAGCTCCTCCACGCGGATGTTCGCCAGCGCCTCCCCGTCGGCGGTGGTCGTGTAGCGTCCCGGGTAGTCGAAAATCGAATACGTCGACTTCGCGAGCGGATTCGAGGACTGCTTCTTGACGAGGAGGCTCGCCTTGGGTCGCGTGAAGTCGAAGTCGCTCAGAGAGACGACGCCGGGCTCGAGCTGCTCCGATACCTGCCACGACGTGATGCAGTCCGTGTCGTCCGGCCGCCCCTCGAGCTGAGGCTTGTAAGGCAGCTCGTCGTAGCCCTTCGCCTTGGCGTGCACGGTCGGCGCGTCAACAAGGACGAGGGTGTGCTTGCCGGGGGCGTGCTGGAAGAAATAGTAGATCCCTTCTTCTTCCATCAGCCGGCTGACGAAGGCAAAGTCCGTCTCCCGGTACTGCACGCAGTATTCGCGGGTCGGATACTTGCGCGAGAGCTTCTGCGTATCGGTGGGGAAGCCGTACGGACTGAGGACTTCCTCGATGACCTGCGGAGCCGTCTTGTTCTGGAAGATGCGGCACCCGGCCTTGCGCGTGAGAAGCCACAGGGAGGGTCGTAGCGTCGCCCGGTAGAACGCGTACCGAGACGTGCTCGAAGGTGCCTGCATGAAGCGGGTCACGATGCCGTTGAAGTGCGCCGTGTTCCCACCCTTCGCCTCGACGTTCACGGTCATCGGCTTGCCGATGATGGAAGTGAGGTCGATGGCGGTGTTTTCGCTCAGAAGCTCCAACTCGTACTCGAAAAGCCGACCGAGCTCCTCCATGGCCACCATCCGGCGGAAGAGAAGCACGTTCGCGCCGAGCGACGTGTCGACGGTGACGGGGCGGCTGGGGGTGGGCACGGGCTACTCGAAGGTGTAGCGGAACTCCGAGCCCGCTGCGGATACGGCGACCTTGCGCAGGGGGGCCGCCGATGCAATGCGCGTCAGGATCTCCTGGCTCACGTGAGGAAGGAGCGTGTTCGTGAGGATGGCGTCGATCATCCGGCCCCCGCTCTCGAGCTCGGTGCACCGGCTGACGATCAACCCCACGGCGGCATCGTCGTAGACGAACTGGATCCCCTGGTTGGCCTCGACGCGCTTCACGATGCGATTGAGCTGGAGCCGCGCGATGTTGCCGATCATCTCGTTGGACAGCGGATAGTACGGGATGACGACGAGCCGCCCGAGCAGCGCCGCCGGGAACGTCTTGAGGAGAGCGGGGCGCAACGCGTTGGCCATGGCCTCGGGATCCGGCAGCAGCGACGGGTCCTTGCACATGTTCATGATGAGGTCACTGCCGACGTTCGACGTGAGCAGGATCAGCGTGTTCCGGAAGTCGATGAGGCGCCCTTCGCCGTCCTCCATCGCGCCCTTGTCGAAGACCTGGAAGAAGATCTCGTGGACGTCGGAGTGCGCCTTCTCGACCTCGTCGAGGAGGACGACGCTGTACGGCTTACGACGCACGGCCTCGGTCAGCACGCCCCCCTCGCCATAACCGACGTATCCAGGAGGAGCGCCCTTGAGCGTCGAGACCGTGTGGGCCTCCTGGAACTCACTCATGTTGATGGTGATGAGGTTCTGCTCACCGCCGTAGAGACTCTCGGCGAGGGCGAGCGCAGTCTCGGTCTTTCCGACGCCGGACGGTCCTGCCAGCAGGAAGACGCCGATCGGCTTCGTCGGGTTCTCCAGGCCCGCGCGCGAGGTCTTGATCCTCCGGCCGATCATCTCCATCGCGTGAGACTGACCGATGACGCGCTGCCCGATCGTGGTCGCGAGATTGAGCACCGTCTCGATCTCGTTCTTCACCATCCGACCGACCGGGATCCCCGTCCAGTCTCCCACGACCGACGCGACGGCCTGCGAGTCCACGCTCGGAAGCATCAGGGGATGCTCTCCCTGGAGCTTCGCGAGCTCGTCCTGCATCGCGTGCAGCTTCGTGAGGAGCGCCGGGCGCTCGGGATCGTCCGTAGGCGCCGCCACCTCGCCCTCGATGGGCGCGCCGGGCTTGTTCTTGCGCAGCTTCACGCGCAGCGCGAGGATCTGGTCGACCAGCGTCTTCTCGGCCTTCCAGCGAGCTTCCAGGCCGTTCAGGCGCTCGTGCTCCGCGGCCTTCATTTTCTCGGCCTTCTGCCGGCGGTCTCCGGTACGGACCCCGACGGCCTCTTCGCGGCCGATGATCTCGAGCTCCGTCTGCAGCGCCTCGATGCGACGCCGGCTGTCTTCCACCTCGGCCGGCGTCGCGTGCAGGCTGATCGCGACGCGGGCACACGCCGTATCGAGGAGGCTCACGGCCTTGTCCGGTAGCTGGCGCGCCGGGATGTAGCGATGCGAGAGCTTCACCGTGGCCTCGAGCGCTTCGTCGAGGATCTGCGCCTTGTGGTGCTTCTCCAGCGTGGCCGCGATCCCGCGCATCATGAGGATCGCCCTGTCCTCGGTGGGCTCGGGGACCTGGACGACCTGGAAGCGCCGTGTGAGCGCGGGGTCCTTCTCGATGTGCTTCTTGTACTCGGCCCAGGTCGTCGCGGCGATCGTCCGCAGGGTGCCGCGTGCGAGGGCAGGCTTGAGCAGATTCGCCGCGTCTCCGGTGCCCGCGGCACCGCCCGCGCCGATGAGGGTGTGCGCCTCGTCGATGAAGAGAATGATGGGCTTCGGCGAGGACTGCACCTCGTCGATCACCTGCCGCAGCCGGTTCTCGAACTCCCCCTTCATGCTCGCACCCGCCTGGAGCAGGCCGATGTCGAGCGAGCGGAGGCTCACGTCGCGCAGGGGCGGCGGGACGTCGCCCGACGCGATCCGCAGGGCGAAGCCCTCGACGACGGCGGTCTTTCCGACGCCCGCCTCGCCGGTGAGGATCGGGTTGTTCTGGCGCCGGCGCATGAGGATGTCGACGATCTGCCGGATCTCCTCGTCGCGACCGACGACCGGATCGATCTCGCCCTTCCTCGCCCTCTCGGTCAGGTCGACCGAGAACTTCCGGAGCCCCTCCTGCTTGCCCATCTCCGGCGGCGCCATCGCGCCGCTGGCCTCTCCCGGTACCGCACCGCCGCCTACCGACGTACCGTCCTGAGCGCGGAGCGACGCCTCGGGCGAGTCCTTGAGCAGCGAGGCGAAGCTCTCGACCAGCTTGTCGACGTTGATCTTGCTGAACTCGCGCGAGATCCCGAAAAGGACGTTGCGCAGGGAGTTCGTCTTGAGGAGGCCCACCACCAGATGGCCCGTGCGGACCTGCGACTCGCCGAACATGAGCGAGCCGTAGACCCAGCCGCGCTCGACGGCGTCCTCGAGATGCGCGGACAGGTCGGAGATGGACGTCGACCCGCGCGGCAGACGGTCGAGCGCGTCGGTCATGTCCTTGGCGAGGCGCGCGGGCTCGATCTGGAACTCGCGCACGATGCGATGCAGGTCCGAGTCTTGTCCCTGCAGCATCTGGTTGAGCCAGTGAACGAGCTCCACGTACGGGTTCCCGCGCATCTTGCAGAAGACCGTGGCGGACTCGATCGCTCGGTATCCGAAACTATTCAGCTTGCCGAAGAGGGCGACTCGGCTGATGTCGGGCATCGCGTGCTTCTCCTGATACGAGGGACGCTAACTTAGCCGAGCCCGGCGCGGTCGGGGACGGTTTTTGGGGGCCTGACGACCGCCGTGCGCGGCCGCTTTCCGAGCCAGAAAGCGCGTCCCAGGCACGTGCCTCGTCCGAGACGGCAGGGGGCGCACGCCGCGTCGTCCAGCACGAGGCGCGCATCCCAGTCCATCGCTTCCCCGCCGTACATCCGGACCAGAGCGGTGAGCGCCGAGAGGTGCGGACCGCCTGCCTGGAAGCCCTCGGCCTGCTCGGCCGTCAGCGGCCCGACTTCTACGCGGAAACGGCCCTGCGGGAGCCACGCCCGCTGGCCGAGCGCCATGCCGAGCCCGAGGCGCGTGCCGACCTCCGGTCCCCCGAGACGGGCGCGAGCGGTCGCAGGCACCACGACCCACTCGCCGACGAACGGTTCGACGCGGGCAGGGACCCGGAACCAGCTCCCCACCATGGCCGCGAGGCCCTCGGCGTTGCGGGTGCGCGCGGCGAGGCGGCCCGCGAAGTAGAGCGCGAAGGTCTGCGGAATCGCGCCCTCTTCCGGCGACGGCGGTACGCCGAGGAGCGCGCCCACGTAGAGGGGAAAGCGCGCGGCGCGGGGGCGGTCCCGGTCGAAGGTCGGCTGGGAGTTCGCGTAGGCGCGATAGAAGAGCGACAGGATTCGATGGTGAAAGATGTCGAGGAAGCGCGCGAGCGAGCCATCCCCCGAGTTGCGCTGGCGGTCCCGTGCGTACTCGGTGAGGTGCAACGGGAGGGGCCCGTTGGGGCCGAGCAGTCCGAGAAAACTCGTCACGAGCCGCGGCGCGCCCCCACCCGTGCGCTCGAGGCCGCGCACGGCCGAAGGGCTGAAAGAGAGAGAAGCTTCCTGCGTGATCCGCACCGGATCGTCCGACGGGTGCTGGCCCTGACCGAGCCTCGCGCTCTCGGCGAACGCGCTCTCGATCCGGCGGAGCACCTGGAAGAAATCGAACCGGTCGGGGGCCCGTCCGATCTCCTCGAGGAGCCCGGCGCCTACAGCGCGGGCATCCGGCCGATCCGGGGAGGCCATCGCATGATCTCGACGTTCTTGCCGTTGCGCAGGACCGTCTCGGTGAACGAGTTGATGGAAATCTGGTTCGCGAAGAACTGCTCGAGGACGCTCGCCAGGAGGAACGGGCTGGACCCGGCGAAGGCGCTGTCGTCGCAGCCGATCGTCACCTCGGTACCTTGCACGAAGGCGTTGGAATGGGCCGTCGGGTAGTTGCGGACGATGGGCTGCGAGGCGACAGAAAGGATCCCGTCGATCTCGCGGCGATGCGCGGGATCGCTGGTCTCGAAGTAGAGGGAAAGAAGCTCGCGGATCGCGGGGGCACCCTTTCGATCCGGGCCGTCCACGAGGGAAACGTAGTTGAGCGCGAGATGGCTGATGAGCCTCCAGGTGACGTCGCCATGGGCGTAGGAAGGCCGCGGGGGCGTCGGCCCGATCAGACAGCGCACGCTCTCGATGGGCGCACCCGTATCGGGGTGGAAATCGGTGCTGCCCTGGCGAAGCGGAATGTGGAGGGGCAGATCCCGGTTCGTGCAGAGGGTCTCGACCGCGAGCTCGCGCAGGTCGGAGCGGAACGGCCCCTCGTCGCCGTCGACCAGGGTGAGGAAGGTCTCGCTGCCGACGTAGGTCGCTGACCGCGGGCCGACCTCCTCCTGGCGACGCGAGAGCCGTCTCTGCTCCCGGTGGAGCGTGTACCAGGCGTCGCCTGCAGTGTGCAGGACGTCGCTACCGTAGAACGGAAAGAACTTCTGCCGGCGCTCCGGGCCATGCCCGACGACGTCGGTGACGCCGTACACTTCGAAGTCCATCGGCCTGGTGCGGTCCGGCACGACGTGGTGCTCGTGCTGCGTGTCGGTGAGCGCGATGCGGTCCGCGCGGCGGGGGAAGAGGTTGACGGCCGGCGTGCACGACAGCGCGACGTGCGAGGCGTCCATGGCGCCTTCGAGCGACGGCTGCCTGCCGTCGAAGAGAAACGCGATCTCGAGCTGATCGCCGCGGCAGCGCTTCACCGCAGGGCCTAGTCCCCGGATCTCGCTGAAGAGGAACCTCTGGGGCAGGACGGCATACTCGCGGAGCAGGCGGTATCCGTGGAACGAGCGCGGGCCATAGGGCAGGATCGCCTCTGCATCCTCGAATCCCACGGCCAGCACGGACCGATCGCGCGAGACGACCTGCCAGTCGCCTCCCTGGCCGCCCGCCGGACGCGCGAGCACCGCCACGAGATGGGCGTGGATCTGCTCGTGCATGCGCGCTGCGAGGTTCATGTCGCCTCGCAAGAAAAAGGTCAGCCGGTCCAGCGAGAGCGCGTCGAAGGAAAGCCCGTTCTTGGCACGAAGGACCATGCGGGCCGCGGCCTGCGCGTCGATTGCGCCGAGCCGGAGGGGTCCGAGCTCCTGGAGCGTCGGGCGATAGTCGAAGCGCGCGATCTCCAGGGGCCACAGGGTGACGTCCTGCGCGGTTCGGAACTCGCATGCCGTTTGCTCGTCGGGGCCGATGAGACTCCGGAGCGGCGTGTTTCGCGCGACGACGAAGCCGTTCGTCAACGAGCTCTCGCGAAGGTTGGGGCGAAGCTCGACGATCGCCATCGACGGCGTGGGACAGAGATAGTGCGGGTAGACCATCTCCATGAGGTTCTCGGTGAACCTCGGGAACTCGTCGGCGAGCTTCAGCTGCACGCGCGCCGAGAGGAACGCGAAGCCCTCGAGCAGTCGCTCGACGTAAGGGTCGGCGACCTCGAATCCCTCCATTCCGAGGCGGGCCGCGATCTTCGGGTACTCGCGCGCGAACTCGCCGCCCATCTCGCGGATGAACTGGAGCTCGCGGCTGTAGTGCTCGACGAATCGGGGGTGCATCAGGTCTTGCTCGGCGCCTCGGACCACTCCGCGATGTCGACCTTGCCGGCGTCGAGATCGACGGCGGTGCGGAAGAAGAGCCTGAGCGGGAGCGGCTGCGCCCAGAGCATCGCCTCGATCGCGAAGGTCATCGCGTTCAGGCTCATCTCGTCGGACCGGGCGCTCGGCGTGACGCGAACCGATTCGCGGAGGAGGCGCGGCTCGAAGGCGATGATGGCGTCGCGCAGCATGCGCCCGAGCGCCTCGGGATCGACGCCGGACGCCGTTTTCCCGGAGAGATCCGGGAGCCCGTAGTTCAAAGTCGAGCGGGCGACGTCCGGATAGCGCTCGATGTCCGGCTGCATGCTCGCGAGGTTCGTCGTGTTGAGCAGCCAACCGAGGTCACGGCGCACGCTCTCGCGCAACTGCGACGGCGACAGCACGCGCTCGTGGCGGGACTCCTGCACCTTGTCCGGCTCGTTGTCCGTCAGCCGATCGAGGAGGGAAGGCTGGAGGTTCTCCTGGGGAGCCGGCGCGGGCATGAGCGCCCCGGAGAATACTGCTTCCGGCGGCGCGGCGCTTGCGTGGTGTTCACCGAGCGAGCGGCGAGGTAACATGGGACGCTGACGTGAAGCGCTTGGACTTGGTTCGTCTGCTGGGCGCGACGGCGCTCGTCACCATTCCTTCCATCGCCCGGGCGCAAAGCGACGCCGCGATCGCCGAACAGCTCTTCCGCGACGGCCGCGCGCTGCTGGAGGCGGGCAAGACGGACCAGGCGTGCGAGAAGTTCGCCGCGAGCCAGCGCATCGCGCCCGCCCTCGGCACGACGCTCAACCTCGCCCTATGCCGCGAGAAGCAAGGAAAGACGGCGACGGCCTGGAGCCTGTACATGGACGCGGAGCAGACGGCGACGCGCGCAGGCGACGCGGCGCGTGCGCGCTTTGCTCAGGACCACGTGGCGGCACTGGCGCCGCAGCTGAAGAAGGTCGTGATCGAGGTGCCGACGCCACCGCCCGGGATGGTGGTGACGCTCGACGGGACGCAGCTCCCTGGCGGCGCGCTGGGTACCGAGATCCCGCTCGATCCGGGGGAACACGATCTGGTCGTCGCAGCCCCCGGCAAGAAGAAGTGGGAACAGTCGCACCTGGCGCTCGGCCCGAGCGCCACGACCGTGCACGTCCGCGTGGAGCTGGAGGACGACACCGCGGCGGCGCCGGCGCAAGCGGCGGCCCCCTCGCCTCCGCCGCCGTCCATGGCGGCGTCCACCACGCCGCCCGAGGACACTCCGGGCGGAGCTCCGCCGGGGCCGGAGCACCCCGCGTCCTCGACGGACCCGAAGCTCGTCGCCGGGATCGCGGCGGGCGGGGTCGGGGTCATCGCGCTCGGCGTCGCCACCTACTACTGGGTGACCGCGATCTCGCGCAACAACGACCAGAACGACTACCCGGTGGGCTCGCAGGAGCGGCTCACCGTCTACAACCAAGCCAAGACGGCGCAGACCTGGGGCTTCGTCTTCGGCGGAATCGGTGTCGCGGGGCTCGGCGCAGGCGCGGTCCTGGTCATCATGTCCCTCCACGACCACTCGACGCAGCCCGCGACGGCGGGCTCGTGGCACGTGGTGCCCGCGCTCGGACCCGGCGTGGGCGGCGCGCTCTTGCAACGAACTTTCTGACGGGAGCAAGGATCGAATGAATCGGCGCAGCCTCTGGGTATCGGTCCTCCTCTCATCGGGCATCGCTGCGGGGACCGGCGCGGTGGTCGCCGGCTGCATCGGCAGCCCGCCGACCGTGAACAGCGGCGGGGACGCGGCGTCCGACGCGACCAGCTCCGACGGGCCCGCCGACGGAGCCGAGCCGGACGCGCCATCGAACGACGGGTCCTCGACCGACGTCGGCACGACCGACGGTCCCGTGCGCGACGGCCCCTCGGATGCGCCGGTGAGCGACGGCGCGCCCACCTGTGCGTCCTCGCAGACGCTCTGCGTCGGCGATGGCGGTGCCTACTGCGCGAACACGCAGACGGACAACGGCAACTGCGGCTCGTGCGGAACGACGTGTACCGCCGGCCGCGTGTGCTCCGGCGGCCACTGCGGCACCACCTGCGGCAGCGGGACCATGCTCTGCCAGCCGGACGGGGGCGCGCCGTACTGCGCGAACCTGCAGACGGACAACGCAAACTGCGGCACTTGCGGCAACGCCTGCACGCCGCCGGAGAGCTGCTCGGCCGGGTCGTGCGGCGTCTCGTGTCCGTCGGGGCAGACGCTGTGCAGCAACGATGGGGGCGCGTACTGCGCGAACGTGCACACGGACCCGGGCAACTGCGGCGGCTGCGGCATGGCCTGCGGTCAGGGCCAGGTGTGCTCCAGCAGCACCTGCTCCTGCACGACGAATGATCCGGACGTGTGCGGCTCGGGCGCGTCGGCGTTCTGCACGAACTTCAAGATCGACCCGCAGAACTGCGGCGGGTGCAACAAGCCGTGTACGGCGGGCCAGGTGTGTAACAACGGGAACTGCGGAATCGTTTGTCCTGCGGGCCAGACGACGTGCACGAACGCGGGTGGCTCGTATTGCTCCGCGTTGAACACGCTCACCGACTGCGGCGCGTGTGGCAACGCGTGCACGAACGGCACCGGGTGCTTCGCCGGGCAGTGCGCGGGATTCACGAGCACGGGCTCCGAAGGCGCATTTGCTCCGACGTCTCCCACGGTGTTGGCTCCCGGAGTTCACAACTTCACGACGATCAACATCCCGGCCGGCGTCACCGTGACGACCAACGGCTCGGGCGTGCTGGACTTGCGCGCGACGGGTGCCGTCAGCATCGCCGGCACGATCGACGTCAGTGGCGGCGTCGGCGGCGCCGCTGCCCCGGCCTCGAATGGGGGCGGCGGCGGCGGAAACACGGGGCAGGCCGGAACGCAGGGAGCGGAGGCCGGAGGAACGGGAGGCGCCGGAGCGGCCGGCGGCGCAGGTAGCTCGTCTTCCGGGACCGCGGGTGCGGGGGGCTCGTTCGGCGGTGGAGGCGGCGGCGCTGGCCTGTACAACGGCGGCGGCGGCGGGGGTGGATTTGCGGGCGGCGGTGGCGGAGGTTCGGCCTCGGCGGCCGGCGGCGCTGGCGGCTCGTCCGCCGGGGCAAACGGAGGCGCGGCTGGCGGGATCGTCGGGTCCGGTGGCGGTGGCGGAGGCGGTGGCCAGGCGTCGGGCCCGTACGCAGGCGCGAACGGTTCGAACGCCGTCGGCGGAGTGTGCGGCTGCAACTGCGGAGGCGGCGGGGGTGGCGGCGGCTCCATCGGCGGCCCGGCCGCCTCGGATCTCTCGGTCGCGACGACCTTTCAGCCGGGATCCGCCGGCGGTGGCGGTGGGAGCAGCGCGGGTGGCTCGGGTGGGGGAGGAGGAGGAGGAGCCGGGGGCGCGGTTCGCCTGACGAGCCCCGTCTCGATCTCGATTGCCGCGACCGGCGTCTTGCGCGCCGACGGCGCCGCGGGCGGTGGCGCTGGTGTGAGCGGCAGCGGCGCCGGTGGCGGCGGCGGCTCCGGCGGCGTCATCTACCTCTGGTCCCCCAGCTTGACGGTGACCTCGGGCGCCACGGTCAGCGCCGTGGGCGGAGGCGCAGGAGGCCCGAGCCCGACGTGTGGCGCGACCGGCGGCAACGGCGGTCTCGGTCGCATTCGCATCTCCACGACGCTGGCCAGCTGCAACGTGGGCGCGGTTTCCTTCAACCCTCCGCTCGCATCCGGCTGCTCGCCGTCGAGCGCCGCGGGTGACGCCTACGTCGGAACCTGGCCCAACTGAAGAGGCCATCGCGCTCGCGCCGGCCTCACGCTGTCGAATCCTGTGGCAACATGAGGCCGTGGCCGAGCCGAACGAGACCCCGCGATCACTCCTCGCGACGGGTGAGGTGATCGCCGGGAAGTACCGGATCGAGCGTGTGATCGGCCGCGGCGGCATGGCGGAGGTCTACGCGGCGCATCACGAGATCCTCCAGCAGACGGTGGCGCTCAAGGTGCTCCTTCCGTCGATCGCGGAGTCGAAGGAAGCTTCGGCGCGTTTCCTCAACGAGGCCCGCTCGGCGGCGCGCATCCGGGGCGAGCACGTCGCGACGGTCATGGACGTCGGCACCCTGCCCAGTGGCGCAGCGTACATGGTGCTCGAGTACCTCGAAGGGGACGACCTGGAGGCGTATGCCGACAAGCACGCGCCGCTCCCCCCGAGCGAGGCCGTCGACTACGTGCTGGACGCGCTGCAGGCCATCGCGCAGGCCCACGCGCTCGGGATCATCCATCGCGACCTCAAGCCGAGCAACCTCTTCCTCGCACGCCGCCCCGACGGCTCGACCGTCGTGAAGGTCCTCGACTTCGGCATCTCGAAAGGGGCGCGCAGCCCGGGGGCGTCGATCGACGCCCATGCGACGGCCTCGCAGGTCATTCTCGGATCGCCCTACTACATGGCGCCGGAGCAAGCCCGCAGCGCCAAGTCGGTCGACCCGCGCGCCGACATCTGGGCGGTCGGCGTGATCCTCCACCGCCTCCTCACGGGCGCACTGCCACTCGTGGGCGAGACGCTGACCGAGTTGCTGCTGGCCATCGTGACGGACGAACCGCCGCCGATTCGCCAGCTCCGCCCAGACCTTCCGGAGGAGCTGGAGGCGATCGTGCTTCGCTGTCTGCGCAAGAATCCGGCGGAGCGCTTCGCCAACGTCGCCGAGCTCGCGAGCGCCCTGAAGCCCTTCGCCAGCAAAGAAGCCGGAGCCGCGATCAAGAGCATCACGAGGACGCTGGCCGTGAGCACGCCGGCACGAGTCCTCACGGCTCCGGCCTTCAGCTCTCCGGCTCCGGCTGCCGGGACGGGCCCCGGAACGACGTCCCCCTGGGCGGAGTCGAGCGCGGCTCGTGCCGAGAAGCGCTCTCGCGCGGCGCGCGTGAGGGCCTTCGCGCTCGGAGCGATAGCGCTCGGCGCGGTCCTCGGTACCGCCATCGTCGTCGTCTCGTGGCGCGCAAAGGATTCCCAGCATTCCGGCTCCGCCGGCAACTCTGGGGTCACGGTGGAGCCGGCACCCCCGCCTTCCCTCCCCAGCGTGACGTTGCCGCCCGCCGAGCCATCGGATTCGGTTCCCGCACCGTCCGCGTCGGCGTCCACCCCGTCGCCGGCAGCATCCGCCGCGCCCGCAAGCTCTCCCCGCGCGGTCGGGACGCCGAGCCGCGGGTCGAGCGCCGCGCCGAGACCTGTCGGGAAACCGGCTCCTTCGTCCGGCTACGATCTGCTCAATCAAAGGAACTGAGGCAGGCACGAGGCACTCGATCTCGTTTGCTCGAGTCGATGCCGCCGACCGATGATCTCTGGCAAAGGCCTTTTCACTCTTTGCAGACGACCTTGCGCGGTACGGAGAATCCGGACTTTTTAACCTCGAGTTTTCGGGTGACGTCGATTTCTTCCGGACGCTCGAATCACGACGGTCGTATCCTGAGTGCTCCGATGCCACTCCTTTACAGCAACCGGAACTTCCGCGCCGACATCATCGGCATGCCCGACGCGCACGCCGAGCAATTCAAGACCGTCGCCGAGCGGCAGCGCTGCGTCATCGTCTGCCGGGCGGTCGGTCCGACCTGCCGGCAGCTCCTGGAGCAGGGCTATGACACGAAGGGCTTTCGCATCCACGGAAAGTCGTGCGACTGGGGCCCGATGGCGGGGTTCGTGCTCCGCGATCCGCGGCTCAACAAGGCTGGAATGGGGAAGGTCGATTTCAATCGGCACGCCCACCAGGTCTCCTTCCAGGACTCGGATGGCGCGGGCTGGAGGGCGGGCACGGTCCCGCTGAAGATCTACGAAGCCCGGAGGGTGTGGCTCGTCGAGAAGGGGCTGATCCGGATCGTGCGCAAGGGAGAGCGCTGGGAGGGCACCGCCACCCACCCGACCGGCATCTCGTTCGATTATTGCCTGATCCGCGACCCCGCCCGCGCGGACGTGTGGGGCGTGTACTTCGACACCGTGAAGAACAACACCCGCGGCATCGCCGGGTTCCGGCAGGAGCGAGGGACGGCCGTCGTCCGCTACGACACCAAGTACGGCTCGATGTACGAGCCGATGCTGGCGGTGACCAACCCGGCGGACCACAGGTCCTGGCGAGGGGACGACTTCCGCAACGCGGTCACGGGGGACTACGACCTGATGGCTATCTGGCCCTTCGTGCGCGACTACGACCACGATGGCGAGGATCGCCGCGTGCTCGGGACGGCCCGCGCCTTCTCCCAGGCCCACCACATCGAGCACGTGATGGAGCGCAACTTCACCACCGAGGGACAGGGGACCAAGATCGGCAACATCACGAACCGGATCTACATGGTCTGCCAGGTGCTGAACTCGTGCATCGGCGGGACGCGGTCCGGCAACTTCGGCCCGTTCCCGAACCGCAACGTGTGCTGGCACAGCGACGAGGCCGCGCGGCCCGGGGTGGACGACCTGGACGTCCCCTGCATCGCCTTCTCGCCCTCACGTTCCGAGATCGGCATCACCACCATTGACGACTTCAAGCTCTTCATCACCCGCTGCCAGAACGAGCACGTCAAGGTCTCCGTGGCCGAGGGCTGGACGCTCGCACCCACCGCTGAAAAGCCGAAGCGGCTGGGGACCGACTACCAGCGCCTGATCCCGGAGTGGATGGGCGGGCAGTGGCCGCAACGTCCCAGCTACAACAGGTGATGACGATCGGCGGTCATCTCGCGCGAAGCGGCCGTGCGGCTGGGCGAGCGGGCCTGAAGAAGTCCCAGGCGCTCTGGTGCTTCGTGTCGACGCCACTCGTTGCCGATGTTCATGCTCGCGTGCCCGGTCACCTTGTGTGACCTCAGGTTGAGCACCGCGTTGTTGTTCCATATGAGGACGATGCTGGGGGCGGTCATGATGGGATGATCCGTCGGGCGCGCGCGCGTGTCCACGGTGGTCGTTCGGCCGGCGAGAGCGCCCGCTCCCCCCAACTTGAGCAATCATCCGATGCCGCGTTTACGCTGATCCTTCTCGATGCGATCTTCGGCGTAATGCTGCCATGACTGATAGCCCGCTTTGACCTCGCGCCCGTTGAAGTCACTGAGGGTCCAGTTCTGGACCCAGGGCGGCTGGACGCGCTGATAGTTGACGTAGAACCAGACCGAGCGCTGGACGAGGTTCCACTGACGGAAGCAGTAGCAGAGCTCGGACGTGGTGATCGGAACGCTTCCGCCGGCGACCCAGTCGCGGCCACGGAGGCCGAGCTTCTGGGCGATGTTTGAGAGCTCGCCCATGCCATCGAGGAGGAAGTGGATCTTGGCTCCGTTGTTCACGAATCGGGGGTGCGTGGCGACCATGTTGATGCCGCACTTGCATGCCCGGCGAATGGCCTTGTTCGTCTGCCGGGCCGCGAAATCGTCGCCGCCCTTTTCCTTGGCGAGCTTCTCTTGCGGCAGGCTGCGCACGTTCTTGGGGTGAAAACGAGCGCCTTGCAATGTCTCGTAATAAGCGTCGAACAGTTCGAGGTTGAAACCCGGGTTCCGCGGCCCCCCTGGGGCCTGGCCGTGAAGCTGCTGTTGTCTGCGCTGCAGCTGAGCGTCACTGAAAGCGCCTCGGGGGACGCCGATGAAATTGTTGTAGTCGTCGGCCGCATAAACCGAGGCATAAGCCCGCGGGTTCATCCGCTGAACCCTTCCAGCGTAGTAGGAGCGCGGCTCGACGAGACCGTAGAAGAGATCCCCGCGGGACCCATCGAAGGTCAGCTCGATGGCGCTGCCGGCCGGAATCGGCGTGATTGCCGGACGGGGGAGAGGGTAGTGAACCCTCAGGTACTCGATCGCCCTGCTGTATTTCTTCAGCTTGTCGTCGGGGACCGCGTCGAGGGCTACCTGCACGTCCACCGGGCGGAGGCCTTTCTCGACGAGGGTGACCACGTGCCGCATCGAGCTGTTCTTCGCATTGAAGCTCTTGAACAGGCCGTGCTCCGCCTTCTGCAACTCGGCCAGAAACAGATCCAGACGAAAACTCATGTACCCTCCTCGGAGCGATTCGCTCGGCCCCTCACGCGGAGTAGAACGCACACGGCGAGCTACGCGGCGTCACTGCAGGTAGATCCGCAAGTAGTCGTACGCCCACACGGAGATTCCGTAGCCCTGGTCCCCTGCGTAGAACCCCAGGTTGCACTTCTGCGCGATCTCCTTTCCTCCCTCGATGCTGAGCCGCTCCATCTCCTTGCCGAGCCCGGGCGTGGATGACCGCTTGTACACCGCGTAGGCATCCAGCTGCCTGCTGTCGCTCATCTTCTCGTACGCCTGCTGGTCTTGCTCCGGGGTGATCGGGCAGCGCCTGCTCAAGTATTCCTGCGCGGCCACTGAGTTCTTGTCGCGGACCGTGAAGACGTCCTTCTGGACGATCGCCGAGTGGCCGCTGCGATGCACCATGAGATAGATGCGGGTGCCCGAGCACACGAACCGACAAAATAGCGGCTTTTGCGCGTGGGGCCCCATGCTCACGACGTCCTCCGGGGAGTGGGCCGCGTACCCCTTCTTGTGCCCGATGCTGGAAGACGGGTGGCAGTGAAGATCCCCGAAGTTGCTCGCCCCCTCCTTGTACGGAAGGTTGATTCCGGTCGCCAAGCCGGTGGTGATCTCGTCCGAGATGACGAGGGCGTCCTTCGCCCCCAAGCTCAACGTGATCCCGAGCTCCTTCGATTGTCGCTCGCCGCTCGCATACAGGCTGTAGCAGTACTGGACGAAGCTTCGAGGGATGTCGATGTCCGCGGGAAAGCTCGTCGAAAACTGTCCCTTGTTCAGGACGGCAGAGACGTACTGCGTCAACTGCATGGCTACAGTGAATCCGAATCAGACTTAGCGCCGCCCATCAGCGGCATGTGCTCGATGTTGGGATTGTCCTCGAGCAGCTTCTCCATGTTGTCCTGGAACTTGTTGCGCTCTTGCTCGAGACGCCGACGTTCGTGGCTCAGGCTCGTCTCCTTCTGGGTATGGAGCCTGGACCGCCGCTTCTTGAACTTGAGGTCACCCGCCGCCCTTTCGTACTCCTCAGCCTTTAGAATCAGCGCCTCGGCGGCAGCATCCAACAGGGCTGCGTCGGCAGTTCCCTTGTCCGCGTAGTACGCGACAAGCTGCTTCTTCTCCGACAGTGCGATGCCGAGCAGCTCCAGCATTCCAGGCAGCGCCTTCTTCGCGGCATCGACTGCGATCGAGATGCCGGCGGTGGCGGTCCCGAGCACCAGGTGCTTGCCCGCGTTCTCCCCGACGCTCTTGCCCACGGCCTTCGCGACGCCTACGGCCTTTCCACCGAGCACCTGCTTCTTGGTCTTGAAGGCCTGCTCGATGTCCTTGTTGCAGGCCTCGATCTCCTTCCTCAGATCACGCATGGCGTCGCCGCAGTTCCGGGGGTCTTGCTCGAGATCTTTGAAGCCGCTGTTGATGTAGTAAGCCTTCCATTCGCTGAAGCTCTCCTTCAGCGTCTGGAGCAGACGCTCCTTCAAGTTCTTCTCGAGCTTCGAGACGTTGTCGCAGAAACACAACGCCTTGTAGAAGCCTTGGCCGAACTTCACCCGGACATTCATCGTCACTCCTCAGGAGGCGACCGGTGGCACGCGCAGCCCGATCTCCCTCACGTCCATGACCGCGTACTCCGCCGCGTCCGTCGCCAGGAGCCGTTGCCCGACGCCGATGGCGACGCCGTCCTTCTCGGCCCAGTCGGTGAGCCTCCCAAGCCGCACCTTGTCGTCCGCGTGCAACTCCGACCCCGGGTAGCGCGCTGGAACTAGCGCCGCTGCTTCGCCGCCCGTCGAGAGAGTGATGAAGGCGGGCATCCACACGAAGTCCCGCAGGTCGGCCGGCGCCTCCATCGCGACCTTCTGGATCCTGTCGAACGGGATCCAGCAGTACCGCCCGTTCATGACGACCTCGAGCACGGGGCCCATCCGCGGATCGGCGTCCGCTATCCATTCGAACGCCGATCCGTTCACCGTGCCCGCCGTCGCCGGCGCCTGCTCGAGGGCCCGCTCACGCAGCGCGCGAGCCTCCTCGTGCCGCCCTGCTCCCGCGAGATGGAGCGCTTCGATCAGCCACGCGACCCATTCGGCGGGATCGCCGAAGACGACGGGTGTGCGCTTGCCCGCGAACACCTGCGATCGCAGCGGCTCGGCGCGGATCGCCTCGCGATACGTCTGCGCCATGGTCGTGTTCGCCGGGTCCAGCTCCGCCGCGACGCCGAGTTGCGTCAGCGAGCGCTCCCATTGGCCGAGGACGGCGAGGAGCTGGAAGAGAAAGACCCGGAGGCTGGCATCGCCCGGGCTCCGGCGAACGCGCTCCTCGAGATCTCGGAGCGCGCCCGCCAGGTTTGCTGCCCGTACGCAGTCTTCGGCTCGCATGTTGGATGCGCTCCCGGTCCAGGACTAGTCGGCGGTGTTCGTCGCGATGTTCCAGGTGGTGGGGATCTCCGCATCCTTGGTGCCATCCGCCTTCTGCGGGGTGTAGGTGAGCTTGAACTTCGCGAAGTTGAGGGTGACGTTCTCGGTCAGCCTGTCCTCGCCGCCGCTCCCGCCGGTGCTCACACTGGTCACCATGACCTCGGTCATCTCGATCTTGATGTACTCGAGCGGGCTCCCGCCGGCCTTGCGGACGGTGAGCGTGGCGCTGGCCAGGTGCGCCCCGGTGGCGCACTTCGCCCACAGGTTCGGCGACGCCTTGTCGAAATAATGGGTGAAGCTCAGGTCTTGGACGGCCACCTTTCCGGATCCCCCGCCCGCGCCCACGTGAGTGGTGCCCGACTGGGAGGCACCCCAGGACCACGCGAGAATGTCGATCTCCTTCGCGTGCCCTTTGTCCTGCGCCTCACCATCGATGCCTGCAATCTTCAGGAACATGTCTACGGCCATGATTGCGCCCCTTTCCTAGGGATAATTGTCGTTGGGACTACGTCTGATTCGAACTTTGAGACTCGAAGGCGGCTACTTCGCAGGCACCTTGGAAACGAGCCGCAGCGAGACCGTGAGCCCCTCGAGCTGATAATGCGGCTTCAGGTGGAACACGGCCGAGTAGTAGCCGGGGTTGCCCTCGACCTCTTCGAGAGAGACATCGGCCGCGGCGAGAGGCTTCGTCGCCTTCACGTTCTCGGTAGAGTTGGCCGGATCGCCGTCCACGTACTGGGTGATCCACTCGCTGAGCCAGCGGTGCATCTGCTCCTTCCCCTTGAAGGACCCGATCTTGTCGCGAACGATGCACTTCAAGTAGTGCGCGAAGCGGCACGTGGCGAAGAGATAGGGCAGCCGGGCGCCGAGCTGCGCGTTCGCCGTCGCGTCCGGATTGTCGTACTGCTCCGGCTTGTGCAGCGACTGGGCGCCGATGAACGCGGCGAAATCCGTGTTCTTCTTGTGCACGAGCGGCATGAAGCCGTTCTTCGCGAGCTCGGCCTCGCGGCGATCGCTGATGGCGACCTCGGTGGGACAGGCCATGTCGACGCCGCCGTCGTCGGTCGGGAAGGTGTGCGTGGGCAGCCCCTCGACCGAGCCGCCCGACTCGATGCCGCGAATGCGCGAGCACCAGCCGTACAGCTTGAAGGAGCGGTTGATGTTCACCGCCATCGCGTAGGCGGAGTTCGCCCAGGTGTATTGCGACCCGTCGGCGCCGCCCGCTGTGTCCTCCTCGAAGTCGAACTCTTCGACGGGATTGTTCTTCGCGCCGTAGGGCTTGCGCGCGAGAAAGCGCGGGAGCGTCAGCCCGAGGTAGCGGGACTCGTCGGCTTCGCGCAGCGACCGCCACTCTGCGTAGTCGGGCGTCTGGAAGATCTTGGTGAGGTCGCGCGGGTTGGCGAGCTCGCTCCAGGAATCGAACCCGAGCACCGAGGACGACGTCCCCGCGATGAAGGGCGCGTGGATCGCCGAAGCGATCTTCGCCATCTCGCCGAGCAGCTCGCAGTCCGGTCCGCTCTGATCGAAGTGGTAGTCGCCGACGAGGCACCCGTACGGCTCGCCGCCCAGCTGACCGAACTCCTGCTCGTAGACCTTCTTGAAGATGGGGCTCTGGTCCCACGCGGCGCCCTTGAACTTCTTGAGCGTCTTGTGGAGGTCCTTCTTCGAGACGTTCATCACGCGGATCTTGAGCTGGTCGTCCGTCTCGGTGTTCGTGACCAGGTGATGCAGCCCGCGCCACGCGCCTTCGAGCTTCTGGAAGTCGGCGTGGTGAAGGATCGTGTTGATCTGCTTGCTCAGCGTGCGGTCGATCTCGGCGATCATCGCCTTGATGGTCTCGACCACGTCGGCCGAGATGACCGTCGTGTTCTTGAGCGCGATCTCGGCGAGCGTCTTGACGGCCCTGTCGACCTCCTGCTTCGCGCGGTCGGTCTGCGGGCGGAACTCCTTCTGGAGGAGGGAGTTGAACGCGTTCGGTTCCAGGGTCGCGGCTTCGGTCTGCGCTGCGCCGCTCTTCTCTGCTTCGGCCATGACTGCTTCCTCCTGGGCTCCTTACTTGGTCTCTCCGCCACCCTCGGCGGGCTTGGGCGCTGCGGCCAGCGTCTTGAGCAACGCGGGGTCGGCGAGCACCTTGCGAATGAGCTCCTCGGCGCCGCCTTTGCCGTCCATGTACGTCACGAGGTTCGAGAGCTGCTCGCGCGCCTCGAGAAGCTGCTTGAGCGCGTCCACGCGACGCGCGATCGCGCCCGGCGTGAAGTCCTCCATCTTTTCGAAAGTGATGTCGATCGCCATGTTGCCCTCGCCGGTCAGGGTATTGGGCACCTGGAAGGCGACGCGCGGCTTCATGGCCTTCATGCGGTCGTCGAAGTTGTCGACCGAGAACTCGAGGAACTTGCGGTCTGCGACCGCAGGAAGCGCCTCGGCGGGATTCCCCGAAAGGTCCGCCATGACGCCCATCACGAAGGGCAGCTGGACCTTCTTCTGGGCTCCGTAAAGCTCCACGTCGTATTCGATTTGCACGCGAGGCGCACGGTTCCTGGCGATGAATTTCTGTCCGCTACTCATTGGCTCTCCTCGTCCGTCTTTCCGCGGAGGACCTCGACCTCGGAGAGACCCGAGGGTGCGACGTCGCGCATGATGTCCATGAAGCCCATCGTTGCGAGCCGCCGGCACCGCCGAATCAAGACGGGAACGGGGCTCGAAGGCTCGTTACGCTCGTAGTAAAGAACAATCTTGTCAAGGGCCCGCAGGACGTCGTCGCGCGAGCGAACTTCGCCCGAGAGGGCTTGGCCCGGAGCGTTGGGGGCGCCGTTCGTGACGGCGCCTTCACCATCGCCCGTGGATGGGGTGTGCTCCCGGATCACACGGTCGGCCTGGTCAGCCAACTGGCCAAGGCGCGAGAGGTCGGGGCCATTTCCCTCGCCGACCTTCTCGTTGACGCTGCCGAGGAGGGCCTTCACGTGGGTCTGGATTTCGCGCGCGGCGGCGCCGGTCGCCACGATGGTCGACGCGTCGGCCGCCGCGAAGGCCGCGCCGATCAGGGCCTGATCGGCCGCGCCGTCGACCATGGGAAGCTCCCCGGAAGCGATGGCCACGTCGCGCAGGTTGAACTTACCGACCCCGCGCGCGTCCACGATCGGCTGGAGGCGGAACCACCGGGCAATCCCCTCCGGGTCTGCCAGCTCGCCGAGGATGTTCACGCGCGCAGCCGGGTCGTTGTTGTCGTCCGGGTCGAGCCGCGGGTGAACGGGCTCCCAGTACCGGTCGATCAGCCCACGCAGAACCGCGAGGCCCTGCGCGAAACCGGAGAATCCGCCCGTGTGGAGCAGCGCCTTGGTCAAGAGAAGCGCGATGCGCAGGTCCTTGGTCCGCGCGAGGATCTCGATGGCACCGTTCTCGACGTCTTTCCAGACCGGCTCCTCGGCCGGAATGACCGCGTCGCCCTGCCGCTGTTCAGGCTTCCCGCGCGCGATGCGAAGGAGCTCGAGATACGCTTTGTCGTATTCGAGGCTCGGCCCGCACGGATCCTCCGGGGAGACGGGCTGCAACAGGGCTTCGACGTCGATCACGGAGCGGCTCCCATCGAGTGGATCCAGATCGCGCGATCCCGACATGCGTCAGGCCTCGCGTGCTCTCTCGGCGCCGTAGGGGCGAGAGTACCTAGGTATCACCACGAATATCGCGGGCGCAAGGCGCGCCGGCCGGAGAACCTTGTCCCCAGAATGGCTTACGCCACGAGCCGCGCGATCAAGTCGTTCACGAGCGCTCCCGGCGCCTGCATCACGTCGGCGACGGCCGGCGCCGCGCGAGCCAGGAGCGGTCGTGAATCGGTCACCGCGGACACCGTCAGCTCGCATACGTGTTCGCTGTCCGGATCCGGCGCCCACAGCTCGCCGAAGGAGCTCGGGGGCGTCGTCCCGAGCTGAAGCAGCATCGTCCCCGTGCGGCCGTCCGACGACCAGAAGCAGCTCCGCACCTCGTTCGGGGATCGGGAGAGGCGACGGACCATGTCGATCCAGAAGGCCGCCGCCGCGGCACCGCCGACACCGAGCGGCAAGCGCAGCGCGAGCCGGGTCTCGGGAGCATCCTCGCCCCGGAACGGCGCCACCGCCTCGGCGATGGTGTACAGGGCCTGTGCGGGCGCCAGATCGGGCTCGGCGTAGAGGATCGACCAGGCCTGCCGGAGCGGTGTGGACGCCGCCCAGAGCTCGTAGTCGCGCGCCGACAGATCGGCATGATGCAGCGCGGGAGGAGGAACGTGTGAAAGGGCGGCCTGCATGTGCGCGGCGCTCGCTTGCACGCCAGGGTCGAGCAGCACGCTCGCCGCGCCGTCGAGGAACTCGCCGAAGGCCAGGGGGAGCACATGCGGCCAGGGAACGCGGCAAGGCGCGGCGGCGCAGACGACGAGGGGATAGCGCCGCCCCACGGCGTCCACGGAAGGTTGCATCACGCCGACCAGGCCCTGCGTGCCGACGGAGCTCGGCGGCCGAAAGATGAATGCCCACGGCGCCCCGGCCGCGTATGCCTCGGTCCATCCGGGGCCACGCCTGGCCTCGGCGTGCGCGAGGCCCTGCTGGATCCATTGGTCGAAGCACTCCCCGGCGCGGCCCGCCGAGCCCACGCGCAGGAAGTCACCCATGCCGGGCGTCTTCCCGAACGCAGCGATCGCCTGCCCGATCATCAATCGATTCCCGCGCTCACGACGCGCGGGCACTTGTAATTGCGGAACATGCGCTCGTGCTTGGGCTCCAGGTACGACGAGAACGCATTGTCCGCACGCTGCGGCCGGATGTCGATGCGCACCCAGGCGTTCTCCGTCCGGAGCTTCCAGGTCGCGACGATGGTGGGCTGCCCGTCGGGCCGACCTCCCTCGGTGCCCGCCTCGATCGAGCTCGCCGCATCGAGGATCCGGAAGATGCCGAAGTCGCCGCTGCGGGTGATCGCCTCGTCGAGCGAGTCGTAGCCGCGCACACGGATGTTGGCGCCCCGAGCCTTGGGCTCCTTGGCGGGCCACTCCGCGTGGAGCCACTCCTCGGGCGTGTTCCGGTAGGTCTTGGACACGCCGTCGATCTCCAGCGTGACCTCCGACACGTTCTCGCTGACCGAGTGGAGGTCGACGTCGAAGGCGATCGAAGGCTGCTCGGCGTTCGGGGCGAACGTCTGGTCGGTGAAGACCGCGCCGCGCGCGTAGCACTGGAGGAACTCCGGCGTGAACCGGATCGCGTGCTGGAACCGCGTGACGGGCACGAAGGTGTCGCCGCTGCGCTCGAGCGAAGCGCTGAGACGCTTGTCGTAGAAGGTCCAGAGCAGTCCCTTGCCCGGCTTGAAGAACTCCGAGTAGTCCGCGAGCGTCGCCTCCTGCGCCGAGTCCTCGAACGGGTACTTTCCTTCGAGCTTGTCGTGCCACTTCTGCCAGACGTCGAGCTCCCACTGGCCGCCGGCGGCACCGGCCACGTCGCCGAGGACGCCGGCGAACCCGCGCCGGAGGGGGTTCAGGAGCAGGGGCGCGAGCAGGGGCTGGGTGAAGCCGCTCTGCGACGACGCGAGGAGCTCACTCGTGCCGCGGAACGCCGCGCTGAAGGTGTCCTGGACGGTCTTGGCGTCGGGGGGCGCCTTCGAGTCCTTGGCGTCGCTCAGCACGCCCACGACCTTCGCGATGATCTGCTCGATGTAGTGCGACAGCGCCGTGGGCGCCGGCTTGTCGCCGGCCGCCGGAACGCCGAAGGTCGTCATGGGGCGGAACGCCTCTTCGACGGGCGAGACCCACTTGGGGGGGGCGGCAACCCCGGCGTCCCCGAGCAACTGTTGCACCCTCTGGTCCTTGGCGAGCCCCGTCTTCTGGGCCGCTTGCAGGATCGCGCTCTCCGCCTCGTCTGCGGTCGACTCCGCGAGCTCGAGGTGCGTGTTGTCGTCCAGGACCTTGAGCAGCTTCGCGTAGGGCCACGGCGTCTCGCTGAGCGCCTGCAGCTCGTCGAGGGTCTCCGCGTTGCTCCCCGGCTGGCGCACGTCGAGATCCGCGAGGAAGTCCTTCCACGCGTTGCGGAACTCGGCGAAGTACCGATCGCGCAGCTCGTTGAGCTGCCTCTGCATCTCCTCGATGCCACGCTGCTCGGTCTCGCCGAGCACCCATCGATCCTGCGCGAGCTTCTTGGCGCGGTCGGGATCGAGCCGGTCGCGGATGTAACTCTCCCAGCCCATTCGCGTGAACGCCCCCATGACCACGACCTCGGGGGTCGACTTCGACGTGATGAAGGTCGCGAACGTCGAGCCGATGAAGATGTTCGAGCGCGTGATCGGCGCGATGTTCTCGTTCGCGTCGCGGACCAGCGCGCCGTAGTTGCGGTCGGCCTCGCTCGTGCGCTTGAGGAGCGACCGGACGCGGTTGACGAGATCCGTGTCCGCCTTCCAGGGAGGGATCTCCTGGCGCTGTAGAAGCCGCAGGTAATGGTTCACGTGCGGCCGCAGCGCCGCCTTGTCGGCAGCGGACGTGGTCCCGAGCCACGCGGCCCACGCGTCGGTCAGAGGACCCGACGCCCAGTCCGGCTCCGTGTGCGTCGGGTCGGTCGCCTCGAGGTAGGCCTTCAGGCGCGTGAAGTAGCGGTTGTACTGGTCGAGACTGAGGTGGCCGCCGCCGACGGTGACGCCCGCGAGCTCGTTCTCGAGCTCCGCCTGGGCGGGCCGCGCGAAACCGGCTTGCAGCTCGGACACGTACACCGAACGCAGCGCCGGATAGAGGGCGTCTCCCTCGTACATGCCCCATCGCAGGCGCCATGGCGGGCCTTCCGCGCGCCACTTGTCCAGCTCGTCGAGCCGATCGCTCAGCGCGTCGAACGCGTGCGCCTTGCCCGCGATGTCGGGATTGCCGTCCTTCCAGTTGACCTTCTGCGTCTGCGCCGCGGCGGCCTCGGACTCGCGAACGAAGCTCAGGTTCTGTCCGAACGTGTAGATCGCAGGCAGGACGATCAAGCCGGCGATCAGGAAGGCCGCGAGCGCGAAGGCGAGACGGTTGGCGAACCGCCGCCGCTGCTCGGACCGCGTGCGGGCGGCGACGTTCTGGTCCGGGAACACGACCCGCCGGAACAGGTCGGTCACGAAGTAGCTCTTCGACTCCGTCTGCGGCTGCCGCACCGCCTCGGGCTCGGGCAGGCTGAAGGCGCGCATCATCCCGCCGATCACGCGATCGATCGGCCGGCCCTCCTGCGTGCCGCTCGTGAAGTAGACGCCGCGGAGGATCGGCGTCTCCTGGAAGTTGTTGGCCTGGAGGAGATCCCCGAGGAACTCGGACAGGTTCTGCTTGATCGACGCGAACTCGAGCGGGAACTGGTAGATGCGCTGCCGGAGCTCCACCTGCCGCTCCGCACCCGCGCGCTGGAGCGCCCGCGCGTGCAGCCGCTCGAGGAGCACGTCGAACTCCTCCTCGAATGCGCGCGGGACGTCGCGGCGGTCGGCGCCCTGGAGCGGGAAGGTCATCCCCCAGATCTGCCCGCGCTCGCTCTTGCGCAGGTCGCCGAAGAACTCGACGAAGCCGGCGACGAGGTCCACCTTCGTCAGCGTCACGTACACCGGGACGACCATCTGCAAACGCGTCGTCACCTCGTCGATGCGCGCGCGCAACCGCTTGGCGAAGGCGTCGAGCTGCTCGTCGTTCGCCTCCAGCAGATCGGTGGCGCTGATGGCCACGAGCACGCCGTTGACGGGCGCGCGGGGGCGATACTTCTTCAGCATGTCGAGGAAGGCGATCCACTCCTCGTGATCGTCGGCCTCGGTCGCGTACCGCCCCGCCGTGTCGAGCAGGATGGCCTCGTTGGCGAACCACCAGTCGCAGTTGCGCGTGCCGCCGATGCCGCGGACGCCGCCCTTCCCGTGCGGATCCAGGAACGGAAAGACGAGCCCCGAGTGCTTGAGCGCCGTCGTCTTCCCCGCGCCCGGCGGGCCGATGATCATGTACCAGGGCAGCGTGTAGAGGGCGTTGCCCCCGCCGGCGCCGAGCTTGCTCGACTTCAGCGTCGCGAGACCCTTCTCGATCTGGAGCTTCAGCTCGAGGATCTCGGCGCGCCGGTCCGGCCGGGCGTTGAGCGCCTGCTGCTCGGCTTGTTTCAGCAGCTCGCGCTCGAGGGCGCGCGCGCGCATCGACGCCCGGATGCGTCGGACGACGAACGCAGTCGCCACGGCGAGCACCGCGACGACCGTGAGGAGGATCTTGAGCCAGAGCGGGAACGCGAGGAAGAACCCTCCGACCCAGGCTCCCAGGACGAGCAGTACGGCGAGAAGCCAGATCCAGATCATCGACGCATCACCGCTGGGCGTGCGGCGCCGGCGGGGCCGCGGCGGGAGGGTTGGCCTTCTCGAGATCGCGCGCCGCGCTCGTCACGCTGGCCGCGAGGACGATCTTGAGGACGATGAAGAGGACGACGGCCACGGCGAAGAACACGATGCTGAGCGTGACCAGCGGCCCCTCGCGACGGATCAAGCCGCGGAGGGCCTCTCGCGGCTCGCCATGCGGGCTGATGACCTCCCCCGATCCCCCGGCGGCGCCGAGCTGCATCGCCACCTGGCTGACGATGGGGCCGATGCCCTCTCCGCCACGCACCGCGTACTGGCCCTGAAACCCGAGACAGAGGCACAGGTAGTAGATCTCGAGGACGTGCGCGCGCTGCGGCTGCGTCTGCAGGCGCGCCATGCGTCGGAAGAAGCCCTCGCCGGCGGTGTTCTCCCGGAAGTAGAGGTACTGGAGCGGCTGGCCCATCCACTGGTGCTTGCCCGGCCACTGCGACCGGAAGATCTGCTCGTCGGCGTACGCCGCGATGGCGTACTTGGCGTCGTTCACGTCGTCGTCGGTGAAACCGGCCTCGCGACACTTCGTGTGCATCTGGTCGAAGAGCGTCGAGATGCGCCGCTGGAGCACGTCGGGCGGGGGCAGCTCGCGCGCCGACGCCAGCTGCGTGGCGAGCGTGATCGGCTCGGCGCAGGCCATGTACATCTTGGAGAGCGGCGAGGAGATCATCGGCTACTTGCCCCCGTCGCCCGCCGCAGCCGGCGCAGGCGCCGCGTGGAGGGTGAGCGTCGAAACGCGGGTCGCGTCCGGGTAATCGTCGAGGTGGTCCGACCCGTCGTCCACGCGTGTCCCGTCGATCCAGATGGCGTAGTGCGGGGCCAGCACCGGGGCTCCCCCTTCCTGCGGGCAATTCGGCCCGCTGCACTTCGGCTCGACCATCCCGCAGTTCCCCTTGCCCGGCGCCGGAGGCAGCTCGAACTCGGTCCACCAGTTGCGCCCCTTGGGCTCGCGGAACAGAGCCACGCCCACGACGAAGAGCGCCGCGGGGTCACGCTCGAACTTCACCTCGGTGCGCGTGTCCGGGTAGACGGGGAACTCGTCGACCTTGACCAGGTCGTCCTGCAGGGTCGCCTTGTCGTCCTTCCAGATCCGGTCGAAGGGCGCGTTGAGCATGCGCGTGTCGGTCTTGAGCTGGTAGATGCGGAACTGCACGGGGCGGGGCGCGCCATCCGCGGATGGGTTGATCTGCTTCGACGCCATCACCGTGACCCCGACGATCTGAAGGGTACAGCCCTGCGCCTCCTTGACGGGAAGGATGGTCGGGGAGCTGGAGCACGCGAACGCGACGCTCGCACCCGCCACCACTGCGGCGAGAGCGAAGACGGAGAGGCGCGCGCACGACATGGCAGACGAAGATTCTACGGTTTCCTCTCGCCGGACAAGCCCGCCGCGTCCATCGTGCTGCCCGAGCCGGAGTCGTCTTCCTGCAGCCGCATGCTCACGACGGAGCGGAGCGCCGCACGGGGCACGTGGAGCTGGAGGAGCATCCCCTTCTGCAGCTTGGCCTCGGGGTCCAGGTGGTTGTCGGCGACGATGTCCGCCGTCTGGATGGCGAAGCGGCCGGCGATCGAGGCGAGCGTCTCGTGCGGGCCGACGCTGTAGAAGACGGGCGCCCGCGTGCCGGCGGCACCGGCCGCGCCGCCCGCACCGGCCGCGAGCTCGTCGGTCCCCCAGTCGAACGAGTCGCTCACGTGCTCCTGGGGATCCATCTCGTGAGAGCGCGCGAGGAGCCGCGGGAGCATCGCGTTGGCGCGAGCCAGGCCCGACGCCGGTACGTCGAGCAGAACCGGAGCATCGCGTTCGGGCACGGTCGCGGCGAGGATCGCCGGATTCATGGCGCGCAGGCGGCTGACGCTCGTGCCGGACGCGCGGGCCACGAGCGACAGCGGCGTTCCACCCGGGACCTCCAGGCCCGACTCGGCAACAGGCGCGTCGACCGACACGTCGTCGAGGCCGAACCGGTCCTTGTTTCGGAGCAGGAGCGCGACGGCCAGGATCTTGGGCACGTAGCCGACCGTCTCGTCGGGCAGGGCGCCGGGGACGCGCGAGAGCGTCCAGTAGTCGTTGCTCGACAGCTCCTGGATGCGCTGCGTGAGCTTCCCGTAGCCCATGTCGTAGGCCGCGAGCGCGAGCTCCCACGACCCGAAGCGGTCGTACAGGTCCGAGAGGTACCGCATCGCCGCCTCGGTCGACTTCTCGACGTTGCGGCGCTCGTCGTAGTCGTGTTCGACGGAGAGCCCGTACACGCGGGCAGTGCCCGGCATGAACTGCCAGAGACCGGCGGCGCCGGTGCTCGACACGGCGGACGGCCAGTAGCCGCTCTCCACGTAGACCATGGCCTCCAGGTCCTCGGGGAGACCCCGGTCGCGCAGGGACCGCGCGATCTCGTCGTGATAGAGGCCGCTGCGCCGGTACCACTTGCGGAACAGCTTGCGGCCCTCGGGGTTCTCGGTGAGGTAGCGGAGGAATCGCTCGACGCGGACGTCGGGATGAACCGGCAGCTCGGGGGCCCGGAGACCGACGAGCCAGCTCGTATCGCCGCCTCCCGCGGACTCGTCGGCGCTGCAGACGCGGCGCTCGCCCCGTTCGTCGCAGAGGGAGACACCGGCCGTCGCTCGCGAACCGACCCCACCGAGTGGGCCGCGGTCTTCACCGACCTCGAATTCGGCGGATCGCATGGCGCGGAGCTCGTAGGACTCGTGCACCTCGGGCCTGTCGACGACCGCTGGCGGCGGCGAGATGACGGGCGGTGCCGGGGAGGGGCTCGGTTCTGCCGGCGCCGCGACGGCGCTCGTGGGAAGGAGGATCGGCGACCTGAGGCGCGCCTCCAGATGCGTCGCCGCGGACGTCGGCAAAGGCCCGATCCCCAGCGAGACGCCGGCCGAAAAGACGGTGACGAGGAGCGCAGACTCACGCGCGACCATGCGCCGTTAAGGCTGGCACGCTTGCCCGGCGCTCTACAAAAAACATGGCGTGATACGCTGAGCGCGTGCCGGTCTGTCTCCACGTTCGCATGGTGAACACGCAGAACGGAACGACGATCGATCGCACGTTCGACCGCTCCCCGGTCCGCATCGGTCGCAGCCCGATCAACGAGCTGCCGGTCGAAGCGCCCTTCGTGTCGCAGTTCCACGCCGTGCTCGAGTTCGACGGCCAGCGCGTCGTCCTCTGGGATCTCGGGAGCTTGAACGGCACGGCGCTCCGGGCGACCGGGCGCATGCAGCCCAACACGCCGGTCGATCTGACGAGCCACAACTTCGAGTTCGCCATCGTTTCGATGCTGTTCCAGCTCCGCTTCGTGAACGCGGTCCCGGAGAAGCCGCAGGTGAAGCGCGAAGGCCTGCTCCTGTCGATGGATGCCGCCGCGATGCAGAAGATGCTGCAGGACGAGGCGGGGACACCCGGGCCGGCGCCCGCGGGTCCGGATCGCACGGCGGAGGCGCTGCAGAAGCTGCAGCCCGCCTACAAAGCGTACCGGGAAGCCTGGGAGAAGCTGCAGAGCGATCTGGTGGGCGCCCTCGAGCCCCTCGAGCCGGCGGCACGCCAGCGGCTCCTGGCGCAGGTGAGGACCAGCATGTCCGCGGTCCAGAACGAGGCCGACTTCGACCCCATCTCGGCCAAGTTCGGGAAGCCACCGTCGGGCACGCGCGAGCTGGTCCAGACCATGACCGGCAAGGACTTCGCGATGCAGGCGCTGCTCGACATCGCCGCAGGGTATCTGCCGCAGAAGGGTCCCCTGAAGGACCGGCTCGAGCTCATCGTCTTCGCCCAGAAGCTGCAGGACCTCCTCGCCGTCTTCTTCAAGTGTTTCATCGCGCTGCGCGACGGCCACCAGCAGTTCAAGATGCAGATGGACATCCGCGAAGCGCGTCATGGGAACGAGCAGCAGATGAGCGCCGCGCGCGCCGTGCACACCGCACGCGACCCGCGCGAGCTGGGTGCGCGACTGCTCGACTGGTCGAACCCGTCGATGGAGGGCGCGCGCGCCATCGAGTCGGCCTTCGCGGAAGTGATGGTGCACCACGTCGCGCTGCTCAACGGCGTCACGGGGGGCGTGCGCTCGCTGCTGGCCAAGCTCGCGCCGGCCGCCATCGAGGCGGAGCTCGACAACCCTCGCAGGAAGGCCGCGAGCGGCAGCCGGCTCGGCCCGTGGCGCTACAAGACGCTCTGGCAGGTGTTCACCGAGATCTACGGCGACTTCGCGGAGGACGAGAAGCAGGCCTTCGCCCTCATCTTCGGCGCCGACTTCGCCAACGCGTACCGCGAGCTCGCCGAGGAAGCCGCCCCCGAGGGCCCGCCTTCCGCGTTCATGTCGCCGACGTGAGGGACGATCTCTTGGCCACTTCAGCAGGAACGCGAGACGCTTCCGCCGAACCCGTTCGATGACTCTGCGCAGGTCCCTCTTCCTGTCGACGGCGGTCGTGCTCGTGTCGGTGGCCACCGGGTCGTCGGCCCGCGCGCAGGTCACCCCGCCACCCACCCGCAACGAGACGTGGGGCGCCGTCACGACGGTGACGATGGGCGCCGCCGGAGCGATCGAGCTCCTGATGCCGCGGATCTTCTACTCGGACCCGGAGGTCACCGAGGGGTGGAAGGCTCGCTGGCACGTCTCGCAGCTCGCGCCGGTCATGACCCTCACGGTGCTGACGCTGACCAACGAGCTGCTCCTCGATCCGGCCATCCAGGGTTCGCGCCCGGGGTGCGACGACACGAACCAGGGCCTGCCGGCCTGCACCAGCTACAGCATGCCCTCCACGCACGCCTTCGGGTCGTTCGCCGCCCTCGGCAACGGGACCGCGGTGTGGCTCTTCGACATGACCAAGTGGAGCGACGGCCGCTTCAACGCGGGGTCTTTCGTCGGCAACGTGGCGCTGCCCCTGGTCCTCGGGGCGACGACCGCGATCGGACGCGGCGTGGGCAACTGGGAGGACGCCGGGCAGATCCTCGCCGGGGCCGGTCTGGGGCTCGTCTTCGGCTTCCTGACAGGCATGACCTATTCGCTGATGGCGCGACCGGAGTGCGGGTACACGGGCAACTTGATTTGCTGGTGAGCGCGCGCCAGAGTCTTCGCTCGTGGCGGGCGGTCGAGGTCCCAGCGATCCGAAGAAGGGGCCCGCGGAGCACCCACTGACCCGGACGATTCGCATGGTGAATCGTCCGCCTCATCCCGGGGAGCAACAGCCCGTGCGATCCAGCCCCATTGCAAAGACGGTCCGCCTCACCGACGTCGCCAAGCTGGTCGCCCGCGATCCCCGCGCGACGCTCGTCGCCGACATGCAGAGCGGTGCCTACGAGGGGAAGACGGTCGAGAACGTCGACCTGTCGGGTGCCGACCTGAAGGGCGCGCCGCTCGCGCGAACGACGTGGCAGCACGCGAACCTGAGCGGCGCCTCGCTCGCGCGCGCCGACCTGCGCGGCGCGAAGATCGCCCAGTCGGAGCTGTACGAGGTCGACTTCACCGGCGCGCTGCTGGAGGGCGCCGACCTGACCGGTGCGCGCGTCAAGACGAAGCAACTGGCCGGCGCCGAACTCCGTGGGGCGCGCTTCCGCATGGCCGACCTCACCGGCGTCGACGTCGCGGGGGCTCGCATCGCCGGCGCGAGCTTCGAGCAGTCGCTCCTGTCGGGGCTGTCCGGGGAGGGGCTGGATCTCGGCGGGTGCGACCTCACGCGGGCGTCGCTCGACGGCGCGAAGCTCAAAGGCGCGAACCTGACCCGAGCGCGCGCGCCCCAGGTGCGGCTCGACGGCGCCGATCTCTCGAATGCCAAGATGGCCGCCCTGCACGCGCCGCTCGCCAGCGCGCGGAAGGCATCGCTCGAAGGAGCATCCCTCGCCGGCGCCATGCTGGAGAGGGCCTCCTTCGACGGCGCGAACCTGCGGAAGGCCGACCTGCGCGGTGCGAAGCTTCGCAAGGCGAGCTTCGTCGGCGCCGACCTGCGAAAGGCGGATCTGACCGGCGCCGACCTGTCGTACGCGGACCTGTCGCACGCGAAGCTCGAGCTGGCGAACCTCGACGACGCCGATCTGTCCGGAGCGAACCTCCACCGCACCGGCACCGAGGGCGCTAGCATGCGGGGGACCAAGGCCAAGAACGCACGGAAGACGGATCCCGACCGCGCCAAGGCCGAAGACTTCGGAGAGTGACATGCCCGGTCCCATGTTCCCCGCGACGACGATGGCCGGCGGCATGTGCATGGGGATGCCCGACGTGTGCAAGGTGCCCGCCCCGCCCGCGCCTCCCATCCCCATGCCTTTCCCGAACATGGCGCAGTGCCCGATGGCCGTCGGGACGACGACGACCCTGCTCGTCGCCTGCATGCCCGCCCTCACCGAGACGTCGAAGATCCCCCTGAGCGAGGGCGACGAGGCGGGCGTCGCCGGCGGCGTCATCTCGGGCGTGTTCATGCAGCAGGTCGCGTTCCGCACCTCGAGCTCGAAGGTCTTCTTCCAGGGCAAGAAGGCCGTCATGCTCACCGCGACGACCGCGCACAACGGGTCCAACCCGAATCAGCCGGCGGGCGTGCACATGGTGCCGTCGCAGGCGATGGTGCTCGTGGCGATGTGACGCGCGGCGCTTCAGCCGAGGAGCACGCGCTTGCCGTCCACCGCGGCGTCTTCCTCGGCCGCGATGCGCGCGCTCTTCGAGAGCACGTGGTACGCGCCGCTCACGAGCGTCCGCACCCGCTCGGCGCGCGTCTGAAGGACCCCTTCGATCTCGCGGTACACGTCGACGGCCTTCTCGATGATGCGCTCCGCCCGGAGCTCGAACCGCCCGGCCTCGCAGACCACCTCCGCGGCGCGTAGCGAGATGCGGCCGGCGGGTGCCGACAGCGTGAGGTCGCCGGCGGGCGCCACGATCTCGGCGGTCCCGCGCTCGGCGTCGTAGACGACGACGATCGCGCCGCCCGCATTGCGGACGACGAGGCGTTCACCCTCCGCGGTCGCGGTGGCGCCGCTCGGCGTGCTCACCTCGGTCGGACTCGAAGAACGCTCGACCCGTTTCGCCCGTGCGCCCATCGGCGCCGAGCGTAGCAGAGCCGGCGGATGCTGATAGAGTGCCCCGCGAGCCGCGATGGACGTCGTTCACAGCACGGGCCTGCAGGTCTGGACGACGGCATGGCAGGTGCGGCCTCCTCGGTACTCGCTGACGGTCGTCGTGAAGGCGACGTTCACGCTCGACGCGTCAGGCGCGCCCGCGCTGGCCGCCGAGCAGGATCTCCCGAGCGGCGACGTGCCGTGGCCCGAAGAGCCGGCGACGCCGGACCAGCCCCCGAGCCTGCGCTACGCGTCCGACTTCGCCGTCTTCAAGCCCGCGACCGACGTGCTTCTGGTCGGGCATGCGTATCCGACGCCGGCGTCGCGCGTGACCCTCGTCGAACTGCGCGTCGGCGACCTGCGGCGGCGCATCGCGGTCTTCGGCGATCGCAGCTGGGGTGCGGAGGACAGGCCAGCCGCTTTCGACAAGATGCCCCTGCGGTGGGAGCGCGCTCTCGGTGGGCCCACGTCCGACGCGAACCCGGTGGGACGCGGTTACAAGACGGGGCTGATGCTGCCCAACCTCGAGCGTCCCGAATCGCTCGTGCGGTCGAAGGGCGACACGCCCGCGCCCGCGTGCTTCGCGCCGATCGGGCCCATGTCGAAGTCGCGTGTCTCCAAGCTGGGGACCTACGACGCGAGCTGGCTCAAGACGCGCTGGCCGTATCTGCCCGCCGATTTCGACTGGACGTACTTCAACGCCGCGCCGCCCGAGCAGCAGGTGCCCTACCTCAGGGGCGACGAGCCGTACTCCGTCTCGGGGGTTCGTCCCGGCGGTGCGGCCATCACGGGGAAGCTCCCCGGTCTTCGTCCGCGCGCCTTCGCTCAGCGCACGGCGGCGGCGGGCAACGAGTTCGGCGAGGTGGTCCTGCGGCTCGACACGCTCTGGCTGGACACGGACGCGAACAAGATGGTCCTCGTGTGGCGCGGTCTGGTCGACGTTGCGGACGAGGACGCGCCCGACGTCGCGGCGCTGTTCGTCGACGTGGATCCGGCGCAGGCGCCGCTGTCGCTCGAGCGCGCGCGCGAGCGCTTCGTCGCGCAGGTTGCGTCCGACCAGGTGCTGCCCGCCGACGCCGTGTCCTTCGCCGACGAGCCACCGCGGGGTCGCGGCGAGACACCCGCCGCGCCATCCCCGCCCGCCAGCGCCGAGGTGCTCGCGATGCTGGCAAGGGGCGAGCGTTTCGCAGGGCGCGACCTGACCGGGGTGTCTCTGGCCGGTGTCGATCTCTCGGGGGCCGATCTGAAAGGCGCGTTGCTCGCGCGCGCCGACCTCTCGGGCGCCAAGCTCGGGCGCGCGAAGCTCTCGGGCGCCGTCCTCACCGGGGTCACGGCCGCCGGCGCGAGCTTCGACGGCGCCGACCTGACACAAGCCGACCTGACCGGTGCGACGCTCTCGAACACCTCCTTTAAGGAGGCCGACCTCGGGCGCGCCGTGCTCGACCACGTCGATGCGACCGGAGCCCACTTCGTCGCCGCGCGCGGGGACAGAGCCTCCTTCGTGGGCGCGAAGCTCGATCGAGCGAAGCTCGATGGCGCGAGCCTGCTGGGAGCGGACCTCTCGAAAGCCACGCTGGAGGGCGCCACCTGCCGCGCGGCGAAGCTCGACGACGTGCGCCTCTACGACGCGCGCGGCGCCGGCGTCGACTTCGAGGGAGCCTCGCTGACCAACGCGCGGGCGCAGAAGGCCGCCCTCGGCGGATCGAGCTTCCTCGGCGTCGTCGCGCCGGGATCCTCCTGGGAAGCGGCGGATCTGACGTCGTGCAGGATGGAGAAGGCGAAGCTCGACGGCGCGATCTTCACGCGCGCGCAGCTCGCGGGCGCGAACCTCAGCCAGGCCTCGGCCATCGGCGCGATCTTCCGGCGCGCCGGACTGAAGGGGGCGCGTTGCTTGAAGACCAACCTGATGCAAGCGAACTTCGAGCGCGCGGACCTCACGAACGCCGACCTGCGCGGTGCGAATCTCTTCCAGGCAGAGACGTGGCGCGCCAAGACCGACGGCGCCAACCTCGAGCTCGCGCACGTGGCAGGCACGAAGCTCGCGCCCTGAGCCCCGTCTACGATCGCCGAGCGAAGAGCGCGACCGTCCGCGCCCGCACGGGGATCTCCGGGCCCAGCGCTTCAGCGACTGCGTCGAGCAGCTTCGAGAGCACCTCGGGCGCGAGCCGCCGATGGTCGCTCGCCGTGCTCAGGTATCCGGTCCATCGCGACACGGAGAAGACGTCGTCCGAGGCGTACTCCTTCGCGGGGAGCATGGCGAAGTCGGGGCTCGACGCGACGGGATCGACCCACTCGATTCCGTCGGGCGACCTTCCGTAGACCCGCAGACCCGGCGCGATCGATCGGTAGACCGGTTCGAGCTTCGCGAACGTTTCCGGCTGGAGCACGTAGCCCTTGAAGAACCGCACGAGCATGCCGCCCGGCTCGAGGATTGACGCGACCTTCGCGACCCCCTTCGCCGGGTCGATCCAGTGCCAGGCGTCGCCGAAGGTCACCAGGTCGAACCGGCGCCCAGCGTCGTTCCACTCCTCGAAGCGCGCGACCTCCGCCATCCGCGGGTCCAGCTCCACGCCCAGGACCGGGAGTCCGCGGGCGGCGAGCGCTCGGGCGACGAGCCCCGTGCCGCAGCCACCGTCGAGAACCCTGCTCGGTGCGAGCGCCACGAGATCGTCGACCAGCCCGTCGGGAAACGGTGGACGATGCCGATCATAGGCTTCGGGATAGGAGCCGAAGGACTCGGCGCGGGCGCGATCGAGGTGCGGTTGGAACGTCACGCAGACAAAGAGTACCGCGGACGCGAGCGAGCGCTCGATGTGACGAACGTCGGCAAGACGGAGTAGAGAGGACGGCATGAAACGCCAGAAGACGCTGACCAAGCGCGAGCGCAAGGCCGCGAACGGCGCGGGGCCCTCGGGCACCCCGAAGCAGGCCTCGCACATCCACTGCGTGGCCTGCGGCCGTCACCTCGATCCCTCGGAGTTCAACGCTCCCGCCACTGCCGTCCGCGTCGCGTGCCAGCACAAGTCTCAGTTTCCTTCCTGCACCGGCTGCGTCGACCGCACTCGCGAGCTACTCGCGGAGCACGATCGCACCGGTCAGCCGGTTCGGACCGCCGCGGCCTGGCATTGAAGGCCTAGCGCGGGCCCGTTTGAAAGTTTGTAGGCGCGATAGGTTTCGAACCTACGACCCCTACCGTGTCAAGGTAGTGCTCTACCACTGAGCTACGCGCCTGGGAGAGCCGCAACAGGTAGCGTCCAGTGCTCGGGCTGTCAACCGAGCCTCCTCCCCTGCCCCTCCTTTTACTGTGGGGGCACGCAGAAGACGTCGACCACCAGGCCCTTGTCGTTCGTGGTGTCGCACTCGGGCGTCTTGCTCCCGTCGTCGGCCACCACGGTGATGTTCACCTCGGTTCCCGCCGAGCCGGGGGGCGTCTTCCAGGTGCAGCTCACGTTCTCGCAGTCGCCGACGTTGAGGGGCGTCGACGTCGTGGCCGAGCACACCTCGGTCGTGCCGTCGTAGAAGCCGATGGTCACGCCGGCGGCGACGGGCGCCGTGCCGCGATTGCACACCGGCTCGTTGAAGACGGCCGACCCGCCGCTGCACGTGTAGAACGTGCCCGCCTCCGCCGTGAGGTCGCCGACCGGGTTGCCGTCGGCCTCGCCGGGGACGTTCTGACGGAAGTTGTTGAGGCCCGTCGTCGTCCAGTTGGCCGCCCAGTTGGCCGTCGGCGGGATGGTGCCGTCCTCGTTCACGTGCGTCACCGCGTAGGCGTGCTGATTCCAGATCTGGCGCGACTGCACCCAGCGGTCCTTCGCGTCGCCGTAGACGCGGATGCCCTGGAGCCCGTGCGGATGGGGCGCGCGGCACGTGTTGCCGGTGCCCGGCGTGCCGGCGGGCGGAGGGGCGCACTGCGTGCCGGCCTCGAGGCACTTGGCGTCGTCGTTGAGCGGGCAGCACTGCGCGGTCGCCGTGCAGCGGCAGTAGCCGGCGTTGCAGCTTCCCGAGACGCAATCGGAGTTCGTCTGGCACTCGGCGCCGACGAAGGTTCCGTCGACGCCGTTCGCGTCGAGCTGTCCGCACGGGATCCCGGCGTTGCCCATGCCGCACGCGAGGTTCGAGGGCACGATGATCTCGGAGTGGAAGTCGCCCGTGACGTCCGCGACGATCGGGTTCTCGATCCACGTGCACGACGAGTGGTACTGCGAGAAGAGCACGGTGCCGTCGAACCCCGAGTAGACGCGGGCGAAGCACTCGTCGGCGTAGACGACCTCCGGCGTGCCGGCGCCGGGGAAGTCGAAGACCGAGCTGCCGGTGATGTTCGACGAGTGGTCCTGCGTGTGGCGCGACCAGAGGACGTAGTCGGGGCAGGCGCCGTTCGTCCCGAAGTCGCAGTGCGTGCGGTCGGCGCACTTGCCGCCCTTGCGCGGCGTCGCCTGACAGTCGGGGTCGAAGACCGTGTAGTAGTCCTGCCCGGCGAGGCCGACCTCGGGGAGGCCGTCGTGGTCGTAGTCGGCGATGGTCGGAGGACCGCCTCCGTTGCCGGGCACGGCGACCGAGAGGCCCATGAAGACGGTGTGGTCCAGCTTGTAGACGCTGAGCGTGTTGCTCTCGGCGACGGCGATCTCGGGCTGCTTCTTTCCGTCGTACGGATCGAAGTCGGCCACGCCGACCCAGCCCGGGTTGGTCGCGGTCCCCGCCTCGTAGGTCGCGTCGGCGATCCAGGAGCTGCTCTTGCCGTCGAACTTCCAGACGTGCGCGCCGGTGACGAGCTCCACGTTGCCGTCGCCATAGAGGTCCGCGAGCACCGGCGGGATGCCGACGTAGTAGCTCGTGTAGTTCATGGGCGGCGCGGCGCGCAGCACGCCGGTCTGGCCGTCGATGACGTAACCCTCGCGGATGATCTCCGGCTTGCCGTCGTTGTCGAGGTCGTGGATCGACGGGCCCGACCAGATGTCGGTGCTCCCGGGGCTCGTGCTCGGCATGACGCCCTCGGTGCCGTCGATGGTCGACACGAAGATGGCGCCGGCAGACGTCGTCGCCTTGACCTTGGGCCAGAGCGGCACCCACTGCTTCGATGCATTGCGCGTGAAGGCGACCGTCGTGAAGTCGCCCATGTACGTCACGATGTCGGCGACCCCGTCGGCGTTGAGGTCTCCCACGGCCACGGCGGTCGGCGAGTTGACCCAGTCGACGACCCCGTCGGCGTCGAGATCGACGCCGGCGAGGTTCGCCTGCAGCGAGCAGTCGCTCCCCTTGAGGATGCGCAGGATGCCGCGGTTCTCGGTGTAACCGCCGGGCACGTTCACGGTGAACGGCGCGACGATGCTCGGGATGGCACTGTTGCCCTCGGACTTCTTGTCGAAGTTGACGACGATGGGCGTCGCCTGCACGTCGAGGAACTGGGCGAACGGATCGCCCGAGGGCGCCTGCGTGAACTCGCACTTCACCGTGGGCGCGAACGCTCCGGGCGGCACCGACTGGTGGCAGTTCGGATCGTTCTTCACGCCGCCGAAGCCGTAGGGGACGCAGGTGCCGTTCAGGCAGTACGTGTCGTCCTCGCAGTCGGCGTTCGACACGCACTGCGGCTGCATCGGCTCGCACATGCCGTGGTCGCACGCGAGCCCCATCGGGCAGCCCGCGTCGCATCCCATCTGCCCGCCGCTGCTGCTCGCGTCGTCGCCGAAGCCGGGACCGTCCTTTCCATTGCCCCCTTCGAGGCCCGACGAGCCGCCGTCGTCGCCGGCGAATCCTCCGCCGTTCTGATTCCCGTTGCTCCCGCACGCCCCGAACGCGACTCCCGCGGCGATGCACGCGCACGCCGCGAGACCGCCATGGAACGACCTCGCCATCGGCTCCTCCGTACGGTTCGGGTCGCATCGCAAAGATCGAACCGCAGTGGAATCACACCCGGCGTCCTCGCAAACACCCGAAAACACGAGGATCACGCATGGAGCCCGCGCGATCCGGTGTGGATCTCCGACCCCAGGCTATACCGTGCAAACCCATGGAAAGCCGTTACGACCCGGAGGCGGCCGCGGCCCTCGCGGAGTCGCTGGCCGGCAAGGTTTCCGAGGCGCTCGCCCTCCGCACGTACACGGCACGTCTGGTCGGGGCCGATGCCGCGCTCGTCCTTCACGGCGGCGGCAACACGTCGGTGAAGGACACCGCCACGACGGTGCTCGGAGAGACGGTGGACGTCCTCTGCATCAAGGGGAGCGGCTGGGATCTGGCGACGATCGAGCCGCAGGGCCATCCGGCGGTTCGCCTCGATGCGCTCCGCGCGCTGCGCAAGCTCGATCGACTGAGCGACGAGGCGATGGTCGCCGCCATCCGATCGAACCTCCTGGATCCGTCGGCGCCCAACCCGAGCATCGAGACGCTGCTGCACGCGTGGATCCCCGCGCGCTTCGTCGACCACACGCACGCCGACGCGATCCTCGCGCTCGCCGACCAGCCCGACGCGCGCAAGATCCTCACGCAACTCTTCGGCAAGGGCCTCGTGTTCGTGCCGTACGTCATGCCCGGCTTCGCGCTCGCCAAGCGGTGCGCGGAGGCGTTCGACGAGGTGGCGGCGCACGCGCAGCCGGAGCTCGTCGTGCTCGAGAAGCACGGGCTCATCACGTGGGGCGACACGGCGAAGGAGAGCTACGAGCGCACGATCGACGCCGTCTCGCGCGCGGAGCTCTATGCCGCCGATCGCAGCAAGACCGTGGCCATCACGGGAGGAGAGCGCGTCGACGCGCCCGAGACCGTCGTGCTCCCGCGCCTTCGCGGCGTCCTCGCGAAGATGGCGAACGACACGCCGGAGCGGGGGCCCATCGTCCGCACGCGTGCGACGCATGCGGTGCTCTCGTTCCTCGAGCGACCCGACGCGGGGGAGCTCGTGGCGCGCGGATGCGTGACGCCCGACCACGTGATCCGGACCAAGCCGACGGCGCTCTTCGTGCCGAGGCCCTCGTTCGGGGAGCCGGAGAAGCTCTCGTCGCAGCTCGAATCGGCCGTCGCCGACTACGCGCGCAAGTACGACGCGTACTTCGAGGAGCAGTCGCGCGCGAAGCAGGTGAAGAAGACGAAGCTCGACCCGTGGCCGCGCGTCGTGCTGCTCCCGGGGTTCGGCGCCTGCGCCATCGCCGACACGGCGCGCGAGGCCGACGTGGCGCTCGACATCTACGAGCACACGATCGACGTCATGACCGTCGCCGCCGAGGTGGGCCGGTACGAGCCGTGCTCGCGCGCCGACCTGTTCGACCTCGAGTACTGGAGCCTGGAGCAGGCGAAGCTGGGAAAGAAGTCGAGCGCGCCGCTCTCGCGGTGCATCGCGATCGTGACCGGCGCGGCGAGCGGCATCGGCCTCGCGACAGCCGACGCGCTGCTGGCGGCGGGGGCGCACGTCGCGGTGCTCGATCAGGACTTCGACTCGCTCGTGTCCGCGGTGGAGAAGCTGGCGAAGGGTCGCCGCGACCGTGTGCTCATGGTGGTGGCCGACGTGCGCGACGAGAGCGCGGTGAAGGCGGCCATCGCGCGCACCGTGTCGGCGTGGGGCGGGGTCGACCTCGTCGTGTCGAACGCCGGCAATGCGCCCGAGGGACGGCTGGAGACGACGGAGGGAGAGACTCTCCTGCGCGACTCGATGGAGCTCAACTGCCTCGCGCACGGGCGGGTCGCTCGCGCGGCGGTCGAGGCGATGACGGCGCAGGGCCGCGGCGGGTGCCTCCTCTTCAACGCGAGCAAGGCGGCGTTCAACCCGGGACCCGGCTTCGGCCCCTACGCCGTTGCCAAGAGCGCCTTGGTGGCGCTCATGCGGCAGCTCGCGATCGACCTGGGCGCCCACGGCATTCGCTCCAACGCGGTCAATGCCGACCGGATCCGGACGGGTCTGTTTGCTGGAGGCGTCGTCGAGTCGCGCGCGAAGGCTCGGGGGCTGACGGTCGCCGATTACTTCCGCGCCAATCTGCTCGCCCGCGAGGTGCGCGCCGAGGACGTGGCGGACGCGTTCGTTTATCTCGCGCATGCACGTGCGACGACCGGGTGCGTTCTGACCGTCGACGGGGGAAACGCTGCGGCATTCCCGCGGTAGTCGACCGCGACCTCGACCTCGACCTCGACCTCGACCCCGATCACACCCACGAGATGCGCATCGTGAAGCCCTCGGGGTGCGTCCTGCGCGGCACTTCGCGCACGTAGACGGTGCGCGCGAGAAGGGCGAGCAGCGACTGGTGGGCGCCGCGGAGGGCGTCGCGGAAGTAGGCGTGGCGGGCGAAGGGGATCGATCGGATCTCCACGAACGCCTCCTTCGGGCCGTGGCGCGTGACGGTGAATCCGCCGCCATCGAAGCTGCGCTTCCACAGGCGCTCGTAGATGTTGAGAACGTTCCAGGGGTCGATGCCGGTAGCGCGCGTCATGCGCATGGCCGTGCCCCACAGGGTCTCGCCGAAGCGCCGCGCCGAGGTGGCGCCGATGTCGAACGATTGCTCGCTGGTCAGACCGATGGCGTCCACCGCCGCGAAGTGGGCGAGCGCCAGGTCCACGGGCAGCCACGTGCCCGCGACCGTCGTGAGGAGGATGTCGCGCGACTTCGCGTCGAGATTCTTGGAGTAGGCGTCGATGAGCCCCCGCACGCGAAAGACGTTGATGCCCGAGGCGACCACCGTGCTGCGCAGCGCCTTGAGCGGGGTCGGCTCGTGGGCGGCGATGATGTCGCTCATGGAGCCGATCCGCTGGGCGCGGGAGGACACGGCCCGATCTGCGTGGTGTCGGTCGCCTGCGAGCCGACGAGACGCGCACCCGTGGCGTGGAACACGACCGCATCGACCAGGAGCAGCCACATCGCCGCACCGACGACCGCGACGCCCATCGCCACCCACCGCCGCGAGCGCTCGTCGGCGCCACGTCGCGTGCGGGCGAAGAACCCCCAGAGCCCAACCGAGAAGTGGAAGAGGACGCACCCGCTGCCGAGCAGGTAGGCCGCGCCCCGCCACGGGAGCCCGTGCCACGTCGACGACAGGTCCTCCGCCAGGCGCGTCGCGAGCTCGCCCCCGTTGGGCGAGTGGAGAAGCCCGCGGAAGCGGAGCTCGGGCAAGTGCATCGCCAGGAACGCGAGGGCCACGAGCCCCGTGACGCGCATCGCCGCGGCGAGGCCCGGCGAATAGGGGCTCGGCTCGGTCAGTGGCTGGCGCGACGCCACGAGCCACAGGCCGATCCCCGCGTGCAGCACCAGCGGCAGCAGCACGAAGAGCAGCTCGATCAGCGGCAGCGCGGGGAGGCTCGCGAGCGCGTCGGCGGACTGCGCGAAGGCCTGCTCGCCGCGCACCGCCCTCGCGTTGACGACGACGTGAATGACGAGAAAGGCCCCGAGCGGGACCACCCCAGTCAGCGAGAAGAGGCGGCGTAGCAAGGGCCCGTGCTACGCATGGTAACGCATGCGACGCGTCGCGAGACGGGCAGGCATCGCGGCGCTCGCAGGAGGGATGCTCGCAGCTGGAGCGTGCGCCGGCGGATCGTCGAGCTCGACGCGCCCCGTGCCCTCGCTCGCATCGTCGCCCGCCGCCGCCGCCGCGTTCGAGGCGATCCGCGCCGCGTGGAACACGCCGATCCGCGCCGTGCCGCAGGTGCTCGAGGTGCAAGTCGTCTCGTTCCTCGTGCGTTTCCCCGACGACGGGCTCGCTCCCCTGGCGCACGTGTATCTCGCCCTGCTCGCGCTCGAAGAGAGCGACATGCCGAAGGCCGATCACGAGCTCGAGCTCACGAAGGATCTGCCGCCCGGCACCTCCCACGACATGTGGACCGTCGCCGCCGCGCGTCGCCTTCGCATGAAGAGCGACCCCGAGGGCGCGCTCGCCTTGCTCCGCCCCCTCGTCGGCAAGACGGTGGACCCCGTCATGCGTGCCGTCTTCGAGCAGGAGCTCGCGCTCGCCGCGTTCGACACGCACCGGGATTACGAGGCCATCTCGTACATGGACGTCTGGCTGCGCGCGGCGAGCGAGGAGGAGAAGGACCTCGTGCGCCGCCGCGTCGCTTCGCTCGTCGAGCGGCTGCCACGCGAGACGCTCGTCGGCGCCCTGCAGGCGATGCGCACGCAGCGCGAGAGCTACGGGTACGGCATCGAGATCGAACGCATCCTCGCCCAGCGCCTGGTCCAGATCGCGACGAGCAGCGGCGACGCCGCGCTCGCCCGCATGCTTCTCGACGAGGATGCCGGCGCCATCGTCGTCGCCGGCGAGGCGGGCGTCGAGCTCGGGGAGCTGGCGACGAGCGCGCGCGGGCTCAACCGCGTCGCCGGGCATACGCTCGGGCTGCTCCTTCCCACCGAGTCGCCGGCGCTTCGCGACGAGTCGGCGGACGTGCTCCGAGGAGTGATGTGGGCGCTCGGCCTGCCTCGCGGCGTGCGTGACGTCACGCCGACGGCGGATCAGAGGACCGACGCCGGAGCCGCCCCATCGAGGCAACCGTGCGCACAGCCCGGGTCGGCTCCGGCGCTCGAGGAACCGGCGGCCGACGCCGCCCTTCGCCTCGTGACGCGTGACGACGCGGGCAGCATCGACCGCACCGAGGTCGCTCTCGACGAGCTGGCCGGCGAAGGCGCCGCCGTCATCGTCGCAGGCCTCGATCCGCAGACTGCTGGGCGCGCGCTTCGATGGGGCGAGAACCACGCGGTCCCCGTCGTCGTGCTCGTCCCGCCCGACGACACACCGGGCACCACGGGCTTCTCCTTCGTCCTCGGCCAGAGCCGATCCTCGGTCGTCGATGCCCTCGTGCACGCCGCGCCCGCCCTGGGATCCGGCGGCGTCGCCCCGGTGGTCGACGCGAGCGAGATCGCGTCCTTCCCCCCGCAGGGAGGACGCGTGGGCGCGCTCACGCTGCTGCCCCCCGTCTCGTGCGACATCCCTCCGACGCGCGCAGGCGATCCGCGCTTCCCCGTCTCTCAGTGGGACCACGACGGCACGCACGCATGGCTCGTCAGCGGCGCCGCCGACTGCGCGCGCGATCTCACGAAGGAGCTCTCGGCGACGCGCGCCCGCGGGATCGTCGGGCTCACGCTCGAGGGCGCCTCCCTCCCCGCGCACCCCGCTTCTCTCCGCGTCGTCACCGCCGCTGCCGGCGCGATCCCCGTGGCGGCCTTCGGCGCCCCGCACGACGAGGACCTCCGTCGCTTCATCGCGCGCCTCGGCATTCCGACGTGGTGGACGGCCCTCGGACGCGACGCGGCCACCCTCGCCCGCCTCGCCATCCGACCCCTTCCGGCGGACACGACCGGTGAAGCCCAGGCGGTCACGACACGTCGGGCTCAGGCGCGCGATGCGCTCGCGGCCGCCAGAGCCCCCCTCTGGTCCACCGAGACAACGGGGTGGACCGCCTCCCACGTGATCGAGCGCACGGTGTGTGCAATCGAATGACCCACGGGAGTGCGCGCTTGCCCACTTGGCCCGACCCGATCCACAGTACCGGGCCGATGCTCCGCCGGGCCCTCCGCCACGCCCTCTTCGCGATCGTCACGGTCGCGATCTGGACGCTGTCGCGCCCGGCGTTCGCGATGCCCGCGCCGCTCTGCGACGATCGCGGCGCGACGTCGATGGCGCCTGCGCCCACGCTCGAGGCGCCCGAGCTCGCCGTGCTCCGCGCAGCTCCGCCGCTTCCGTGCGAAGAGCCGGACGTCACGGGAAACCCCACGCTCGCGCCCGGACACGGCGAGCAGCAAGCCCCCGCTTCCCAGGGAGATCCGGCCGTCGTGACGTGCGCGACGCCCCTCGCGTCGCCCGCGGGTGAGCCCATCGCCCAGCCACCGCCTGCCGCGCCCTCCACCGAGGGGGTGCACTACCGCATCGATCGTCCACCGCGCGGCTGAGACACGCGCGCGGTCGAATCACGCCCCGTCCCTGCCGCTCTCGGGGGGGACCGCACGCGTGTCTGCACCGGCAGTGGCGTCCCGCGGATGGTCCGCGGGCATGCGGCAGGGTACAGGCTCGTTTCCATTCAACCGAAACCTCAAACAGGTGAGCTCTATGGTCAAAGAAACCAAGAACGCGCCCGCATCCCCGACGGATCAGGGACCGGGCGGCGTCAACACGGGAGTCGCCATCATCGGCTTCTTCCTCTGCTTCCTCGCCGGCGTGGCCGTCATGTGGGGCTACGACCAGCATCGCATCCGCACGGGCGACATCACGGCCGACAACTCCGGTGAGAGCGGCGGCGCGTGGGACGACAACGATTCGCCCATCCCCGTGTCCAGCAAGGACCCCATGTGGGGCAAGAAGGACGCGCCGGTCACCATCGTCATCTGGAGCGACTTCCAGTGCCCCTACTGCTCGCGCGTCGAGCCGACGCTCCAGCAGGTGAGGGACACCTACGGACCGGACAAGGTCCGCATGTTCTGGAAGAACAACCCGCTGCCCTTCCACCAGAACGCCAAGCCGGCCGCCGAGGCCGCGCAGGGCGTCTTCGCGCTGGCGGGCAACGACGCGTTCTGGAAGTTCCACGACACGGCGTTCAAGAACCAGCAGGCGCTCGGACCCGACAGCTACACCAAGTGGGCGGCGGACGCCGGCGTCAAGGACGCGGCCGCGTACAAGGCGGGCCTCGACAGCCACAAGTGGGCCGACAAGATCGACAAGGACCTGAACGAGGGCAAGACCGCCGGCGTGCAGGGCACCCCGGCCTTCTTCGTCAACGGCGTGTTCATCAACGGCGCGCAGCCCTTCGACAACTTCAAGAAGACGATCGACCAGGAGCTGCAGAAGGCCCAGGCGAAGATCGCTTCCGGCACGCCGAAGTCGCGCATCTACGACGAGATGACCAAGGCGAACAAGCAGAACGCCCCGGCGCCCGCCGAGAAGGAGGAGCCGAAGGAGGACGACACGACGGTGTTCAAGGTTCCGGTCGGCAACAGCCCGGTGCTCGGCAACCCGAACGCGCTCGTCACGGCGGTCATCTTCTCGGACTTCCAGTGCCCGTTCTGCTCGCGCGTCGAGCCGACCCTCAAGGCCCTCCGCGACAAGTACGGCGACAAGCTGCGCTTCGTCTGGAAGAACGAGCCGCTTCCCTTCCACAACCGCGCCGAGCCGTGCGCCGAGGCGGCCATGGAAGTGCGCGCCGAGAAGGGTGACAAGGGCTTCTGGGCGATGCACGACGAGCTCTTCGCCAACCAGAAGGCGCAGGCGGACGACGACCTCGTGAAGTACGCGACCGACAACGGCGCGAACGGCGACAAGGTCAAGGACGCCATCACGAACCACACGCACAAGAAGGAGATCGACGCGGACAACGACCTGGCGCAGGACTTCCAGGCGCAGGGCACGCCGAACTTCTTCATCAACGGACGTCACCTCGTCGGCGCGCAGCCGCAGGAGAAGTTCGAG
>DASVWO010000035.1:0-7769 GCA_036393165.1 Polyangiaceae bacterium | reverse complement strand
ACAGCCGGGTCCTTGCCGCTCGTCGCGGCCGCTTCCTTGATGGCGCCGATGCGGCGAATGTCGAGCCGGATGCTCGAGTAGAACTTGAGCGCGTTGCCGCCGGTCGTCGTCTCGGGACTCCCGAACATGACGCCGATCTTCATGCGGATCTGGTTGATGAAGACGAGCAGGCAGTTGCTTCGCGCCACCGTGGACGTGAGCTTGCGCAGCGCCTGGCTCATGAGCCTCGCCTGGAGCCCGACGTGGCTGTCGCCCATGTCGCCTTCGATCTCGGCCTTCGGCACGAGGGCTGCGACCGAGTCGATGACGATGATGTCGACCGCACCGCTGCGTACGAGCATGTCGGCGATCTCGAGAGCTTGCTCGCCGTAGTCCGGCTGACTGACGAGGAGCTCGTCGGTCTTCACCCCGAGCTTGCGTGCGTAGGTGGGGTCGAGCGCGTGCTCGGCGTCGATGAACGCGGCGACGCCGCCGATCTTCTGCACCTGAGCGATGGCGTGCAGCGTGAGCGTCGTCTTGCCGCTCGACTCGGGTCCGTAGATCTCGATGATGCGCCCGCGCGGGTAGCCGCCGATGCCGAGGGCGATGTCCAGCCCGAGGCTGCCGGAGGAGACGACCTGGATGCCGTCGGCCAGGCTGGCGCCTTCTTTGAGGCGCATGATGGAGCCCTTGCCGTACTCTTTCTCGATCGTGGCGACGGCGAGCTCGATGGCCTTGCTCTTGTTCTTGGGGTCGTCCATGGCGCTCTTCTCCCTATACTGGCGATCTGTTCAGGTAGCAAGCTTGTTGTTGCTCGGCAGCCTTTGCGGGGCCCTTTCGGGCTGCGATCGCGAGGAATCCCGGCAGCGAACCCCTGAACAGGCCCCCGTGGCGAGCGTCGAGAACGCCCTCGGCGTCGAGGCCGGGGAGCTCGAGCTTCGCGTCGACCCGCCGGCCGCCGCGGGGGACCTGGCCGGCGAGATTGCCTCGTTCACGACGGTGGATGCATGCGTCGATGCGCACGCGCACCTCGACCCGCTGCTGGGCGATGCGCTCGAAGCCATTGGCTACGACACGTTCGTCCGCGACGCGTGCCGGGTGCTCGATGCCGCCAAGGCGCACGATGCCAAGCGGTGCGAGGCGATCGACGCGTCCGCGCTCCGCCGGGAGTGCGCGACGACCGTCGCCGCCGCGGTGGGTGACGCCGACCTGTGCCCGTGGATGGTGGGGAGCAGGCCGGCCCTGGGCCGCGACGCCTCCTGCCTGGCGATGGCCTCGCGCGACCCGCGCCTCTGCGCGGCCGAGGAGACGAGCGTCGCGCGTGCGACCTGCGAGGCCATCGCCCGGCACGACGCCACCTCGTGCGCCAAGCTTGCGCTCAAGGCGGACCAGGCTCGCTGCAAGCGCGACGCGGACCGCTGGCGCAACGTGACCCCTCCGCCCGATGCGGGGGGCGCGCCGCCTCCCGTCGAGGGCACGCTTCACGTGGAGAGCGCCGACGACGCGGGTGCCCCTTTCGAGGCGAACCTCGCGCCGGACCTCGCGCGCGGCCTCGTCGTGTTGACCGAGCGCGGGGGCTATCGCTTCTCGATCGGGCCGCTCAGCGACTCGGGGCTCGGCTTCGTCGCACCCTCGCCTCACGTGCAGGCGACGCTGGCGCTCGAGCTCTTCGCGTCCTCCGACGGCAAGCGCGTCGAGGTGAACCGCGCCGAGCTCCTGGTGCCCGGCCGCGCTCCGGTGGCCACGCCGCTCGCTCGGTCGACCCTCGTCGCGAAGCTCACCAAGCTCGAGGCGTTCCGCGGCGGCGCTGCGGCGCTCACGGTCGACGGCACGCTCGGCGATTCGTCCGGCAACTGGCGCGTGCACCTGCAGGCGACGACCTTCGTCCGGGACGTGGTCGACGCCAAGGCCATCTACGCCTCTCCCCTGCGGCCATTCGGCGACGCGGGAACGATGCGCTAAGATTTGGGTGTCGCCATGGACGACGAGGAGCCGAAGCAGCCCGAGTCCGGCTTCGACGTCGTGATGCTGCACGGCAAGACCGACGACGGCCAGGGCGCCCGCGTGCTCCGGGCACGTCCGGGCCGGGTCGAGGCAGGCGAGGTGCGGCCGCTGCGCGAGGGCAAGCCTTTGGGCAAGGGAGAGGTCGTGAGCCTCGCACGCCGGAAGGACGCGCCGGCGCTCTACGACGTGAAGGTGGAGCACGTGGTCGACGCTCCGGACGCACCCGCGCCAGCGCCGCAAAAGTCCACCCCGGGCCCCGCGCAGGTCGCGACGCGCGCCTACCGCGAGAGCTGGGAGCGCATCTTCGGCCGCGACCTCAACTAGCTTCGCCTAGACGCCGATGAAGAGTCGGTGCGCGAAGTTGCGCTCGAGGCGGGCGCGCAGCACCTTGTCGGCGGCGAGCTCGATGTCGTACTCGATGCGCTTGAACTCGAAGCGCTTCTTCTCGGTGTCGTAGACCGTGTAGCTCGCGCGGTTGTCGAAGTCGCGCGGCTGCCCCACCGAGCCGACGCTGACGATGTACTTCTTGTCGGCCTCGAGCTCGAAGTCGATGGCCGGCAGCTCCTCGACGCTGTTCTGCGTGAGCGCGAACACCTTGCACAGGTGCGAGTGCCCGATGAGGGTGATGTGCCCGATCTTGTCCCACATCGAGAGGCACTCGCGCGCCTGCTCCGGGGCGAAGATGTACTCGAACTCCTCGAGCCGTACCGGCGAGCCGTGGCAGAGCAGCACGTCGTGCTCCTCGAGCATCTCCTGGTAGGGGAGCGCCTTGAGCCAGGCCATGTTGGCTTCGCTCAGCAGGGCCGCGTGCGCGTCGAGCGCGTGGCGCGCGGCCTCGTAATAGTACGAGTAGTCCATGCGCCCGCTCACCGCGGCGTCGTGGTTGCCGAGGATCGTCTTCTTCGCCGTCTCGCGCACCAGGTCCGCGCACTCGTTGGGCGAGCCGCCGTACCCCACCGTGTCGCCGAGACAGTAGAAGACGTCGATCTTCTCGGTCTTGTAGGCCTCGAGCACGGCGCTCAGGGCTTCGAGATTGGCGTGGATGTCGCTGAAGATCCCGAGGCGCATCGAAGCTCCGGCCGCGAGCTAGGCTAGCTTGCGCGCGGCGGCCTTCCAGCATACGCCGGCTGGGTGCCGGACGAAGAGAGGAAAGTGGCAGAGCTCGCGGCGGCGTGCGTGCGGTTCGTGTCGACGCGGTACGGCGTGATGCCGGATTTCACCCCGGACACCCTGAGCCTCATCGACCAGTGGCTCCGGGATGCCCGTCCAGAAGTGAAGGAACGGCCGGAGAGCGAGCCGATTGTGGTGGGAGCGGCGGGTGCGTACTTCGGCGAGGTGGTGCGCACGCATTTTGGCGGCGCGTGGCAGATCAAGGACCCGGAGGACCCGACGGTCTGGCGGATCTGCCTGAGCGAGGTGTACTGCGCCTTCAACCCCCTCGGCATGGCCCGGGAGGCGCTCTGGGTGGAGCCGAGCGAGGGCTGGCACGCCCACCTCGATCTCGACCCCGGCGAGCGCGAAGGCATCGAGGCCCGCCTGTCTGCCCTGCCCGAGGTGCCCGACGAGGAGTACTACGCGCCCACGACGCGCTTCGACGTCCTCTCGATGGTCGTCGACGCGCTTCGCGAAGGCATGCGCGCCCGCGGCATGGCCGACGTGCGATTCACGCCGGAGGACTACGACGAGTAGGCGGGGTCACCTGTCGGCGATGGGCGGGTGCCAGATGAACTGGATCCGGTTGCCCTCGGGGTCGCGCGCGTAGAAGCTGCGAGCGCCGTCGCGGTGCTGGCGGGGCCTCGTGTCGAGGTGCACGCCATGGCTCTCGAGCCAGGCCGCCCACGCGTCGACGTCCTCGGGTTTGCTCATGACGAGCCCGATGTGGTCCAGGCGAGTCTCCCGGTGCTCCGGCAGGTCGGCAGCGTGCAGCGCGAGGTTGTCGGAGCCCCGCGTCATGTAGAGCTCGCGCTCGCTCGGTCGCCATTCTTCGACGTAGCCGAGGACGTCGCGGTAGAAGCGCTCCATCACGCCCATGTCGCGCACGAAGAGCGCGACGTGACGGATGCCTTTGGTGGGAGGAGGCCCGGCGTGCACCGGCCGGGAAACTAGCTCACTCCATGCTTCCGAGCTTGCGCTCTCACTCGACGCTTCCGAGCTTGCGCTCGATCGCCTCGATGTGAGCGCGCACCTCGGGGTCGCTCGATCGGAGCTGCTCGATCTTGCGCACGCCGCTGATGACCGTCGTGTGATCGCGGTTGCCGAAGGCGCGCCCGAGCTCCGGGAAGCTGCACTTGAGGCGCTGCTTGCAGAGGTACATCGCGACGTGCCGCGCGAAGGCGATGCTCTTGTGCCGGTCCTTCGAGAGGAGGTCGGTCGACCGCAGCTTGAAGTGGTGGCAGACGGTGCGCTGGATGTCCTCGACGCTCGCCTCGTTCGGGCGGGCCGTCGTCGTCGCCGCGATCTCGGTCCGAGCGAACGCGATGTCGATCGGCTTGCCGAGGAGCGACGCCTTCGCCGCGAGCCGGATGAGCGTGCCCTCGAGCTCGCGCACGTTGCTCCGGACCATCTGGGCGATGAAGAGGCACACCTCGTCGGCCAGCTCGATGTGCTCGAGCTGCGCCTTCTTGCGGACGATGGCGACGCGCGTCTCGAGCTCGGGCGCCTGGATGTCCGCCACGAGGCCCCACTGGAAGCGCGAGACCAGCCGCTCCTCCATCTTGTCGAGCTGCTGCGGGTACTTGTCGCTCGTGACGACGATCTGCTTGCTCGCCTGGTGCAGCACGTTGAACGCGTGGAAGAACTCCTCCTGCGTCTGCGTCTTGCCGGCGAGGAAGTGGATGTCGTCCACGAGCAGAAGGTCGCATCGCTCGCGATAGCGGTTGCGGAAATCGTGCATCCGCTGGTCCTGCAGGGCCTGCACGAACTCGTTCACGAAGCGCTCGGCGCTGAGGTAGACGATGCGCGCCCCCGGCTGCTCCTCACGCACCCGGTGCGCGATGGCGTGCACGAGGTGCGTCTTCCCGAGCCCGGTGCCGCCGCAGATGAAGAGCGGGTTGTGGCGGCGCCCGCCGACCCCCGCCGCCGCCATCGCTGCCGCGTGCGCGAGCTGGTTGCTCGGCCCGACGACGAAGTTCGCGAAGGTGTACTTGAGGTTCAGCCCTTCGACCGGTGGCGCCACGGCGCTCAGCCTCGACGAGTCCGGCACGATCTGGTGCACGCCCGAGGCGGCGTCGTCCGCGGGGGGCGGCGGCCGCACCGAGATGCCGCGCGGCTTCACCGGCGCGAACGGCACCGGACGATCGGTCACCGGGCGGTCGAGCGCCGTGTCGATGGCCCAGCGCACCTGGATGCTCAGGCCGGTGCGCTCACGCAGCTTCTCGGAGAGAGTCGGCAGGAAGTACTCCTCGACCCACTGGCGCACGAACTCGTCGCGCGCCCGCAGGCTGAGCACCCCGTCGGTCAACCCGTCGAACTGCACGCCCGAGAACCACTGGTCGAAGCTCGCGGGCGACCGCTCTCGCGTGAAAGACAATGCTTCCTGCCAGGCTCGTTCGGTCTCGCTCACGGCGATGTCCTCAAGAGGCGCTGCGGGAACGACACCCTTGTCCTCGATTTGCATCCGCGCTTGCACCACATCCCTCACGAAACGAATCGACGGTTAGTCCCTCGGACCCGAACCGGGCCCCCATCACGAATCGAGTGAAACGCTTCAGCGATCTTCCGCGCGCGGACACGCGGACCGCGAATTGCCATTTCACTGCAACGTTCTGCTGAAACTGCCTACCCTACCCGCCACGTCCGTGTGACGGCGCTCACAAGTTATCCACAGGCTGTGGAGAAGAACGCACGCGCGCCTGTCCTTTCGGGACTTTGTGAGCGTCCGAGAAGACGCGAAACCATTTGGCGCAATAGGAGACCATCGGTCTCCCACCGTTTGCATGCCATCGGGGGATCCGCTCCTGCCTCGGGCCCGCTACGGGCCTTTGGCGACTGCTTCGTCTGGTGTCCGCTCGGGCCGACGTCGATGACGACCGATGCCCGAGGGGGCCTGGGTCAGCATCTACATCAGTCCGACGCGAACGGGAACAGGAGCTATCACCGGCACTCGTCGCACGTCCATGCTCTTCGTTTCGATTGTGTTTAAGTGCGCGAAGATCCGCTCCTTTTTTTCATGTAGTCCACCCGCGAAATGGAGTTCGCGCGTTCGTCATAACGCCACGCGCAACCGAAGTCGGCGGGATGCCTTCTGAATCGGGCGGTGCAGCACGTTGTCGCAATTCGCCACAGCGATTTTTTGGCTGCTTCGCTCTGTCAAGAGTCAACGTTCCCGTTGTTTTCGCGGGGCCGCTGTCCCGTTTGTGTTGCGGGGCCCCTCCCCCGCAACGCGGCCGCACCGCGCCCGCAACCGTCGAAAACTCGTAGGACGTTACGCCTCTTGTTAGGGTCCGGCGCGGTGCGCGTCGCGACGTGTCTTGCCTGTGCCGTTCTCGTCGCAGTGCCGAGCACTGCGCTCGCGGACCCGATGTCGACGTCGCCCGAGCAGGCCTACGACATGGGGCAGGTGCCGCAGGCGCGCGCGGTCGGGATGGGCGACGCACTCAACGCCATCGGCGTGGGGACGCCTGCGCTCTACATGAATCCGGCGAACATGGCGATGGCGCGCGTCTACCACCTCGAGGCGTTCGGGGCGTACTCGCCGGAGGCGCTGCGGGATACGTTCGGGCTTTCGATCGTCGACTCGGTCATCAACGCCCAGCACATCGCAGGCGGCCTCGGTGGGACCTGGAACGAAATGGACCCGGACGGGCTCCACCGGATATGGACCGACATTCGCGCGGCGATCGCGTTTCCTCTCGGTGACTACGTCGCGCTCGGCGTCGCCGGGCGCTACCTGCACATCGACCAGCACACGGGCGTGGGACCCCTCGGACCGAGCACGGCGTCGGACGGGACGTCGAACGGTGCCGTCTTCAACCAGCTCACGTTCGATGTCGGCGCCACGGTCGCCCTCGGCGATTTCCGCATCGGTGCCGTCGGGCACAACCTGACGAACCCGAGCACCTCGCTCGCGCCGACCACGGCGGCGCTGGGGCTCGGCTTCGCCTCCGGGATCTTCGCGATCGAGGCCGATGGTCTCCTCGACTTCACGACGTTCGGATACACGACCGGCCGGGTGATGGGCGGCGCCGAGGCGTTCCTTGCCGGCCGCTACGCGCTCCGCCTCGGCTGGCGGTACGACACGGGAACCGCCCTCAACGCTCCGTCGCTCGGGATCGGCTACGTCGATCCGCGCTGGAGCGTCGAGCTGAGCGGGCGGCGGGACCTCACGAGCAACCACGCGGGCACGCTCGGCGTGCTCTCGCTCAAGTACTTCTACGACGCGGCCGGGACCTCGGCGCACATGGATGAGCCGGACGCGCTGTGAGGTATGGCTGCCCCTGGGGGCGGTCGCGCAAAATCGAAGGGACAGGTGCAGCCGCCCCTAGGGGCAGTCGCACAAATCGAAGGGGCAGGTGCAGTTGCCCCTCGGGGTAGCCGCACAAATCGAAGGGGCAGGTGCAGTCGCCCCTGGGGGCAGTCGCACCAAATCGGAGGGGCAGGCGCGGTTGCCCCCAGGGGCAGTCGCACAAATCGGAGGGGCAGGTGCGGTTGCCCCTGGGGGCAGTCGCACAAATCGAGGGGGCAGGTGCAGTCGCCCCTGGGGGCAGTCGCACAAATCGAAGGGGCAGGTGCGGTTGCCCCTGGGGATGGTCGAGCCTTTCCCTCGTGCCGGCGGACGATCGCGCGAC
>DASVWO010000034.1:0-39024 GCA_036393165.1 Polyangiaceae bacterium | reverse complement strand
CGCGAGAGCGGCGGCACGATGATCTCGAGCGCGTACAAGCTGTGCTCGCAGCTCATCGACGACCACTACCCGCCCGAGGAGTGGAACATCTACCCCTTCCACTTCTCCGACGGTGACAACTGGTCGATGGACGACACGCTGCTGTGCGTCGAGATCCTGAAGAACAAGATCCTGCCGCGCGTGAACATGTTCGCGTACGGGCAGGTCGAGAGCCCCTACGGCTCGGGGCAGTTCATCAAGGATCTGCGAGAGCACTTCGGCAAGGACGAGCGCGTCGTCACGAGCGAGATCCGCGACAAGGAAGCCATCGTGGGCTCCATCAAGGAGTTCCTCGGCAAGGGCGCCTAGCGCGGCACTGAGCCGCGCTCACCCTATTCGCCTGCGTCCGGCAGGCCCGTGCCCGGGGCGTTGTTGGCGCACCAGTCGTTGTGGGCCTGATCCACGGCAGCCGGCGGCATCCCCGCCGGGGGCGTCGCGAACGGCGGGTTCCCGAAGTCGAACATGTCGAGCAGCGGCCAGGCGTTCGCGTCGCGCGCCGTCATCGCCGGCAAGTCGAAGCGATTCTCGATGAAGCGCGTGATGCTCGTGTGGTCGGCCACGAGGTGACTCACGTACCTGGCCTTGGCGAACGGCGACGCGATCATGATGGGCACGCGGATGCCGTAGCGGTCGAAGGCGTAGTCGGGCGGCGCGTAGCCGTCCGGGATGCACGCGGGCGGCGGGGGTACGTGGTCGTAGTAGCCGCCGTGCTCGTCGTAGACCTGGATGAAGACGGTCGACGCCCACACGGACGGCTGCGCCATCAGCGCCGACAGCACCGAGGCGGAGAGCGCCTGGCCGAGCTGCATGTTCGTCGGCGGGTGCTCGTCGTCCTCGCTCGAGCCGCTGAAGGTCGGGTCGAGGATGGCCACGTCGGGCAGCGTGTCGTTCGCGACGTCGCTGTAGAACGTGGAGAGACCTGTGCCCGCGTACATCGGGCCGAACACGATGGCGAAGGACGTCGTCCCCTCCGCGTAGATCTGCCAGGTGCGCCCCGCCGAATCGAGCTCGTTGAGGATCTTCGTCTCGTTGAGCGGCGGAGTGTCGGGCGTGCTCGTCCTGCCCCAAGACGTCGCGCCGTAGAAGAAGAAGCGGTTGGGCCACGTCGGTCCGAGGAGCGACGAGAAGTACCGGTCGCTGATCGCGAAGGTGCTGGCGAACCAGTAGTAGAAGGGCAGGTCGGTCGCGTCGTACCAACCCATCGCGCGCTCTCCACCGGGGTTCTGGGTCGCGATGAAGCCATCCATCGCGCCGTCGTCGTACTGCAGGTGCACCGGGCCCCAGTCGTGTGTCAGGTCGGCGATGCAGTAGCGCGTCTCGTGGTAGCGGTTCACGTTCGCGACGGGCGGCCCCGGATCCGGGTTCGCGTACGAGTCGTCGGCGACGTCCACGTCGGTCACGCCCATCGCGGGCAGGCCGGAGAGGTAGTGGTCGAAGCTGCGGTTCTCCATCATGAGCACGACGATGTGCGAGAACGGCAGGGCGTCCCCGTGCGGCACGTTCGGGCCGATGGTGGTGAGCGTCGTGTCGCCGGGACCGAAGGCGCACGCGAGGCGATCGCCCGCGTGCACGTCGTACGGGGGGTCCTGGCTCGGGGGCGCATCGGGTGCCGCGTCGCCCGACGCGTCGGGAGAGCCGTCGGTCGTCGCGTCCACTGCCGCATCGCCTCCGTCGCTCGCATCCTGCTTGGCGCCGTCGACTGGCACACCGGTCTCGAGCTCGCCGCCGTCGGTCGAGGCGGCGGCGCCGGATGCACTCCCGCATCCGAGCGACGTGCCCAGGAGAAGCGTGCCCAGCGCGAGGACGCGGTCAGAAGTGGTACGCGAGGTCATAGGGGATGCAGACGTTGGAGGAGAGCTGCCGCACGCGCATGTACACGTCGGCCGAGTCGCTCGTGAGGTTCGAGCACGTGATGTTGCCGGTCATGCTCGCGGTGCCGACGATGCAGCACCCCGGCGTCCCGGCAGGTGAGGTCGCCGGGGCGCCGCCGCCGCAGTCGCTGACCGTGGTGGTCCCGGACGCGCAGACGAAGAACATGCACACCTCGAGGTCCGGCGCGTCGATCTGCACCGTGGGATCCACGACGCAGCCGGTCGTGTCGCTTCCCGCGTAGTAGGACCAGTCGACGTCCCCCGTGCCCGACGAGACGGAGGTGAGCGTGCCGCCGCTCGAATCGCAGTCGTCGATCATCCCGAGCGGCGTCGCGAGCACCTGACTGTCGTCGGGCTCGTTCGCATCCCCCGAGCACGAGAGCGGCGGGATCCCGCCGTCCCCCCCGTCCGCGTCGCTGTCCGCATCGCCGCCCGTCTCCGCTTGCTCGGCGTCGGGGGCCTCGTCACTCGCGTCGGCAGAAGCGTCGAGCCCCGAGTCGAGACCGACCTCGGCATCAGGGCCATGGGCAGCCTCCTTCGTCGCGTCGCCCGCGTCCGTGGCGTCGCTGCCGCTTCCGCCGTTCGCGCTGCTGCCACCGCACGCCGCGAGGGCGAAAGCGAGCATGCATCTCCCCAGCGCCCGCCCCATCTTCTCCAGCGTACAGGAATCAGCGCGGAGCGTGCTCAGCGACCGTCACCGCGCGACCGCAGAGCTTGGGCGGGCCAAGACTTGCTTCGAGAGCGACCCACGTGAAGATGCACGGCGTAGTCCGGTACCTCGCGGCGGCGTTCGCTTGCGCATGCGCATGCGGAGGCGCGCCGGACCCGCTCACGACCGCCGCCACGACGGCCGACGGAGGCCTTGCGGAGAGCGGCGCCGGCGGCCGCGGCGGCGGTGACGACGCCGGTCTCACCGTGACCGACGCGCGCGCAAGTGACGTGAGAGACGATGCCAGAGAGGCGGCTGCCTCGGACGGCTCGGAGGGGGACGCGGAAGACGACGCGATGAATCCGAGTCCCCCTGGGAATACGGGGTCCAGTCAGTACTGCTGCGCGGGCACCGCCTTCTACCTTTGCCCGACCCAGGCAGCGCTCCTGAGCTGCACGTCGGCCTGCACGCGCAATCCGAGCTACGACGCGGTCTGCGTCTCGAACGACGCAGGCTCGAGCGGCGGCAGCCCACCGACCCCGCCGACGAACGCGTGCGGCGGCCCCTTCCTCGGGGTCCCGTGCGCCGGCGGAGGGCAGTGCTACGGCAGCGACCAGCACTGCCTCCAGAACCAGTGCTACCCCAACGACGTCGGCAATCCCTGCACGTACGCCAGCGACTGCGGTGCCGCCAACCATTGCATGGGCGGCTGCTGCCAGAGCCCTGCGAAAGGCAGCCCGTGCGAGGCGTTCTGGGACTGCAAGTCGAACGTGTGCACCAACAACGTCTGTCAGTAGGTCAGCGCGGCCCTTCCCGGCTGGGCCCCGGCGCATGAGCCCGAGCTCACGCTGACGCGGCAGGACCTTCCACGCTAAGCTGGGATTCATGAGCGAGTTCGCGCTGAAAACGGCGCTTCCGGCGTACCTCCGGGAGGAGCAGAACCGGATCGAAAAGCTCGCCGCGGCCGAGGGGCTCGACTTCTTCCCCACCGTCTTCGAGATCCTCACGTACGACCAGATGAACGAGATCGCGGCGTACGGCGGGTTCCCCAACCGCTACCCGCACTGGCGCTTCGGCATGGAGTACGAGCGCCTCGCCAAGAGCTACGAGTACGGCCTCTCGAAGATCTACGAGATGGTCATCAACAACAACCCCTCGTACGCGTACCTGCTCGAGGGGAACTCGCTCGTCGATCAGAAGCTCGTCATGGCGCACGTGTACGGCCACGTCGACTTCTTCAAGAACAACTACTGCTTCCGCTCGAGCGATCTCGACACGGGTGGACGCACCGTCGACCCGGTGAAGCGTCCGTCGACGTACGACCCGAACCGGCGATGGATCGACAAGATGGCCAACCACGGTGCGCGCATCCGCCGCGTCGTCGGGCGCCACGGGATCAACCGCGTCGAGGAATTCCTCGATCACTGCCTGAGCCTCGAGAACCTCGTCGACCTGCACGCGCCCTTCAGCGGGCGCCGCCCCAAGCGCGTCGAGGAGGACGACGAGCCGAGCGCGCCGGAGATCCCGCGTCTTCGCGCGAAGGACTACATGGAGAGCTTCATCAACCCCGAGGAGTACCTCGAGGAGCAGAAGAAGAAGCTCGAGGCCGAGAAGGAGAAGAGCAAGAAGTTCCCCGAGCACGCCGAGCGCGACGTCCTGCACTTCCTCCTCGAGCACGCGCCGCTCGAGCGCTGGGAGCGCGACGTCCTCGAGGTCTCCCGCGAGGAGGCCTACTACTTCGCGCCGCAGTGGCAGACGAAGGTGATGAACGAAGGCTGGGCATGCGTGGCCGCCGATACCCTGGTGTTCACAGCCTCGGGCCTCGTCCCCATGCAGAGCGTCGTCTCAGGCGACGCGTCGGTCGTCTCCGATGGTGACGCTCCGCGCCACGTCTACGACCGGAACATCATTCGCGACCATGCGAGCATGCGCATGCGTACGAGGCGTGGGCTCTCCGTGCACGGTTCCACGTCGCATCGTGTCCTGCTGGCGGACCGCTCGACCTGGCGCCGCCTGGACGAGCTGCGGGTCGGCGATCGCGTCCTGGTGAGCGGCGGAGCCGATCTCTGGCCCGAAAAGCCCGTGAAGCTCGCGTGGACGCCTCGGACACCCGTGACCTTGGAAGACGTTGCGGACCACGCCGGGGTATCCGTCTGGACCGTACTGCGTCATCGCGCCGGCAAGCGCACCCGCAAGGCCGAAGCCATCGGACAAGCTCTCGTGCTTTACGAGGCGCAGGAGTTGGCCATCGGGGGCGCGTTCGGGCTCGCGGCGCGCGCCGACGTGCGCATCCCGAACGTGGTGGACGAACGCCTTGCCTCGCTACTCGGCTACCTCGTGGGCGATGGCCACATCAGCCGGGTCAAGCGCCATTTCGGACTGACGACGGGAGACGAGGCGCAGGCGCTCTCCTTCGCACGCCTCGGGCGAGAGTTGTTCGACCTCGAGCCGAGAGTGCGCAAGGATGCGGGACGCTTCAGGGTCCTCTTCCACTCGGAGACGGTTTCTGACTTCCTCGTCGAGGCGCTGGGGCTGACCACGGGCCCGAGTGCTCGTCAGAAGCGCATTCCCGATGCCGTGCTGCGGTCGCCGCGAGACGTCGTGGCGGCCTTCTTGCGGGCGTATTTCGATTGCGACGGGCACGCCGGGCCTTCCGGAATCATCCTGAGCACGTCGAGCGACGCACTTGCCGAGCAAGTGCAGCTGTTGCTGCTGAACTTCGGCATCCTGAGCCGCCGCAAGCTCGCAGCGCACGATATCTGGCGCGTTCAAATGCAAGGCGCTTGCGCAGCGGTGTTTGCGGAACGGATTGGCTTCGGCCTCGTCCGGAAGCAGGACGCAGCGAAGGCGTACGTGTCGAAGCATCACTGGTTCAAGAAGGAGACCTGGGACGACGAGGTCGTCTCGCTCGAGCCTGATCGATGCGACGTCTACGACATCTCGGTGCGCGACACGCATCGCTATGCTGCGGCAGGCTTCGTTCACCACAACTCCTTCTGGCATTCGCGGCTGATGACGACGAAGATCCTCAACGCGTCGGAGATCATCGATTACGCCGATCACAACGCGGGGGTCATGGCGACGAGCGGGGGCCGGCTCAATCCGTACAAGCTGGGCGTCGAGCTCTATCGGAACATCGAGGAGCGCTGGGACAAGGGGCAATTCGGCAAGGAATGGGAGGAGTGCGACGACCTCGAGGCGAAGAAGAACTGGAACCTGCGGCTGGGCCTGGGCAGGAAGAAGATCTTCGAGGTTCGTGCGCTCTACAACGACGTCACTTTCATCGACGAGTTCCTCACGCCGGACTTCGTGCGCGAGCACAAGCTCTTCAGCTTCGCGTGGTCGAACCGCAACGAGCGCTTCGAGATCGAGTCGCGCGAGTTCAGGTCGGTGAAGGAGAAGCTGCTCTTCCAGCTCACCAACGGCGGCAACCCCTTCATCTACGTCGAGGACGCCAACTACGACAACCGCGGGGAGCTTCTCCTGCGGCACGACCACCAGGGGCTCGACCTCCGGCAGGACTACGCGAAAGAAGTGATGCGCAGCGTGCTCCGCATCTGGAAGCGGCCGGTGAACGTGATGACCGTGGCCGAGGGGAAGCCGGTCATGCTCCGCTACGACGGCAAGGAGCACACGACGCGGCACCTGCGGTCGTGAGCAACGGGAGCGTGAGCATGGGGCAGTTCACGCGCGATCCGGGCGACTGGCTCCGGAAGCTGACGCCCGACGAGTGGATCCGTGCGGCGCTGGCAGAGCTTCGGAAGGCCGAGGCCGCCTATGCGAGCGGCGACGGGCGCGGCGGCTCGGCGGGGGTGAAGCGCGCGGCGGGGATGGCGCTCAATGCGGCGCTCATCGTCGAGCCCGACGAAAAGTGGGGCCGCTCGTACGTGGAGCACGTCAAAGCGCTTGCCGAAGACGGTCGTGTGCCCCAGGCGGTGCGAGATGCCTGCCGCGTCGTGCTCGAGGCGAAGGGACCGAGCGGAGGCGTGGTGAGCCTGAGGACCCCGCGCGCGAACGAGGCCGTCGTGGAAGCGACGAAGGACGTGATCGCGCACGCGTTCGCCGTGGTGAAGAGGCATGAGACGGCGTGATCTCGCGCTGCTCCTCGCGCTGACGGCATGCGGCGCCGGCGCGACCCAGGTCGCATCGACGACGCCGGTGGCGCCGTCCGCCACCACGACCACGACCCCGACCGACACCACGACCGCGACCCCGTCCGCGACCCCGGTCTCGACCCCCGCCCCGCCCCCTCCCCCTCCCGATTCCACGGCCACGGCTCCCCTTCCCCCTCCGAAGCCCGCGACGATCCATCTCGGCGACGGAGAGCTCGCCGCCGGTGACGACGCCTTCGAGAAGGGCGATCTCGTCGCCGCGCAGAAGCACTATGCCGCCGCGCCCGCGGGCGTCCCTCGCACCGTGGGCCTCGCGCGCGTGCGCATCGCACGTGTCGACGTGCCGCTCGACTACGCGTCCGCCAAGGGCAATGCGGAGGTGACCGCCGCGGCAGGGGATCTCTCCCGCGCCGCCAAGACTGCACCCCCGTTCGGGCCCGCCTTCGTGGAGCTAGGTAGAGCCCGGTTGCTCCTCGGCGATGCTCCCGGTGCGCTCGACGCGCTCCGCAAGGGCACGCAGATCCTTCCCGAGGAAGCCGAGGCGCACTCGCAGCTCGGCATCGCCCTCCTCGCGACCGGCCACGCGGCCGATGCCGTGCGCGAGCTGCAACGCGCGGTCGATCTCGACGCGGGGAGCCCCGCCCGCCACGGCAATCTCGGCACCGCCCTCATGATGACCGGCCGCACCAAAGAGGCGATCGCCGAGTACGAGACGCGCGCCCGCATCGACGACGGCGACGCGCGCGCGCATTCCGACCTGGGGACCGCCCTTCTCGGCACGCAGGACCTCGAGCGCGCGCTCGCCGAGCTGCAGCGCGCCGTGGCGCTCGATCCTTCGCGCGCCACCTTCCACTCGAACCTCGGCTACGCCCTGCAGCAGACGGGGCGCCTCGACCGTGCGGTCGCCGAGTACCACGAGGCGCTGCGTCTCGACCCGAAGCTCGTGAGCGCGTGGATCAATCTCGCCACCGCGCTCTCGCGAGATCCGAAGACGCGGCCCCAAGCGCGTGCGGCGCTCGAGCGCGCGCGCCAGCTCGCGCCCGACGATCCACGCGTCAAGGCGAACCTCGAAGAGCTCGACGCGGTCGAGAAGGGGGTTGACCAACCCCAGCGCTCCCCCTAGCGTACGGCGTCGCCACAGCGTGCAAGCACCGGCGCTGATCGAGAAATGAGCATCAGCAGGTCCCGATTCGCCGCGACGGCAAGCGGCAACGGGCGCGTAGAAGTGGAGGCATTCCGATGGCTGTGGGACGAGTGAAGTGGTTCAACGACGAAAAGGGCTGGGGGTTCATCAAGCAGGACGCAGGCCCTGACGTTTTCGTGCACTACTCTCAGATTCAGGGGGAGGGTCGGCGCCGCCTCTACGAGGACGAGATCGTGGAGTTCGAGATCAAGGAGGGGCCGAAGGGGCTGCAGGCGATCAACGTCCTGCGCCAGGCCGGCGGCGCTGTAGCAGTGAGCTGAGCGCCTCTCTCCAGATCGCCGACGCGCCCGGTCCCGGTTGGGAGCCGGGCGCGGGCGTTTTGTGGAGTCTCAACGCAGCCGATAGACGACGCTGACGGTCGTCGAGAGCGGGATGGACCCGGGAGGCGCCGGCGAGTCGGGCGTCTTGTCGACGGCCGCGCGCTCCATGTAGCTGTTGCCGCCGACGGGTCCGTTGCCGCGGCTGTCGCCCTCGACGATGGTGACCACCTCGCCGAGGTGCACGCCGAGGGCGGCCGACATCGCGAGTGCCTTCTGCTGAGCCGCTTCGAGCGCCTCGGTGCGGACGGCGGCCTTCTTCCCCGCGATCTGGGTCGAGTAATAGACGACGCCGACGCGCTCGAGCCCACGCGACGAGGCGCGGCCGATGACGTCGGGGACCTGCGTGAAGTCGCGCGTGCGCACGTTCACCTGCGTCGAGGCGGCGTAGCGCGCGACGTGGGAGTGACCCGAGGCATCGTTGTCGTACTCGGCGGCGTAGCTCGGCGCTCCCGGCTCGACCGCGAGGCCCTGTCGCTGACGCAGCTCGGTGAGCAGGGCATCGTTGCTCGCCACGAGCGCGGCGTGCGCGGCGCTCATCGTCGCGTCGCGCGCGACGAGGGTGAGCTCGACGCACGCCTCGTCCGGCATGACGTCGAGACTGGCCGAGCCGTTCACGGTGATCGTGTGCTCGGGCGGACCCGACTGCGTCGCGACGAGCAGGGGCTCCCCGGCGCACGCCGGGAGCAGGAGAAGGGGGGCGGCGAAGAGGGCGAATTTCGCGAGGTTGCGCGGCATGGGGCTGGCTTCCCCAGGTCGTATCACGGTCGAGCTTCACACATTCCCGGCGTGGCCACAGCCGGTGGGAGACGACGATTCGCCGTGCACGTACCCGGTGAAATTCCGGAGACGCGCCCTACGAATCGATCGTGCGAGCCGCCGAAAGGAGCCCGCGCCATGTACTTCCACCTGAGCACCACGAACCTCTGGATCCTCGTCGTCGGCGTCCTGCTGGTGGTCGCGAACGCGATCGCCTCGAGCCGTCTGGCGCCGCACATCTCGGCCCTGTTCGCCCGCCGGCGGTAGAGGCGCCTCAGTGCCCGCCGCCGCAACCGGCGCCACATCCGTGTCCTCCGCCGCAGGAGTGGCCCCCGCCGCACGAGTGACCGCCACCCGAGCAACCCCAGGTGGCGACGTCGAACCCGTCGCTCGCGATGGCCGACGCCGGAGATGACTCGGCCGCCTTGCGTCGTTCCTCGCGCTCCCTGAGCTGCACCTCGCGCGGCGCCATGGTCGCCAGCTTCGTCTCCTCGTGATGGTAGGGGCGCTTCTCGATGTGCGGATCGTGCTGGATGAAGTGGCCGAAGATCGAGTCGCAGTCCCGGCTCCGCGATGAACAATCGAGCGTGCTTCGAGATGCACACGATGGTGATCGAGCGATGCAGCTTGTGCTCGTCACCATGCACCAGGGAGCATCGTCGATCACCCACGGGATCACCTTCATGGGGACCCGGGTGGAGTGCATATGGGACCCAGGTGCGATCCACGTGGGACCCGGGTGCGATGCACGCGGGACCCGGGAGCAATGCACTTGGGACCAGCGTCCGATCCACATGGGACCCAGGTGCGATGCACTTGGGACCAGGGTCCGATCCACGTGGGACCAGGGAGCAATGCACCTGGGACCAGGGTGCGATCCACATAGGACCTGGGTGCAATGCACATGGGACCCGGGTCCCATGTCATTCCTCCGCGGAGGGCATCGATGCCCTCGTGCGAGGGAGGCGCGAGCTCCTGGGTCCCATGTGGCTTGCTCGAGGGTCCCATGCCCTTTGCTCCTGGGAGCCAGGCACCACACTCCCAGGGGTCGGGCACCTCCCTCCCGGGACCGACCACCTTGCACCCGGGAGCCATGCACCGTCCACCGGGGGGTCAGCTGGCTTGCTCGCGGGTCCCGCCCTGATCGCTCCGTCGCTGCGACGCGACGCTCGCGAGGGCGGCCACGTGTCCCGGCCACGTCCCGCAGCAGGCTCCCACGATGGTCGCGCCGGCATCGATCCACTTGCGAGCCAGCTCCGCGTATCGCGTCGCCGCCACGTCCGGGTCGGCTCCCCAACCGTAGCCGTCGCGCTCGTCGCCCGCGTTGGCGTAGGCGCCGAAGGGAACGCCAAGACCCGCCAGCTGTTCGACCCAGCCGAGGGTCTCTTTCGCCGGCAGACAGTTGACGAGTACGGCGCGCGCACCGGCCTCCACGCAGCGTCGAGCCGTATCTCTCAAGGGGAAGTCGGGCGACATCGGGAGCAGCGAGGCCCAGGTCTCCACGCCCGTGCGCACCGCCTCTTCGACGGCGACGACGGCCTCGATCTCGCCCGGGAACGTCTCGCACAACATGAGATCGACCCCTGCGCGGGCGAGCGCCTGAGCCACCTCGCGGTGCTCTTCGCGGGAGGCGAGGCCAGGGCTCAGGTCGGGGCGATAGCAGTCCTGCAGCGGCGCGATGCTTCCCGCGACGCGCAGGTCGCCGACGCTGTCGCGAGCGACGCGCACGGCACGCTGCAGGAGCTCCTCCCACCGGTCGCCGACGGACCTGCGCTTCGTGCGAAACGTGTTCGCCGTGTGCACCGTCGCTCCGGCGGCGACGTAGTCGCGGTGAATCGCCGCCACGACGTCCGGCGCGGTGTCGATCGCGTACGCGCTCCAGCCGGGAGCCGGCGTCGCCACGCCGCGGCGGGTCAGCTCCGTACCGAGCGGGCCATCGAGCACGATGAGGCGGCCTGGCGCGCCTGATGCACGGGGTTCCGGCATGATTCGCAAGCTCTCGAGCGGCGAGTATCGCCTCTATTCACGCAAGAAGGACCCCAAGACGGGGCGCCGGCGCAACCTCGGCACATTCGCCACGCGCGAGGCCGCCGAGAAGCACGAGCGTGCGGTGCAGTACTTCAAGCACCACTGACGCGGATCAGCCCTCGTAGGTGCGGATCTCGAGCAGGTGCTTGTCCGGGTCGAAGAAGTAGACCGTCGGCCCCTCCCCGCGAGCGCCCGTCTCGCGGCCGGGCCTGTTGCGGCCGACGCCGTCGAACGTGTCCCCGTAGGGAATGCCGCGCTCCTGGATGCGCGCGAAGACGCGCTGGAACTCGTCCGGCTCGAGCGCGAACGCGAGGTGCTCTCCACCCTTGGTGCCCCACGGCGCGAGCTGGAGCTGACAACTGTCTCCGGCGCGGATGACGGTGAAGGGGCCGTCTTGTCCCCCGTGCTCGAAGCCGAGGACGTCTACGTAGAAGGCGGCGCTCGCCTTCGCGTCGTTCACCTTCAGGATCACGTGGTCGATGACGGCCATGGGCCTGCGACTCAGTAATCCGCGCCGTTCTTCGTGTAAACGCGAATCCAGTCGACCTTCAGCGTCTGCGGGAACGTCGTCGTCGAGTCCGGATCGCCGGGCCACATGCCGCCGACGGCGACGTTGACGATCAAGAAGAACGGGTGGTCGAACTCCCACGTGCCGCCGGCGTCGGTCTCGCCCGAGGTGCGGGTCTCGTAGAGCACGTCGTCCACGTAGAAGCGGACGACGCCGGGCTCCCACTCGGCGGCGAACGTGTGGAACGCATCGGAGTACTTTGCGCCGTTCGGCAGCGAGTACGTGCCGGTGGGGTTGTAACTCGGTGCGTGCAGGCTGCCGTGGTTCGTCGAGATGTCGGTGCCGATCGTCTCGAGGATGTCGACCTCGCCGCACGCGGGCCAGCTCACCGTGTCGATGTTGTCCCCGAGCATCCAGAACGCCGGCCAGAGTCCCTTGCCGAAGGGCATCTGCGCGCGCGCCTCGAAGCGGCCGTACGCCTGCGAGAAGAGCCCCTGCGTCTTGAGGCGCGCGCTCGTGTAGAGACAGGTGCCGTACCAGCACGAGTACTGCGAAGCGCCGTTGGGCGTCGCGGTGATGACGAGGTTGCCGCCCTGCTGGACCGCGTTCTGCGCGCCGTCGGTGTAGTACTCGCGCTCCTGGTTGCCCCAGCCGCTGCCGCCGACGTCGTGCGTCCACTTCGCCGGGTCGGCGGGCGAGCCGTCGGCGCCGTTGAACTCGTCGGACCAGGAGAGCGTCCAGCCGGGGATCGCGCTCTCGTCAGCGGCGTCGGCGATCCCTCCACCGCCTGCATCTTTCGTGGAAGACGCGTCAGCCCCCGCCGATGCGTCGATCGCTGCGCCGGTGTCGATCGACGCGTCGCTCGACATTCCACCCTCGTCCCCGCCGCCGCTCGATCCGTCCGGGGAAGCGCCGTTCGTCCCGCTGGAGGACGAGCAGGCCGCGACGACTACCGAAGCGAGCAGAACGAGGACGCGCCGGAGCACGCCGTAGCCTAGCTCGCTGCGCCGCCCTTGGCCCGCGCGACGACGCGCGGATGCGACTTCCACGCGGGCATCTTCGCCATGTAGGCGAGCGTCTTGTCTTCCAGCTCGGCGCGCGACGCGTTGGGCTCGCGCTTCGCCTGCCACTGCACCATCCGCTCGAAGCGCTCCTCGAACGGCTGCAGCTTGCCGGATCCGTCGACGCAGTAGTGGCAGTAGGGCCCCGCCTCGATGGGCATGCCGCAGCTCTCGCACTGGTGGTTGCTCATGATCGCCTCCTCTTCTTTTTCTGGTTCCCGTCTTGATTCCGTCCGTCGGCGTCTCTCTCGGCCGCGTTCACGAGCGCGCGCATGACCTCGACGAGCTGACTCCGCTCCTCGGCGCGCAGCTTCTTCATCGCGGCGGCGACGAGCTGCGGGTCGAGCACCTGGCTGCGGCGCGCCAGCACCTCGTGCGCGTGGTCGGTCAGCCAGACGAGCGTCCTTCGGCGGTCGCGCGCGTCCTTCATCGTCTCGAGCAGTCCCCGCCCCACCATGCCGGCGACGATCTCGCTGACGACCGACTGGGCCCGCCCGAAGTGCTGCGCCATCTCGCCGACCGTGAGCGGCCCGCTCATCGAGAGGTGGTGCAGCACGCCATCCATCTGCGGCGTGAGGCGCGACGCGTCGTCCCGTCCGCGCCGGCAGAAGCGAACGTACACCGCCGGAAAGAGCGCGCAGAACGCTTCGGCCGTCGAGTCCATCTCCGCTGCTTCGTATGAGCAGCGGGATCCATCGTCAATCCCGATGCAATCTCACACGTGCTTCGGCACGCTCTCGAGCCGGAAGGTGCCCTGGTCTGGGGAGTAGACGAAGCTCTCGACGCGCGGCAGGCCGAGATCGCTCACGTCGTACACGTTGAACGCCGCCATGCGGTCGTCCTCGGCGTGGTGCAGCGACGCGCTCGTCGCGCCGACCTGGAGCAGCTTGCCCGCGTCGGTCGAGAGGGTGCGCTGGATCCGGCGGTGCAGGTGGCCGTGGATGACGAGGCCCCGCGCAAGGGATTGAAGCTCGCCGAGGAGGGCCGGCGAATCGCGCAGGCCTTCGAGGTGCGCCTTGAGGCGCGTCCACGGGTGCACGGGCGGGTGGTGCATCGCGAGGACGACGAAGCGGCGCGCGACCTCCGAGTGCGCCAGCACGCGGGCGAAGGCGGCGATCTGGGCTTCCCCGAGCTCGCCGGCCGCCACGAAGGGCAGTCGCGGGACGGCGCTCGAGAGGGCCACGATGGCCACGGGGCCGCGGAGCTTCACGACGGGAAAGCGCGCGCCTCCGGCCTCCACCGTGAGCTCCGGCAGGTCGCTCTCGAGCCACGGTCCGAAGTAGCGCTCGAAGCGCCGGCGCACGAGCGCGCCGCGCGTGTACAGGTCGTGGTTGCCCGGGACGATGGTCACGCGCGAGGGCTCGAGGCCCAGGTCGTGCTCGAAGACCTCGCGCGCCAGCTCGAACTCGCTCTCGAGCGCGAGGTTCGTGAGGTCACCGGTGATGACGACGTGCTCGATCTCGCGGCGCGCGATCTCGCGGGCAATGGCGCGCACGTACGCCGCGCGGTGGATGCTGCCGCGCTTCATGCGCAGGTTGACCCAGCCGGTGGCGCGCTTGTTCAGGAAGCGGGTGGCCGGCACGCCGTCGAGCGCCAGCAGGTGCAGATCGGAGAAGTGGGCGATCCTCATCTATCGAACGTCTTCGGCGCAGCGGAACCCCACCCACGGTGGGCGGGGGAGCAGATCGTAATCGCGGGCGGCCGTACGCAGCCACGTCGCGCCGTCCTGGAAGGAGCCGCCGCGCACGATGTGCGGGCCTCCACCCGTCGTCTTCGCGGGCGGGTTGACGACCGCCTCGTCGGCGTACCCCACCGGGTCCTGGAACTTGTCGAGCTCGAGGACGTCGGCCACCCACTCGGCGGCGTTGCCCGCCATGTCGAGCACCCCGAGCGGCGTCGCGCCGTCGGGGAAGGATCCGACGGGCGCGAGGCCCAGGTAACCGTCGGTCGCGTCGGTGCGGTCGTCGGCCCACGAGCCGTGGTTGGCGAGATGCGGGTTGTACGCGTTGCCCCAGGGAAACTCGCGCCCCTCGGGTCCGCGCGCGACGTATTCCCACTCGGCCTCGGTGGGCAGGCGTCCGCCGGTCCAGTGGCAGTAGTCCTGCGCGTCGCTCCAGCGCACGTGGGTGACCGGGAAGTCCGGTCGCGTGAAGCGCGCGTCTCCTCCCAGCTCCGCCGGCGCGCACGCGCCCGCCGACACGCAGCGCGCGTACTCGGCGACCGTGACCTCGGTGCGATCGATGGCGAAGCTCGAGAGCGTCACGGGGTGGGCGTTGCCCTCGGCACGGACGATCGCGATGAAGCGCTCGTTGTGGCAGACGGTGGCGAGGACCTCGCGCTCGCAGAGCAGGATCGCGTGCGCCATCTGCGCCGGCGTGGATCCCATGACGAACGTGCCTCCGGGGACGCGCACACGGCCCGAAGGCACGGTGCGCAGGGCCCGCACGCCATCGGCAGGCACCCGCGTCGACGACGGACCGAGGCCGGCCCACCACGAGCTCGGCTCCGTCGGCCTGTGGGCGCTCGCGTCACCCGTGGACACGACGACGAGCAGAGCCGCAGAGGCACCGAGCCGCAGGGGCATCCCTCATCCAGTTAGCACGCGGAGGGGGTGCTCGATGAGGCGACGCAGCTCAGCCAGGAAGGCCGCGCCCACGGCGCCGTCGACGACGCGGTGGTCGCAGGAGAGGGTCATGGCGAGGCGCTTGCCGGCCACCACGGCCCCGTCGTGGACGACGGGGACCTCGCGCACCTGTCCGACGGCGAGGATCGCTCCCTCGGGCGGATTGATGACGGCCGAGAACTCGTCGATCCCGAACATGCCCAGGTTGGAGATGGAGAAGGTGCCGTCCATCATCTCCTCCGGCTTGAGCTTGCGCGCGCGGGCGCGCCCGGCGAGCTCGCGCACCTCGCGCGCGATGGCGACGATGCTCTTCTGATCGGCGTTGCGCAGGACGGGCGTCACCAGACCATCCGGGATGGCGACGGCCACCGAGATGTCCACGCGCCTGTGCACGAGGATGGCCTCCGGCGTGAAGCTCGCGTTGCACTCGGGCACCGCGACGAGCGCGACCGCGCACGCCTTGATGAGCAGGTCGTTCACCGAGACCTTGAGCTGCGGCGCGTCGCCGCCGGCCTTCGCGTCGCCCGACGCCGCGAGCTCGCCGTTGATCTCCTCGCGCATCTTCACGAGCTCCCCCGCGTCGACGTCCACCGTCAGGTAGAAGTGCGGGACGGTCGTCTTCGACTCGGTGAGCCGGCGCGCGATCGCCTTGCGCATCTGCGAGAGCGGCCGCGCCTCGTCCGCGGGATACGCCAGCGCCGTCGTCACGGACGGGGCCGCGGGCGTCGGCGCAGGCGCGATGCGCGCGATGGCGGCCGATGCGGATGCCCCCATGCTCTCGAGGTCCGCCGGGACCACACGCCCTCCGGGACCGGTGCCCGTCGCGCCCTGCAGATCGATCCCCCGCTCGCGCGCGACCTTGCGCACGTAGGGAGACGCGAGGATGCGCCCGTCGCCCGCGCGCGACGGCTCGGCAGCCTCGCCCGGGAACGCGGTGCGATCGAGCACGTGCTCCATCGGCGGACGCCGCTGCGCGGGCGGAGCGAGGGTGTCCACGGGCTTCACGGGCGCCACCGCGGCAGCCGGAGGTGTGGCCGGAGCCGCCTTCGGAGTTGCCGGAGCCGTCGTGGGAGTCGTCGGGGCCGCTGCGGGCGCGGCCTGAGCTGCTGGCGCCGGAGCCTGCGTCGCTCCACCCGCCTGCGCCGCGAGCCCCGACACATCCTCTCCCGGGTTGCCCACGATCGCGACCGGCTGCCCGAGCTTCACCTGCGAGCCCGCCGGAACGAGGATCTTGAGGATGGTCGTCTTGTCGAAGGCGCGAAACTCCATCGTCGCCTTGTCCGTCTCGACCTCCGCGAGCAGGTCGTCGACCTGCACCGCGTCCCCCTCCTTCTTGTGCCACGCCGAGAGGACCCCCTCCTCCATCGTCGGCGACAGCTTGGGCATCTCGAGGATCTTCGCCATCGATCAAGCCCTCCCTCGGGCCAGCAGGCGCTTCACCGTGGACACGACGCGGTCGGCCTGCGGCATGCAGGCTTGCTCGAGCTTCGCCGAGTAGGGCATCGGCACGTCGAGCGTCGAGACGCGCAGCACCGGCGCATCGAGCGCGTCGAACGCGAGACGCTGCACGCGGTCGGCAATCTCGGCGCCCACGCCGCCGTAGGGCCATCCCTCGTGAACGACCACGAGGCGGTGCGTGCGCTCGACGCTCGCCACCAGGGTGTTCTCGTCGAGCGGCCTCAGGCTGCGCAGGTCGACGACCTCCGCCGAGATGCCCTCCTTCTCGAGCGCCGCCGCCGCGTCGAGCGCGACGTACGTCATGCGCGAATACGCCGCGAGGGTGACGTCTTTGCCCGGCCGCGCGATGTGCGCCTTGCCGATCTCGACGAGGTGCTCGCCGTCGGGCACGTCGCCCTTGGCGGCGTAGAGCGTCTCGGACTCCATCACGAGCACCGGGTTGTCGTCGCGGATGGCCGCCTTGAGGAGCCCCTTGGCGTCCGCCGGGAACGCCGGCGCGACGACCTTGAGCCCCGGCACCGTGGCGTAGAAGTGCTCCATCGCGTGGCTGTGCTGGCTCCCGACCTGGCGGGCGCTCGCGTTGGGGCCGCGGAAGACGATGGGGCAATCGAGCTGCCCGCCGGACATCTGCCGGAGCTTCGCCGCGTTGTTGAGGATCTGATCGAACGCCACGGCGCTGAAGTTCCACGTCATGAACTCGACGATGGGGCGCAGGCCCACCATGGCCGCGCCGATGCCCACGCCGGCGAAGCCGCCCTCGGCGATGGGCGTGTCGACGACGCGCTTCTCGCCGAACTTGTCGAGCATCCCCTCGCTGACCTTGTACGCACCCTGGTAGTGCCCGACCTCCTCGCCCATGAGGAAGACGCGCTCGTCGCGCTCCATCTCTTCGATCATGGCCTCGCGGAGGGCATCGCGGAATCGAATGGAGCGCGCCATGGGGGTGTGATCGTCACCTCGCCTCAGTAGGCGAACGGACCCTTGTACGTGGTGGGCTCGAGATCGGCGAGCGTCGGCTCGGGGCTCTTGGCGGCGAACTCGAGCGCGTCCGCAACCTCGGCTTCGACCGACTTCTCGAGGGCGTCGAGCCGCGCCTCGCCCAGGCCCTGCTCGACGAGCGCCGTGCGCGAGCGGTGCAGAGGGTCCCGTTTCTTGTGCTCCTCGAGCTCCGCCTGCGTCCTGTACTTCGCCGGATCGCTCATCGAGTGGCCGCGGAAACGGTAGGTGCGGACCTCGACGAGCGTCGGCAGCGAGTGCTCGCGCGCGCGCCGCACGGCCTCGCCGATGCGCTTCTCGACCTCGAGCACGTCCTCGGCGAAGAAGCGGTCGCGATCCATCCCGTAACCGAGCGCCTTGAGCGACACGTCCTCGACCGACATCGAGCGCGAGAGCGGCGTGCCCATCGCGTACTCGTTGTTCTCGCAGATGAAGACGATGGGCAGCTTCCAGAGCGCCGCCAGGGAGAGCCCCTCGTGGAAGCCGCCGATGCTCACGGCGCCCTCCCCGAAGAAGCAGAGCGTCACGCGACCGTCACCGCGGTACTTGCTCGCGAAGGCGACACCGGCGGCGATCGGGATGTGGCCTCCCACGATCCCGTAGCCGCCGAGCATGTGGTGCTCCTTGTCGAACATGTGCATCGACCCGCCGAGGCCGCGCGAGCACCCGGTCGCCTTGCCGTACAGCTCGGCGAGGAGCGCGCGCGGGCTCATGCCCTTCGCGAGCGCGATGCCGTGGTCCCGGTACGTGGTGATCACGTAGTCGTCTGGACGCAGCGCGGCGAGGGCCCCCACCGCAACGGCTTCTTGCCCGATGTAGAGGTGGAGGAAGCCGCCGATCTTGCCCTCGGCGTAGCTGCGGGCGCTCTCCTCCTCGACGCGGCGAATGAGGAGCATCTCGCGGTAGAGCCGCGAGAGGTGCTCGAGGTCGGCGCTCGTCCGCGTGTTCGGCGCAGCGCCACCGAGCGTGCTCACGGGGGTGTCGGCCATCGACGGGGGGGCCAGTGTAGTCACCACGTCGTCTCTGTCACTAGAGCCTCTCGTTCGAGCAATCGTGACCCTGTCATACTGGGGCGCGTCATGACTCGCCCCTTGCATACCCTATCGCTCGTCCTCGCCGTCGCTTCCGCCGCCGCCGTCGCACCCGCCTGCGGTTCCAACCAGAACAGCGGATTCACGCCCGACGCGAGCGCGAGCGGCTCGGGAGGAGATGGGTCCTCCGGCGACGACGGCTCGAGCGACGGACCGAGCTTCGGCAGCGACTCGAGCCATGGCGCGGTGGCGGCGCTGAGCGTCACGCCATCGATGTCCACGATCACCGTGACGAACCCGATGTCTCCGCCGACGGCGACGCTGACGGCGGTGGCGACCTACGCGGACGGCACCAAGGCGAACGTGCCCGCGAGCTGGACGGTCGATCGCTTCGACATCGCGAGCATCGGCGCCGGCAGCGGGATCGTGACGCCGACGGCCGCCACCTTCGGCGTCGTGACGGCCACGGCGAGCGCGGTCGGCAAGAAGGCGACCGGCGCGGTCACCGTGTCGCTCAAGTACGCCATCAACCCGGGCAACCTCCCGCCGGGAGACCAGACCTCGCTGAACGGAGCGACGACGCCCGACCCCGGGGTGACGACGTTCGCGTACCCGTACGACGCGACGGTGTTCCCCGAGGGCCTGCTTCCGCCCGAGCAGCAGTGGAACGGGGGCGCGGCCGGCGACGAGTACTCGCTGCACTACACCGGCACGAGCTTCGACCTCACCGTGTACTTCAAGGCGGACCCGCCGAGCCGGATGACGCTGCCCGTCGCCATGTGGAACTCGCTCACGACGAGCCTCGCGAGCCACGCCGTCGCGGTGGAGCTGCACCGGCTGTCGGGCGGCAAGGCCTACAAGAGCGCGACGCAGACCTGGCACGTCGCGAACGCGAACCTGCGCGGGGACATCTACTACTGGGCCATCAACCAGGGGCAGATCTACAAGATCGACCTCGCGAGCGGCATGCGCAGCCCGGTGTTCGACTCGGGAGCCAACACAGCGCTCGGCACACCGGCGCCGCTCAACTCCGGCGGCGCGAGCACCCCGCCGTGGGAGGACAACGGCGCGGGCAAGCGGTGCGTCGCGTGTCACTCCGTCTCGAAGGACGGTTCGACGCTCGTCAGCGTGTTCTCGCGATACATGCCCGGCTCGACGGGACCTGCCGGCTTCGTGTCCCTCGCGACGGGCACGATCAGCGACATCAGCGACTACACGACCGACGGCACCTACGACGCCCTGTCGCCCGACGGCGCCTTCTCCGTCATGAACTACTCGGACAAGTCGATGGGCCTCCTGGCCTCGTCGTCGGCGACGCCCGTGGCGAGCGCGCTCGATGGGCAGACGAACCTGTGCGATCCCGTCTTCTCGCCGGACGGAACGCTCTTCGCCCTGGCGGCCAACTGCGATCCGGGCTTCGGCTATCCGGTCGAGTTCCGCACGAGCAACCTCGTCGTCTACTCGTTCGCGAAGACCGCGCCCTACTTCACGAACCCGCAGACGGTGGTCACGAGCGGCGGGACGGGCGACGCCATCGCCTTCCCGAGCTTCTCGCCGGACTCCAAGTTCATCTTCATCCAGCGCGGCGACTACAGCCGCGCGAAGTACGGCACCAACCAGCACGGAAACGACGACCTCTACGTCGTTCCGGCGCAGGCGGGAGCCACGCCCGTCGCGCTGGCGATGGCGAACAATCCCAACGGCGTGCTCCCGGCCGACAGCCAGCACCTCAACTACGCGCCGACGGTGAACCCCATCGCCTCGGGCGGCTACGCGTGGGTCGTCTTCACTTCGCCGCGCGACTACGGCAACGAGATGGTCTCGCCCCAGGGCGCGCCGCCGAACGACGCGACGTACGCGAATCACAAGCAGCTCTGGGTGACGGCGGTCGACGCGAACATCGGCACCGCCGATCCGAGCCACCCGCCCTTCTGGCTCCCGGGGCAGGACCAGACGACGGCGAACATGTTCGGCTACTGGGCCCTCTCGCCGTGCAAGCCGACCATGGGCGACGGCGGTCCGCAGACGTGCGCCGCTGGCTTCGAGTGCTGCTCGGGCTTCTGCCGCGACACGGACGGAGGTCCCCCCGTGTGCGTCGACAACCCCGGCGGCTGCCACCAGGTCGGCGAGAAGTGCACGACGACCGCGGACTGCTGCAACTCCACCGGCACGGTGCAGTGCATCGGCGGCGTCTGCCAGGAGACGATGCCGCAGTGATCAGCGGTCGACCGCGGCGTCGGTCTCCGGCGTCGTGGTCGGGGTCGCGGTCGGGGTCGAGGTCGGGGCCTTGATGATCGCCTTCGCCGTCCCGGCCGCGGCCGCGAACGAGACAGCCACGCTCCTCAGAGACACTCCCTCGTCGTCCCCCTGCAGCTTCCCCGCGATCACCAGCGCGACGATCACGAGTACGCCGGCCAGAGCCGCCGAGTTCTGCCACCGCCGCGTCGCGCGAGGCACGATCGACGACGGAGGCACCGGCGTCGCCATCGGCCTCTCGTTGCGCCCCTCGAGCTCGTCCGCGAGAAGCGTTGCGAACATCTCGCACGACGCGAAGCGATCGCGCGGCCTCTCGGCCAGCGCACGGTGGAAGAGCACGCGCGATGTCACCGACAACCCACGGTCGCCCTCGAAGGGCCGCACGCCCGTCACTGCCTCGTACAGCGTCGCCGCGAGCGAGTACTGATCCGAGTACGTGCTGAACGCGCCCGACGTCATCGCCTCGGGCGCTCCGTACGCCGGCGTCCCGATGACAGGCGTCCCCTGCCCCTGCACGCCGGCAATCCCGAAGTCGGTCAGCTTCGCCCCCGTACGCCCGAGCATCACGTTCTCCGGCTTCACGTCACGGTGCAGCAGGCCGGCCCCATGGGCGTGCGTGAGCGCGGCGCCCAGCACGCGCGCCATCGCGCCTACCTCGCCCGGCTGCATCGGCCCGCGCGCGATGCGCTCGCGCAGCGTCGGCCCGTCGATCCGCTCGAACACGAGGAACAGACCGGCCCGCTCGTCCTCTCCCATGTCGTGCAGCGTCACGATCCCCGGATGCGACACGGCCGCTGCGGCGCTCGCCTCCTGCCGCAGCTTCTCGACGAGCCGAGCCTTCACGTCCGCCGGCAGACCGAGATCGTCGCGCAGCACCTTGATGGCGACGCTCCGGCCGAGCACCGTGTCGCGCCCGAGGAGCACCCGCCCCATCGCGCCCTCCCCCAGGACGCGCTGGACCTCGTAACGGCCGATGCGCTGCGGGAGGTCCATGCGTGCGTGGTAGCACGCCCGGCGTGCGTGCGGACGTCGCGCGCGTCGTGCGTTTCGTGACGCTGGCGTGCGAATGGCTCGAAACACGCTCGATCGCGCGTGTGGTCCGGGAGTTGCTCACGGTCGAGCCGCCATGAGAGCTACCCACCTTCAACGCGTGCATCGTCTGTCGCTCGTCGCGCCGTTAGCCATCGCAGCCATCGCTGCCGTCGCTTGCGGAGGCTCGACGCTCGGAGGGGCCCACGACTCGGGCGCGGCGGAAGGATCGACGTACGAAGCGGGCGGCCCGCAGGGCGACGCAGGTGGACAGGTGCCGGAGGGCGCACCGGGCGACGCCGCGCAGGCATCGGACGCGAGCGCCAAGCCCGGCACGAATCGCATCGCGTCTGGCGACTACCTCGTTCTGTGGGGTGTGACCGGCGATGGTTACGCCGTCTACTCCACCGGGGCGAGCAACCCGAGCTTCTACGCCGTGTCGCTCGCCGGCGGCGCGCCGGTCACCATCACGCAGGCGTCGGGCAACGGGTACCCGTACGCGGTCGTGCAGCAGAACGTCGCGTTCGTCTACACGAACCCGGACCAGTACTACGTCGGCCCGGTGACGGGATGGACCTCGGGCGGCGGCGCGCACCAGCTCTCGTCGTCGTCGTACTACCTGACCGGCGCCAGCAGCGACTCGAGCCACATCGCGTACCTCGACAACGTGAGCGAGCAGTCGGGCGATGCGGGGCTCGAGATCGTCGGCGACCTCTACGGAGCGAATGCCGACGGATCCGGCGCCAAGCTCCTCCAGGCCGGCGTCTCCGGCTGGTACGTCGCGGGCGGCGGCGGCTCGACGAGTTGCTACACGTACTTCTCCTTCGCCGGGAGCTACGCGGTCCTCTTCGCGTGCGACGCGAGCACCAGTACCGAATCGGTCTGGAGCTACCCGTCGGCCAGCTGGCAGGGGACGCAGATCGTCGCGAATGCCACGAGCCTCTCCGGCTTCGACAACCCCGGGACGCAGGCGCTCGTCACGACTTCAGCAGGGCTCCAATCGGTGCCGCTCGGAGGGGGTGCAGCCACGACAATCGACCCGACCGGTGCGGCCGGCCTCTACACGAGCGACGGCAAGAACGTCGTGTACGTCACGACGATGGGCGCCCTCTCGCGCTCTCCGGTCGCGAACCCGGCGCCGCAGCAGCTCGTCGCCGACGGCGTCGAGGGCCTCTGGGCCATCTCGCCCGACGACTCGAGCGTGCTCCTCTTCGAGAGCTACAGCGCCCAGACGGGGCTGACGGACCTCTACATCGCCTCGGCGGCGTCTCCGGGCAACGCGACGCCGCTCGTGTCGGCGCAGACGGCGATGGTCGGCGGTCCCAACTCGTACATGGCGGGCAACGCGTTCAGCGCCGACTCGTCGCATGCCCTCTTCTGGAGCGGCGTGGCGATCCCGATGGGACAGCAGTACTTCCCGGTGCTCGGCACGCTGCAGTCCGGCGCAACGGCGGCGGCATCGACGCCGTCGCAGCTCGGCCAGAACTCGGACGCCGCGTGGGCCCTCGGCGGATCGGCGATCGCCTTCGCCGCCAACCTGGCCATGGTCGGCAACAGCGACCCGACGTTCGACATCGAGTGGGCCGACACGTCCAAGAGCGCCCCGGCCACCACGATCGTCAAGGGCGCCATCGGATCGAGCGGAGGAGCTTCGTTCTACGTGAGTCCCTCGCACGATCGCGTCGTCTACGTCGGCTCCGAGCCGCCCGATGCAGGCGACGCGGGCTCGGTGCTCGACCTGTACACGGCGCCCGTCCCGTGAGCGCGCGCGTCTGGATCGTCGCATTCGGGCTCGCGTTCGCCGCTGCGTGTGGATCGGGCGGCGGGAGAGCGAGCAACGAGGGCGAAGGCAGCGGGGACGCCGGCACGCGCGACGACGCGGCCGTGCCCGCGACCGATGCTTCCGCGGAGAGCGCCGCCGACGCATCGGATGCCGCGCGTGACGCGTCTCCCACGAGCGATGCGAGCGACGGGGCTGCCGCGTTCGCCCTCGCGCTGCCGCAGATCCAGAGCGGCGGCGGCAACGTGCTCGCTCACCCGCGCATCGTTCCCATCTTCTACGCGTCGGATCCCATGGCGGCGCAGATTGGACAGTACCTGTCGGCGCTCGCCGCCTCGTCGTACTGGGGACAGGCGACGAGCGAGTACGGCGTCGGCGCCCTCACTCTCGCGCCCACCGTGGTGCTGCCGGATCCGCCGCCCGGCACCATCGGCGACAAGGAGATCCAGGCCCTCATCGCGAGCAGCATCGCCGCCGACGGCGGATCGTGGCCGGCTCCGACGCCCGGGACGATCTACGCGTACTTCCCGTCGGACGCCGTGACCGTGACGATGGAGGGAGCGGGCGGCGTCACGCTGCTCGGTTGCACCAACTTCGGCGGCTATCACTCGTACGTGGACCTGGGCCACGGGTCGACCACCGAGTACTCGGTCGTCGCCAGGTGCAGCGACTACCTCGGACAGGGCGGCATCGACTTCGTGACGATGGCCGCATCCCACGAGTTCGCCGAAGCGTCGACCGACCCGACCGGGACGGGCTACGCGACCGTCGATCTCGCGGGCTCGGGCTGGGCGATCACGGCGGGCGGCGCCGAGGTCGGCGATCTCTGCAAGCTCGATCCGACCGCTCCCATCACCCCGTCGGACGTCGGCTTCCTCGTGCAGCGCATCTGGTCGGACACGGCCGCCGCCGCGGGTCACGATCCATGCGTGCCGGTGCCCGCGGGCGACGCGTACGTCCTCGGCGTCCCGGAGGTCGTGAAGACGCAGATCTACCCGGGCCAGTACGTGATGGGTCTCTCCGTTCCATCGGGGTCATCGGCGACGGTGAACGTTCACTTCTACTCGGACGCGCCGGTGGCCGGCACCTGGACCCTTGCCGCCACGGAGCCCGACGTTCCGCAGCTCCCCGATCCGGCGCACCAGCTCTCCTTCTCGTTCGACCGCACGCAGGGGCAGCGCGGCGACGTCGTACACCTGACGGTGACGCGTGCACCCGCCGCCACGGACGCGGGGCTCGTCACGCCCGCGCCCTTCGTCATCACCGCCACGATGGGCGGCGTGAGGCACTGGTACTGGGGCGTCGTCGGCGACTGACGCGATCAGATGCCGAGGTCCACCTCGGCCGGCTTCTTCTTGCCAGGCTTCGGCGGGGCGGGTTGCGGCGCCGTCCCCGGCGCAGTGCCGGCACCCGGGTGCGGTCGGGGCGGAGTCGGCGTCGCTGCGGCCGCCGACGACGAGTCCGCAGGTGCTGCGCTCCCGGCAGGTGGAACCGCGTCTGCAGCGACGGATGCCGATGCGACGGGCTCGAGTGTCGCGCTCGGAAGCGGCGCCGAGGCGATCGCGGTCGCGGTGCTCGCACTGGCCGCGGCCGCCGCCGCGTCCGAGTGCTTGCCCTTGACGGCGAAGATCGCCACGACGGCCAGCACGCAGACGAGCATGCCTCCCGCCGCGAGAGCGACGATGGGCCCGGTGCGCGACTTGGGCAGCACGGCCTGACCGTCGAAGGTGCGCGCGATCGGCGCCCCCGTCGTCACCTGCGGCTGCGGCGTCTGCGCGTACGGCGGCGGGGATGCTCCCGGCGGCAGCGGCATCGGGGGCGCGCCCCCGGGCTGGGGCGTCCCGTAGGGCTGCGGAGTGCCGTAGGGCTGCGGCGTGAACGGCATCGTCGCCGCGGCAGGCGAAGTGCCCGGAGCCGGCGTCACGAGCGGATTGGGAGTGTTGGCCAGGCGCTGCGCGCCGCCACCGCCGATCGCAGCACGGAGCTCCGAGCGATCCATCACGTCGGTGAGCTGCGACTGCCCGAACACGAGCGACAGCCCGTCGGAGAGCTCTTTCGCGCTCTGGTAGCGCTGCGCCGGATCGCGGTTGGCGGCCTTCTGCCACCACCGGTCGAACGAGGCCGGCAGATCCGGAGCGAACTGCGACGGCATTGGAACGGGCTGCACGATGATCTTCACGAGCAGGTCGCCGAGCGCCTCGCTCTCGAAGGGCAGCTTGCCGGTGAGCGCCTGGAAGACGATGACCGCGAGCGACCAGAGGTCGCTGCGGTGGTCCACGGCCTTCACGCCCTGCGCCTGCTCGGGGCTCATGTAGTAGGGCGTTCCGAGCATCGCGCCCGTCTTGGTGTTGCTTCCATCGATGGCGCCCTGGGCCTTCGCGATGCCGAAGTCGAGCACCTTGGCGATCTCGCGATCGTCGTCGTGGACGAGGAAGATGTTGTCCGGCTTGAGATCGCGGTGGACGATCCCCGCGGCGTGCGCCTTCGTCAGCGCGCGAGAGACCTGCGTGACGACGACGCACACGTCCTGGGGCGACATGCGGCCGATGCGTGTGAGGCGCTTGCCGAGGTCCTCGCCCTCGAGCAGCTCCATCGCCATGTAGGGCGTGCCCTGGCACACCCCGTGATCGAGGATCTGCACGACGTGGGGGCTACGAAGCTGCGCGGCCGCCTTCGCTTCGCGGTTGAAGCGCGCCTGGGCCTCCGGCAGGGCCGCGTACTCCCCCTCGATGAACTTCACGGCGCAGGGGATGTCGAGACCCAGGTGGCGCGCGAGCCACACGGAACCCATTCCCCCGCGTCCAATCTGGCGCTCGAGACGATAGCGATCCGCGATGACGAGATTGGCCGCCAGCTGCATGTAGACCCGCCACTTGAGGTTACGACGGGGGTCGGGGGGCTAGCAATGTTGCAGCCGTCGCCTGATTGGGCGACAGGCACCCTCTCACCCTGTGGGACGCCCTTCCTTCGAGGAAGTCTGCGCTCGCCCTTCTCCCTGGGGCGGCGCTCGGTTACCGTAACCAGTCATGTGGGGTAAGTGGGCGCGTACCCTTGGGATAGCGGCGGTTGTCATGTGCACGACGGGGTGCACGTCCCTGCTCGGTGACTTCACGTCCGGTCCGGGAAGCGAAGACGGCGGTACTGGCGATGCCACCGCCCAGGACGCAGGAGGAGACACGGCGTCCGAGACGTCCACCGGCGACGGCGGTACGGTCGGTCCGCCGGAAACAGGTGCCGACGCGCCGGTCGACGTCCGCAACGACCAGGAAGGGCCCTGCAACTCGACGACTTGCGCGAACGGCTGCTGCGCCAACGGCGTGTGCGTCACCGAGTCGTCGCAGAGCAACGGATCCTGCGGCAAGGGCGGCGTGGCGTGCGCCGCGTGCGGATCGGGGCTCGAGTGCAAGGCCGGAGCGTGCGTCTGCGACTCCACCTCTTGCGCCAACGGCTGCTGCGCCGGTGGAGCAACCGGCACGTGCGAGCCCTTCGCAGCGCAGAGCGGCACGTCGTGCGGCAAGGGCGGCGCCACGTGCGGATCGTGCGCCGCCAGCGAGTCGTGCTCGATGGGATCGTGCACGTGCGGCGGCGTGGCGTGCACGGGGTGCTGCGCGAGTGGGACGTGCGAGGCGCTCGGCAGCGAGAACAACATGTCGTGCGGCTCGGGAGGCGTCGCGTGCGCCGCGTGCGCGACCGGGCTCGAATGCAGCACGACGACGGGCGCCTGCGTGTGCGACGCCACGTCGTGCCCGAACGGATGCTGCAACGGCGGGCCGACCGGCACCTGCGTGCCGTTCGCGGCGCAGTCGGGCACGTCGTGCGGCAGCGCCGGTGCGACGTGCAGCGCGTGTCCGAGCGGCCAGCAGTGCGCGATGGGCGTGTGCGGGTGCAACGCCACCACGTGCCCCAACGGCTGCTGCGGCGCCAACGGGTGCGAGCCGTATGGCTCGCAGACGAACCAGGCTTGTGGCACCGCCGGCGCGATGTGCGCCTCCTGCAACTCGGGTCTCGAGTGCAGCAAGTCGTCGTCGGGTTGCGTGTGCGACGCGACGTCGTGTCCAAACGGATGCTGCGACGCCGCCACCGGCGCCTGCGTGCCGTACTCGTCCCAGACGAACAACTCCTGCGGGACGGCGGGGGCCCAGTGCAACGCGTGCAGCGGCACCGGGCAGACGTGCTCCATGGGCATCTGCTCGTGCGGCGGCACCTCGTGCATGGGTTGCTGCGCGTCGGGCACCTGCCTCGCGTACTCGGGCGAGTCGGACACCCAGTGCGGCGCCAACGGAGCCGCCTGCGGGGTGTGCCCCAGCGGGCAGGAATGCAGCAAGTCGTCGCAGGGGTGCGTTTGCGACGCCACCTCGTGCGCGGGCGGCTGCTGCAACGGCGGGCCCACGGGCACGTGCGAGCTCTACGCTTCGCAGACGAGCATGTCGTGCGGCGTCGGCGGCGCGACGTGCAACGCGTGCGGTCAGGGGCTCACGTGCAGCCAGTCGGCGTCCGGCTGCGTGTGCGACGCCAGCTCGTGCCCCAGCGGCTGCTGCAACGGCGGCCCCACGGGGACGTGCGTGCCCTGGGCATCCGAGTCGCCGTCGACGTGCGGCACCGCGGGGGCGACGTGCACGATGTGTCCGGCGGGCGGGGCCAACATGACGGCGACGTGCACGAGCGGCGTGTGCGGAACGCAGTGCGGATCCGGCTACGTGGCCTGCATGGGCGGCTGCATCACGGCGCAACCGGATACCAATGCGGGCGTGTTCGTAGCGCCGGGCGGGGCCGGCGGTGCTTGCGGCTCCGAGGCGCAGCCGTGCGGCACGATCGCCACCGGCCTTTCCGTCATCCAGTCGTCGGCCGGAACGAAGAACATCATCTATCTCGCGAACGGGACCTACACCGAGACGGTGACGCTTCCCGCGGGCATCACGATCCAGGGCGGCTGGCTCGACACGGGCGGCACGTGGACGCACCAGTGCGTGGCGAACCCGCAGACGGGCGCGATCATCCAGGCCGCCGCGGGGAGCAGCGCGGCGGTCAACGCCAGCTACTCCGGGACGTCGACCCTCGACACGCTGACCGTGCAGAGCATCGCGAGCGCGAGCACCGGGCAGTCGCTCTACGGGATCATGGCCACCGGTTCCGGCACGAACCTCGTCCTCAACAGCGTCGACGTCAACGTCTCCGCTGGCGGGGCCGGGGGGCCTGGATCGACCGGCGGCCCTGGCACCAATGGAGCATCCGGCGCTTGCCCCGGTCCGTCCGATGGCGCCAACGGGCCGAACGGCTCGCCCGGAGCCGGCGCAACGGCGGGCAGCTTCGGGTCGGGCGGATTCTCCTCCAGCACCGGTTCAACGGGCGCCAGCGCCGGAGGCACGGGAGACAACGGGACCACTCCCCCTGCACAGCTCTGCACGAGCATCACCAACAGCTGCTACGACGACGGCACCGGCAACGGCTGCAGCACCGGGACCTATTCGTGCTGCAATACCGTCGGGAAGTGTGGCAATCCCGGAACGGGATCGGGACCCGGAGGCGGAGGGTCGGGCGGCGGCAGCAGCATCGGCGTCTACGCGTGGGGCGCCAGCGTGACGATCACCGGAAGCGCCGTCACGACCGGCAACGGCGGCAACGGAGGCGACGGCGGGCCAGGGGGCACTCCGGGTCAAGGCGCGCAGGGGCCGAGCGGGCTCACGGGCAGGTACCCCTCGGCCTGCAGCAACCAGCTCGTCGGCACGAGCGAGATCTGCAAAGTGAATGGCCTCACGCAGTGCGAGCCGGCGGGCCTGGGCACCAAGGGCGGCAACGGCGGACAGGGTGGGCAGGGCGGGGGCGGCTCGGGAGGCTTCTCGTACTGCTGGTTCCAGGGTGGCGGCGGCGCCGTCACTGCGTCGTCGACCGGTTGCACGACCGGGTCGGGAGGTCTCGGCGGCAGCCAGGGCGCCGGTGTTGCGCAGGGCACCAGCGGCAGCGCGGGCACGCACAACTGAGATCCGGCGCGCGCCATGGCGTACGTCACTCGCCGACACGGCGCGCTGGCTTGGATAGGCTCGCTCACGCTGTCGTGCTCGACCGCGGGCACGCAGATCGGCACGGCCGATTCGGGCGGCGAGCCGGCGTCGATCGGATCCATCGACGCCGCGCCGGATGCGGGCGTCGATGCAGCAGCCGCCGCCGATGGCTCGACCGAAGCCGCGAACGGGGACTCCGGTGGTGCCGACGCCACCGGGACGGACGCATCCGGCGCGACGCTGGTCGACCTGAGAGTCTCCACGGGGCTCCTCGTTCCCCCATTCGACCCCGGCGTGACCGACTACTCGATGACGTCGCTCAATGCCGTGTACCCGATCCAGGTCACCGCGACTGCGAGCGATCCCGCAGCGCCAATCTTCATCCATGGATCGCCGGCGCGAAGCGGCGAGCCGAGCTCGTTCCGGCTGGCCGCGGGCGAGGACTTCGGCGTGTCGCTGGGTACCCGCACGTACGTCGTGCATTACATGCCGGCGGACGTGCCGACCTACTCGGTGTCGAAGAGTGCCGGAGCCGGGACCGAGGACGTCCTGATCTCCACCAATCTGAAGTACGCGGCCATCATGAATCGCGACGGCGCGCTCCTCTACTACCGTTCCTTCCAGCCCTGGCTGACCGAGGATTTCCAGCGCTTCACCCTGCCGGACGGGCAGATCGAGTACGTCACGGAGGTCGGCAGCTTCGATCCCGGCGGCTGGCTCCTCGGCGCGGGGCACGTGATGGATGCTCAGTTCCGTGACCTCGCCGACTTTCAGCTCGTTCCCAGCGGCTCGCACGACGTGCTGCCGGCCGACGCGCACGATTTCATCCTGGTCGATCACGATCACTACGTCGCGATGTCCTACGTGCAGCGGACCCAGGACCTGAGTCAGCTCAACCCAGCGTGGAGCTCGCAGGCGACCGTCATCAACGCGGTCGTCCAGGAGGTCGTCGCCGGCACCCCCGTCTTCGAATGGGACAGCGCGAACGTGCCCTCGCTCTACTCCGACAGCCTGCTGAACAACACGTTCCAGGCAGGCCAGCGCGAGGACTACCTGCACATGAACTCGATGTGCATCGATCCTGCCGACGGGAACTTCGTCTTCTCGTTCCGCCACACCGACTCGATCGTCAAGGTGGACCGCAAGACCGGCCAGATCCTCTGGACCCTCGGCGGCAAGGAGGACCAGTTCGGGCTCACCGGCGACCAGGTCTTCTCGTTTCAGCACTACGTGCGCGTCGAACCCGATGGCTCGCTCTGGGTGTTCGACAACGGCAACATGTTGCACCAGACGCGGGTCATCTCGTTCGTGCTCGACCAGGCGAACAAGAAGGTCCTGCAGTTCACCGACGTCTACGACAAGCCCGCAGGACAGCCGCAGACCGACTTCATGGGCTCGTACGCGCAGCTCGGCGCGTCGCGCTACCTCTTCGGGTGGGGAGGCTGGGTGATGGGCGCGCCGGGGCTGTCCGCCACGGAGGTGTCCGGCGGCTCGGTCGTCTGGAGCCTCACCTTCGCCGACCCGGCGGTCTTCTCGTACCGCGCGCTGCCCATCGGCGCGCTCTGAGAGCGTCAGAAGGTGCCGAGGGCGCCGATCGATCCGGGACCGACGACCAACCGTGCAGCAGGAGTCGCGGGGCTGGCGTCTGCCGACGCCTTCGGCTGGAGGATGAGAAGCGTGACGCCGGCGGCCGCACCCACGCCCGCGACGATGAAGCCGACGGTCGAGAGGGTGCCGAGCGTGTGGTAGCTGTCCAGGTTGCTCTGCTGGTCGGGTCCGCAGTTCGGGTTGCAGGACTTGGACAGATCCGAGTGCTTGCCGATGGCGAGGATGCCGGTCACCGCACCGAGCCCGAGGCCGACGCCTCCGACGCCGAAGGCGATCCACGGCAAGATCGAGTGACCTCCCGACGAGGCGGGCGCCTGTTCGGGCGTCGGCGGTTGCTGTCCCGGAGCATTCGCGTCGGCCGGCGTGGCCTGGGGGACCGGCGCGGGCGCAGAGAGATCCTTCTCGAGCGTCAGCGGCGCGTCCACGGCGCCGCCGATCGGGACGGTCACGTTCAATGTCGCAGGCTTGAACCCATCGGCCGATGCGTTCACGACGTGCGGGCCCGGGTTGGCCGCACGCTTCACACCGAGCGCGGCGGCGCTGACGGGTGCGTCGTCGATCGTGACCTTGACGTTCGGGACGTCCCCTCCCCCGGCGGCCTTCACCGTGATGGTGACGCCGCCGATCTTCGGCGACACGTCCTGCACTTCGGTCTTCGCGGCATCGAGCGCCTTCTTGAACGCGTCGGGCGCGGCGGGAGCCACGCCTTCGCGGATGATGCGCTGGTACGCCTCCTGGGCGTCGAGGAACTTCCCTTCCCCGGCGTACGCGCGCGCGAGGCCCAGGATCAAGGTGGGCGCGTGGATCAGCGTGTCGGCGCGACGGAAATCGTCCTCGGCCCTCTTGTAGTCCTTGGCCGCGAGAGCGTCCTCGCCATCTTGACCGAGCTGCCGGGCCGTCGCCCGGTCCGCGTCAGACTGAGCGAACGCCGGTCCCGCGGTGCACGCGAGCACTGTTGCGCACAAGGTGGCGGTGAGCGTGGAGCGACGGCCAGGCATGATGTGACCAGTATCGCCCGCAGACGGCGCCCGTGTCATCAGTCGGTGTACGGATTCCAGCAGGCCACACGGTGCGTCCCCTTCGGCGTCACGTCTTCCAGCCGAGGCACGTCGCGGTCGCACGTTCCCTTGACGGCGCGCGGACACCGAGGATGGAACGCGCAGCCGCTCGGCGGGTCGATGGGAGAGGGTACGTCGCCTTCGAGCACGAGACGCACGCGCTTGCGATCCGGATCCGGCTGCGGAACCGCGGCGAGCAGCGCCCGCGTGTAGGGATGGCGCGGATGCCGGTAGATCGTCTCGCTCGACGCCTGCTCGACGATCTTGCCGAGGTACATCACGGCGACCCGGTGGCTCACGTGCTCGACCACCTTGAGGTCGTGCGAGACGAAGAGGTACGCGAGACCCAGGCGCTCCTGCAGCTCGACGAGGAGGTTCACGATCTGCGCCTGGATCGACACGTCGAGCGCGCTGATCGGCTCGTCGCAGACGATGAACTCGGGCTCCACGGCGAGGGCGCGCGCGATCCCGATGCGCTGGCGCTGCCCGCCCGAGAACTCGTGCGGGTAGCGATCCATCGCGTCGCCGCGCATGCCGACGCGCTCGAGCAGATCGACGATGCGCGTCTCTTCCTCCGTGCGCGTCTTGGCGAGGCGGTGGACGCGGATGGCCTCACCGACGATCTCGCGCACCGTCATGCGCGGATTGAGGCTCGAGTAGGGGTCCTGGAAGATGATCTGCATGCGCCGCCGCAGAGGGCGCAGCTCGCGCTGGCTGTGGTGCGTGATGTCCTGCCCGTCGAACACGACGCGCCCGAACGTGGGATCCACGAGGCGCAGCATCAGTCGCCCCAGCGTGCTCTTGCCGCAACCGCTCTCGCCGACCAGGCCCATGGTCTCGCCGCGACGCACGCGCAGCGACACGCCGTCGACGGCGCGAACGAAGCGGCCCCTGCGCCCGAACCACGTCGTCTCCACGGGGAAGTACTTCGCGATGCGCTCGGTGGCGGCGAGCGTGCGCGGCCGGTCCCCACCGCCCGCGGCCGGATCGATCGACTCCTCGCGCTCCGGCGGCGCGGACGGCGGCTTGGCCGGCTGCTGGAAGAGATCCTTCGGCTCGGTCACGGCGAGACCTCCGAGGCGCGCCAGCAGCGCGAGCGTCGCTCCGCCGCCGCCTCGAGCGGCGCGAGCGGCGGCTCCTCCTCGATGCACTTGTCGATGCGCAGGGCGCAGCGGTCGGCGAAGCGGCAGCCCGGCGGAAGCGCGCGCATGTCCGGCACCATCCCCTCGATGGTCTTGAGCCTCCGCACCTGCCCGGACGCGCGCGCCTCGGGCCGCGGGATGCTCTCGAGCAGCCCTCGCGTGTAGGGGTGCATCGGCTTCGCGAAGAGCTGCTTCGCCGGCGCGCTCTCGACGACGCGCCCTGCGTACATGACGACGACGTGGTCCGCGTTTTCGGCGACGACGCCCAGATCGTGCGTGATGAGGAGGATGCTCATCGAGAGGCGTCGCTGCAGGTCGCGCAGCAGCTCGAGGATCTGGGCCTGGATGGTCACGTCGAGCGCCGTCGTCGGCTCGTCGGCGAGGAGCAGCTTCGGCTCGCAGGCGAGCGCCATCGCGATCATCACCCGCTGGCGCTGCCCGCCCGAGAGCTGGTGCGGGTAGGCGTCCACGTTCGTCTCCGGCTCGGGGATGCCCACCAGGCGCAGGAGCTCCACGGCGCGCGCCCGTGCCTGTGCCCGCGACTTCTTCTGGTGAAGGCGCACCGCCTCCATGATCTGCCAGCCGGCCGTGTAGACCGGGTTCAGGCTCGTCATCGGCTCCTGGAAGATCATCGACACCTGGTTGCCGCGCACCGCGCGCATCTCGCGCTCGGGGAGCTGCAGGAGATCCCGCCCCTCGAGCTCGACCGAGCCCGACTCGATGCGCCCGGGCGGTGACGCGACGAGCCGCAGGACCGAGAGCGCCGTGACCGTCTTTCCCGAGCCGCTTTCGCCGACGAGCGCGACGGTGCTCGCCCGCGGCACCTCGAAGGACACCTGGTCGACCGCGCGCAGGGTCCCCGAGTCGGTGCGGAAGCTCGTCACCAGATCGCGGACGCGCAGGAGCGGCGCCTCGTCACTCTGCGGCATCGCGCGGATATTAGCGCGCATCTATGATGCGCGTCGTGCCCGCCAGGCAGGACGACCTTCTTGATCGTACATGCCTGATCACGGGCGCCACTTCGGGCATCGGCCGCGCCATTGCCCACGGCTTGGCCTTGCGACGGGGACACGTCCTCGTCGCTGCCCGCGACCTCGAGCGCGGGCGTCGGGTCGCCGAGGAGCTTGGGGACGACGCCGCCAACCCCCGGGTCGAGGCGGTCGAGGTGGACGTCGCCAGCCGCGCCAGCGTGCGCCGGTTCGCCGAGGACTTCAGGAAGCGCTTCCCGAAGCTCCACGTGCTGGTCAACTGCGCCGGCTGCTTCTCGATGGACAAGCGCAAGACGAGCGAGGGAGTCGAGCTCACCTGGGCGACGAACGTGCTCGGCGTCTTCCAGCTGACGCGGCTGCTCGAGGATCTCCTGGCTTCTTCGGCCCCGACGCGCGTCATCAACGTCGCGTCGGATCAGCTCGGGGGGCTCGACCTCGAGGACGTCCAGTTCGAGCGCCGCCGGTACACCGGCCTTCGCGCCTACCGGCAGAGCAAGCAGTCGGTGCTCATGCTCACGTGGGCCTTCGCGCGGCGACTGCGCGCCCGAGGCGTCGTCGTCAACGCGGTGCACCCCGGCTTGGTGCGCACGCCGCTCGTACGCACCGGCATCGCGAGCGTCGCGTGGCGCGTCGTCGGTCTCTTCGGACGCACGCCGGAGCGCGGCGCCGAGACGGCCGTGTGGCTCGCCTCCTCGAGCGCCCTCGCCGAGGACACCGCGGGCTTCTACTACGACAAGAAGGAGATTCGCGGACGCTTCCGGGACGAGGAGCAGGAAGACGCGCTCTTTGCCCTGTGCGAGAAGATGACGTCATGAGAGGTCTCGGCCCCTCGCTCGCAGTCGCTGTCGCAGTCATCTCGGCGTGCGTCCCTCCGCCGCGCATGTGCGTCTCGGAGACCGAGTGCGGCACACGGGCCGCTTGCGTCGCGGGACGCTGCGTCGCTCGCGGGGCAACGCCCGCCATCGACTCGGCCCGGCGCCTCCTCTTTCCCCCGCAGGACGTGGGCTGGGCGCACCGCGGAAGCAGCGACGCAGCCGATGGGCCACCGGCGGTGGCGACCCTGGGCCGCGGCGACGGCGCCGTGCTCTTCCTGCGCTTCGCGGTTCCCCTGCCCCGCGAGACGACCGTCCTCGAGGCGTACCTCCTTCTCGACCGCGTTCCGGACGCCACGACGGATCCCGCGCCCATCGCCCTGCACACTGCGCGCGTCGTGAGCCCGTGGGACTCGCGCTCGCTCACGTGGGGCTCGCAACCGTCCGTCGAGGAAGTGGCCGCACCGGTCACCCGCATCGCAGGCGCCGCCGGGGCGACCGTGCGGCTCGAGGTGCGCGAGCTCGTGCAGCGCTGGCGCAAACGCGAGCGCGACGACTTCGGGATCGCCGTGATCGCCGAAGGACGCACGGCCACCGGCGTGACCTTCGCGCTGGCTCCCTACGACGTCCCTGCCGACCGCCGCGATCCGGTGCTCGCGTCCGCGGCGGGCCCCAGGTCGGAGCTCGAGGGACCCCGCCTCGAGGCTTACGTGCGGTGACCTCTGTGCTATGGCAGCCCCATGCGAAGCGTGGGCGCGGCGGCTGTGGTGATCCTCGCGATCGCCGCGTCCGCTTGCGGCAAGAGCGGGCATGCTTCGGATCGTGACGACCGCGGCGTCCCCGCGCCGCAGGGAACCGAGTGCGGCCACACCGCGTGCGGCGCGAACTTCTTCGTCGACGGGGCCCAGGTCGGCGACTGCCCCTCTGGCGCCAACTGCACGGCCAAGCTCACCCTGGTCGCCACGGGCGACTTCCACATCAACGACCAGTACCCCTACAAGTTCAAGGCGGACGAAGCCGCCGGCATCACCTTCCGGGGCACCGACCGCGGCGGGCCCAACGTCTTCTCCAAGGACGCTGACGACTGGCACAAGACCGGCGCGCAATCGGGCGTGATGAACGTGACGTTCCAGGCCGCCGACAGGGGTGCCAGGAGCATCACCGGCAACTTCAAGCTCAGCGTGTGCTCGGCGGCGAGCTGCCAGCTCGAGCAACAGACCGTCACCGTGCCTGTCGCCGTCAGGTGACGCAGGCGCACGTCATGCGTTCCAGCCCGCTCCCTCGCTTCGCTCGGGCGTGCGGGCTAGTCTGAACCCATGAGCGAGCCGCGCGACGCCGCGTCGCAGGTCAGGGCCATTGCCGAGCACGTCGAGCAGCGGTTCCGCGCCGGCCGCCGCGTTCTCTCCTTCGCCGAGTACCTCGCGCTCTTCGACGAGCAGCCGGTGCGCTACTCGCGCGACTCGAGCCGCTACCTGCGAGACGTCTTCGACCACTACGGCAAGAGCAGCGTGCGCTACCCCTGGGGCGAGCACACGCGCTTCAAGCTGTTCGACCTGCCGTGGGAGGCCGCCCCGGCACAGGCAGGCGCGCTGCCGCGCGGCGCTCTCGTCGGCCAGGAGCAGGTGCAGGAGGAGATCTACCGCGCCATCTGCAACTTCGCGCGCGAGGGTCGGGCCAACCGCCTCGTGCTCCTCCACGGGCCGAACGGGTCGGCCAAGTCGACCATCGCGGCCTGCATGATGGCGGCGCTCGAGCACTACTCGACGCTCGACGAGGGCGCGCTCTACCGCTTCAACTGGGTCTTCCCCTCGCAGAAGACGATGCGCGGCTCGCTCGGCTTCTCGCAGGGCAAGGGGGCACGCGGCGAGGGCGCCGAGTCCTTCGCCCATCTCACCGACGAGGAGATCGACGCCAAGCTGCTCGTCGAGGTGCGCGACCACCCGCTGTTCCTCATCCCGGTGCCCGACCGGCAGCGTCTGCTCGAGGCGGCGTACAAGCGCGCGGGGGCGACCGAGCCGCCGAACGAGTGGATCCTGCGCGGCCAGCTCTCGATGAAGAGCCAGCAGGTCTTCGAGGCGCTCCTCGGTTCGTACGACGGGTCGTATGCCGACGTGCTCAAGCACGTGCAGGTCGAGCGTTACTTCGTCTCGCGCCGCTACCGCGTGGGCGCCGTCACCATCGGCCCGCAGCTCAGCGTAGACGCGGCCGAGCGCCAGATCACGATGGACCGCTCCCTCCAGTCGCTGCCGCCGTCGCTGCAGGCGGTGACGCTCTACGAAGCCAAGGGCGAGCTCGTGGACGCCGCGGGTGGTCTCCTGGAGTTCAGCGATCTCCTGAAGCGGCCGCTCGACGCGTTCAAGTACCTGCAGCTCTCGGTCGAGACGGGCGAGGTAGCCCTCACCGCGCAGAACCTCCAGCTCAACTGCGTCATGATGGGCAGCGCCAACGAGCTGCACCTCGACGCCTTCCGCGAGCACGCCGAGTTCGCGAGCTTCCGCGGCCGCCTCGAGCTGACGCGCGTGCCCTACCTGCGCAGCTTCGACCAGGAACGGCTCATCTACGACACGCACGTCGCGCCGCAGGTGCGCCGTCACGTGGCGCCGCACGCGACCGAGATGGCCGCGACCTTCGCCGTCTACACGCGCATGCGCCGGCCGAACCCCGACCGGTACTCGCGCGCGCTCGGCGCCATCGTGTCGACGCTCACGGCCGTCGAGAAGGCGGATCTCTACGCCACCGGCAAGACGCCCGACCGCCTCGATCCCGACTCGCAGAAGCTGCTTCGCGCATCGGTCGCCGAGATCTGGACCGAGAGCGAGACGTATCCCATCTACGAGGGCCGCATCGGCGCGAGCCCGCGCGAGATGCGCATCTCGCTGCTCGACGCCGCGCAGTCGCCCACGTTCAAGTGCCTGAGCCCCGTGGCCGTCCTCGACGAGATCGAGGCGCTCTGCCAGCGAAAGAACGAGTTCGACTGGCTGCAGCAGGACATGGTGCCGGGCGGCTATCACGACGTGAAGGGATTCCGCGAAACTCTCTTCCTGCGCCTTCTCGTGGCGAGCGAGTACGAGCTCTACGTGGCGAGCGGCTTCGTGCAGGAGGAGCAGTACTCGGACCTCTTCGACCGCTACGTGCAGCACGTGAGCGTCTGGGTGAAGAAGGAGCGCCTCTACAACCGCGTCACGCAGCGCTACGAGGATCCCGACGAGAAGATGATGGCCGAGGTCGAGCGGCTGCTCGACGTGAAGGGCGAGTCGCAGGACTGGCGCCGTCAGCTCATCAGCGCCATCGCCGCGTGGGCGCTCGATCACCCGGGACAGAAGGTGGACGCGGCCACGGTGTTCCCGCAGCACCTCCGCAGGATGCGCGAGGCCATCTTCGCGGACCGTCGCGAGTCGGTGGCGCACCTGGCGCGATCCATCGTGCTGCTGGTGCGCGACGAGGGCGTGGGTCTCGACATGCAGCAGCGTCGGGATGCAGAGGGGGCGATCGACCGCCTGATCTCGCGTTTCAGCTACTGCCGCGAGTGCGCGGCCGACGCCGCGAGCTTGCTCCTTCGCCGGAGGTTCCAGGACATCATCGTGTGAGGGGCGTCTCGCGGCACCCCCGGGTGGTATGTTTGGATCATGCGCGCGGGGGTGCTCCTGGGGATGGGTGGCGCCGCAGCGATGGCGCTCGCCGCTGCCATGGCGACG
>DASVWO010000033.1:0-5857 GCA_036393165.1 Polyangiaceae bacterium | reverse complement strand
GTCCGTCGATCCAGCCGAAGAGAAGCGCGATCTCCAGAGCCCCGGCGTAGCCGAGGGACTCGATGCCCGCGGTGGCCCTTGCGAGCTTCAGCCACACGCCCCGCGAGCGGTCGTGGTTTCGATCGAGCCACTGCTCCCAGGCACGTGCGGTGGCAAAGAGCTTCGTCGGAAGCCCCTTGGCCGCAGCACCGCCCTCGGCGTCATTCTTCTTCGCCATCGGAATCGCCGCCCTTTCAGTTTCGTTTTCGGTTCGGCTCGTCGGCCGAGTCGCCCTTCGGGCGGACGGCCGACGTCGGCGCCACCGTCACCGTGTCCTGCGAGACCCCACCGCGCTCGGTGATCGTGATGACGTCGTCGTTCTGCGTGGGCTTGCCGTACACCTTCGCGAGCTCCTCCGGGCCGAGCGTCTGGACCAGCGCCGACAGCTCGCCCGCGAGAGCCGTCGCCGTCGGGCGCATCTCGGGCTCGAGGGAGAGGGCCCTCATGACGATCGCGGACAGGGGTGCGGGGACGCCGAGGTCGGCCATCGGAACGACCCTCCCGGCGACGATCTGGGCGATGAGCAAGAAGATGTCGTCCGATTCGGTCCACGGGGTCCGCCCGAGGACGGCCTGGTACAGGATCACCCCGACGCTGTAGATGTCGCTCTCCGCGCTGTACTCGGTGTGCATGAGCCGCTCGGGCGCCATGTACTTCGGCGTGCCGACGAAGGTGGTGCTCGCCGTGTTGGGCGAGTCTCCCGGGTCTGCCTCCACCAGCTTCGCGATGCCGAAGTCGAGGAGCTTCACCGTCTCCCCGCCGGGGGTCTGCGCGAGGAAGACGTTGTCGGGCTTGACGTCGCGGTGGATGAGCCCCGCCGCGTGGGCTGCGGCGAGCGCCTCGCAGACCGGGATCATCACGTCGAGCGCGCGCCTGAGCGAGAGTCCCGCGCGGCTCCGCATCTCGGACGAGAGCGTCCGCCCCTCGAGCAGCTCCATCACGAAGTAGGGGATCCCGTCGCTCGAGATGCCGGAGTCGAAGACCTGGATCGCGTTCGGGTGGTTCACCCGACACGTCGACATCCCCTCGCGCTGGAACCTGTCGAGCGCCAGCGCCGAATCGTTGCCGGGGGCGGGCCGGAAGATCTTCACGGCGACGTGCCGGTCGAGCGAGAGCTGCTGCGCGCGGAACACCGTGGCGAAGCCCCCCGTGCCGATTCGCTCTTCGATCCGGTACTTGTCGTCGAGGACGCTCCCGGGCAGCACGTCGGTGAACGCCGAGAAGATCCGGTCCGCGCGCTCGTTCGACGCGACGAGCTCCGCGTTCTTGCGATCGAGCTCGCGGTTCTTGGTCGCGAGCTCCGCGTTGCGTGTCGCGAGCTCCGCGGTGCGAGCATCCACTCGCTCCGACAGCTCGCGCGCGCGCTCCTTCAACCCCTGGACGCGCGCCCGAACGCCGAATGCGACGAGAGAGACCCCGGCGATCGCGTATCCGAGCATCGCCCACCACGTGAGCCACGGCGCGGGCCGCACTCGAAACGGGACCGCGATCGGCCCGGAGACGTTCCCCGCGTAGTCGCGCCCCCACGCGCGGAGCTCGTACGTTCCGGCGGGCAGGCTCGTGTAGCGGACCTTGCTGTCCGGGCTCCACGCCGAGGGCTCCTTCTCGAGGCCGACGAGCTGGGTGCGGAACCGGGTGTCGGACTCGCGATGGAAGCTGAGGAGCGCGAGCTCGAAGGAGAGCGTGTCCTGGTCGTAGGCGAGGTCCGGGTGACCCCGCAGATCGAACGGGTCGCCGTAGAGGAGCGTCTTCTCGAGGAGCAGGCGCTTGGTCGAGCGATCGTCCGGCTCCGTCGTCGCGTCGAGGACGGCCGCTCCGGAGACCGTGCCCGCCCAGACGCGCCCGCGCGGATCGATGGCCGACGCTCCGCTGTTGCACTCGTTGCTCGGCAGGCCGTCCTCGGTCGTCATCACGCTCACCGTGAACGCCTCGGGCGTGACGCCGGTTCGCTCGACGAGGCGAGCGACGCCATGGTTCGTGAACGCGTAGATCCGCCCCGCGCGATCCTGCTGCACGCCGTAGACGAGCTGGTCGGGGAGCGCCGGGGTGGTCTTGGTGCTGAGGACGAACCAGTGCGGAGAAGGGGAGGACGGATCGAGCCACGCGAGCCCAGCCTCGCCGGTCGAGACGAAGAGCCGTTCGCGGCCGTCCGACAGGTTCACGCGCTGAACCTGCAGCACCTCGTCGTTGGGGAGCGGGGAGTTGCTCGCGAGGAAGCTCGTCCACGTCCCCCCCTCGCGCCGGAAGAGACCCGCCGACGCGGTCGCGACCCAGAGGACCGGGCGTCCTGAGGGACCGCGCGTCTCGACCATCGACGTGACCTCTTCCGACGTGGGGGCGCCGGCGTCCGTCACCGGGGCGAAGCGCTCGCCGTCGAAGCGCGCGAGGCCGTTGCGCATCCCGGCGAGGAGCTCCACGCCTCCCCCGCCCGCGCTCGCCTCGAAGAGAGTCAGGACGATCTCGCTCGGCAACCCGCTCGACTTGCCGAAGAGCGTCCACGAGCCGTCCTTCAGGCGCGCCGCGCCACCGAACGTCCCGACCCAGAGGCCGCGGCTCTTCGTGCCGCGCGCGTCGACCACGGCGTTCACGTACGCCTCGTCCCCGGCGAGGCCGGAGATTGGCACGTCCGACCAGCCCTTCGCGTCGAAGCGCGTGAGCCCGTTCTCGGTGCCGATCCAGGTCACGTCCGCGTTCGGCTCGGCTCCGCTGCCGGTACCCCACCCGAAGGCGTAGACCGCAGACCGGATGGGGGAGCTGTTCGGCGTGAACGCGCGCCACCCACCGAGCGCGACGCGCGCGACTCCACCGGTCTCGGTTCCCACCCAGAGCTCCGGAGGCCCCTGGCTCGCCCTTCCCGCGAGCAAGCTCCGGACGAGGTCGTCCTTGAGCTCCGAGTTGCGCGAGTCGACGACCGTGACGCGGCCTCCTTCGAGTCGCGCGAGGCCGCCGCAGATCGTTCCGACCCAGAGGACGCCCGGCATCGCCACGACCGGGCCGATGTCGTCGCAGGGGAGCCCGTCGTGCGATCCGATGACGCGCCACCTCTCGCCGTCGAGCGTCGCGAGCCCCGCCGCGCGCATCGAGACCCAGACGCGGTCGTGATCGTTCGGGTCGACGGTGATGTACGCGGCGTGCGCCTGGGGGAGCCCGTTCTCTCCGGGCGCGTACGAGCGCCACGATGGCCCCGAGGAAACGGCGATTCCGAGGTCCCCACCGACCCAGACGCGCCGGGGCTCCCCCGGGGCGACGGCGATCGCGTGCACCGCGCCGGCGGCGAGCGGGAGCTCGGAGGCCGGGACGCTTGTCCACGCGCCACCGGACCTGTGGGCGAGACCGTGGCGCGTTCCGACCCAGAGGTCGCCACCCGAGTCGGCCGCGACGCTCAGGACGGCATCATCGGGAAGACCGCTCTTCGCATCGACGTGATCGAAGCGGCCGCCCTTCACGAGCCAGAGCCCCGCGTCGTGCGTCCCGACGGCGAGAGAGCCATCGGAGAGCTCCGCGAGCGCGGTGACCCATTTCGCTCCGTCGGGAAACGGGACCGGCTGGAACGAGTGACCGTCGTAGAACGCGAGCCCTTCCTGCGTCCCCACCCAGAGGCGCCCGTCGGCGTCGAACGCCTGCGCCGCCACGGTGTTCTGGGGAAGCCCGTCCTTGTCGGTGAAGACGCGCAGCGCCGGCTTGCCGAGCAGGGCGATGTCGGTGGCCGCGTGAGCCGTCGCCGCCGCGCTCAGGACGAGGAGCGCGCACGCAGCTCCGCCAGGCACGCGACTCCGCCGAGACCCTCCCATCGCAACCCTCAAGACTACCAGAAGGGTCGCGAGCTCGGCGGCGGTAGCTCATCCCGCGGTGGCGGCGGGGTGCTGAACGTGATGCTCCTCGTGACCGGTCCAGAGCATGCGCAGCCCGAGGGCGAAGAGCACCACCCCGAAGACGAGGGCGTAGGCGCCGACCATCCAGAGGACCGCGACGGCGCCGGCCGTCGGCCGCGCCAGCAGCAGGATGCCGAAGAGGATGGAGACGGCGCCGGCGAGACCGATGAGCCATCGCGACTCGACGATCGCTCTCGACGAGAACGCCGCGGCGAGCTCCAGGATCCCCAGCACGAGGGCCCGGATGCCGATGAGCAGCACGGCCAGCAGGATGGTCATCCCGGGGAGCGCGAGCGCGAGCACGCCCAGGGCGACGCTCACGATGCCCTCGAAGAGGTACCAGCCCCACTTGAGGCCAGCCCTGCCCCGCCGCGCGGCCACGAAGAAGTCCATGCCCGCGTCGACGAACGCATAGACGGCGAACACGATCACGAACGCGGCCGCGGCGAGCCCCGGGCTGCGCATCACGATGACGCCGAAGACCACGGCGATCACCCCGCGCAAGACCATCGCCCAACCGGATGGATGATCGTGCGACTCGACAGGGGCCAGGAACGAGCTGGGAGCGGCAATCACGGGGCACCTCCGCCGCTCCGTGCGTGCATTCACGGTGCCTACGGCCGGTAGACCCTCAGGAGCTCACCGCCCCTCGCGACCGGGATGATCCAGAGTGGGCTGGGTGCCTGCACGGCGGTCACGTAGGGCTCGTCCTTCGTGATGTCGCGGTTGACGCCGGAGAGCGCGTCTCGAGAGGAGTCCGGCAGCACGACCATCACGTGCGGTCCCGTGTAGGACCAGTTCTTCCCCGGCGGCGGCTTCGTCGCGGTGATGTCGTCCGGATCGGCGCGCGCTTCACCGAGCAACATGTACGAGAGGCCCACCCGGTCGGCGTGCGGCGCCTGGTGCGACATCACGGCCGTCATCCACTTCAGGCTCGTCTCGTCCAGGCACATCGGGTCGTGCTGCGGTCTGCCGGGGAGGTCGGGCAAGCAGGTCCATCCGTTCGTGCCCTGACGGAGGACCCTGCCGTTCGGGAGCGGCCAGTCGCGGACGGTCGCGTTCTCGGCGATGGCCGTGGGCGCCGCGGCGAGCGCGTTCGCGATCTTCCACGCGTCCGTGTGCTCGGATGACGTCATCGTCCCGGGCGGAAGCCGGGCCGTCGGCGGCGCTTCGGACGGTGGAGCAGATGGGCCCTGCGCGGCCGCGCTGGTGCAGACGCAGATGGACGAGAACCCCAGCACGCGCAGCAGGTGCTTCATCGCCGCGCCGGGTGTGCGAGCGCCGTGCCTGGACGATCGGCGGTTTGCGGCTCACCTCGTTCCGAGAGCCGTGCTCACTTCCTCCGCCTTGACCACGGTCGCCTGCCTCGCGAAGACCTTCTCCATGAGGACCCGATGGACCTCCGGGTCCCGGTCGCCGCAGCAGTCCTCGACCACCGTGATGCGGTAGTCGGCATCGGCGGCGTGGCGCAGGGTGGACAGGACGACCCCGCTCGTCGCCAGTCCTGCGAGGACGAGCGTGTCCACGCCGTTCGCGCGGAGGATCATGTCGAGGTCGGTGCCGGCGAAGGCGCTCACGCGGTGCTTGGTGACGACCGCTTCCCCGGCTTTCGGAGCGACCGCGGCGTGCACCTCCGTGCCGGAGGATCCCTCGGTGAATCGCCCGCTGTCTCGGATGGGGGCGAAGCTCTGGTTCTTCGGGCTCACCTCGGGGTAGCCGGCGCGAAAGGCGACGACGACGTAGACGACCCGCATGCCGGCGCTGCGCGCGGCTCCGACGAGCCTGGCCGTTCGCGCGAGAAGCGCGTCCCTGTCCGTCGCGATCATCTCGACGACGGCGGTCTGGAAGTCCATGACGAGGAGCGCTGCGGACCTGGGGTCGAGGGTGAGCTTGCTCATGAGGGTTCTCCTGCGGGTGTCATAGCTGGATCGCCGAACCAGGTGATC
>DASVWO010000032.1:0-2783 GCA_036393165.1 Polyangiaceae bacterium | reverse complement strand
CGTCGACGAGCTCGAGAAGGAAGCCGCGCGCACCGACCGCCACGACTTGCAGCACGCGCTCGCCGTGGACATCGAACGGCTCAAGGAGATACTGGCGCGCGTCGAGGACACCCTTCGCCCGGAGGCGGCCGTCCGCGCCTGAGCTAACCTCTGGCGCGGTGCGTCCGGTCCTCATCCCCCTTTTCGAGCGCCTCGGTCGAAGGACTCTCCGGTCGCGCGGTGCCCGGGTGCGCTGGGTCGACACCCCGCTGGGGCCCGTGCACACCTACGACGTCGAGGGGCACGGCTCGCTCCCGCCCATGGTGCTCCTCCACGGTCTGGGCGCGAGCGCCACGCCGTTCGGCCCGATGATGGGCCGCCTGCGGCCACACGTCAGCCGCCTCGTCGCGCCCGACTACCCAGGGCACGGGTTCAGCGGCGAGGCCGCGGGGGTGGTCACACCGACCGCGCTCTTCGAGGCGATGACGACCGCGCTCGACGCGCTCCTCGTCGAGCCGGCGGTGCTGGTCGGCAACTCGCTGGGGGGCGCCGTCGCGATGCAGTACGCGCTGTCGCGCCCGGAGCGTGTACGCGCGCTGGTCCTTCTGTCTCCCGCGGGCGCGCGCTTCACCAGGGAGGAGTGGAGCGCCTTCGTCGCGTCGATCGACATGCGCTCGCGCGCCGATGCGCTCGCGTTCCTGTCGCTCGTGTACCACCGCGTGCCGCGCGCGGCGCGACTGGTCGCTCACGAGATCCCGGAGGCGACGATGAAGCGGCGGGCGGTGCGGGAGATCATCCGCGCCGCATCCATCGACGGCATCGACACCTCGGAGGCGCTGGGTCGCCTCACGGCTCCCATCTTGCTGGTCTGGGGCAAGAGCGAGCGCTTCCTGCCCGCGTCGCACCTCTCCTGGTTCCGCCAGAACCTCCCGCCCCACGCGATCGTCGAGGAGCCGGAGGCGATCGGGCACGTCCCGCCGGCGCGCATCGCCGAGCGCATCGTGCGTTTCGCGCGCGAGCTGTCGTCGCCTCAGTGGCAGCTGGCCGGGTCGGGCACCTGGCACGTGCCGCCCGAGCAGACGGCGCCGACGTCGCAGAGCGGGCCGGCATCGGCGTCGCACGCCGTACCGTCGGTCGCGAAGGGCACGCAGGTGCCCACGTAGCTCGGTGACTGAGCGCCCTTGCAGAGCGAGCCGGGGCCGGAGCAGAGGACCAGAGCGCCGTTCACCAGGCCGCAGCTGCCGTTGGCCTGCGCGAAGGTGAACGGCTGGCACGTCATGCTCACGGGGTGGCACGCGTACCCGTGCATCAGGTCGCACTCGGCGGTCGACTGGCACGTGGTGCCCGCGGGGCTCGGCGTGCCGCAGGCGCCACCGACGCATCCGAGGTCCGGCCGGCACGGTTGCGTCGTGGTGCACGAAGCGCCCTCGCTGCCGTAGGCGGTGCACTGGGCGTTGACGCACCCCATGCCTGCCTGGCAGTCGGCATCGGCGCCGCAGGGCGCGCCTGCGGAGGCGGGGCTGCTGCAGGTTCCGCAGACCGCACCGGTGGCGACGCGGCAGCGCGTGCCGTGGCACTGCGAGTCGGCGCCGCACGCGGCGCCATCCTGGAGCATCCCGGAGAGGGTCTGGCAGGCCGTCGGGTTCTTGCGGGCCAGCAGGTCGGCGCACGTCGCCTGGGGGATGGCCTGAGCGCACGCTTCGGTCTGGGCGGGCGTCGAGCTCGTGCCGTCGGAGCCGAACACCGGAAGCAGCTCCATCTTCAGCCGCTGCTCGCACGTGCCGACGTCGCCGAACCCGATCGAGACGTACGCGGGGGCGCACTGCTCCGCGCGCTGGCAGTAGGCGTTCGCCGCGTCGGTCGCAGCGCGGTCCGCGCTCACCCCTCCGCCGCTGCCGCTTCCGCTGCCGCTCCCACCCCCACTGCTGCTGCCGCTGCCTCCCTCTTCCCCCGTGCCTCCGTCGCCGCTCAGTGCCGCCGTGCTCCCTCCGCACCCCAGCGCGACGACCGCCAGGAACGCGGGGATGATTGCCGTCCGGTTCATGGCTGCCCGAGAGCAGCACGGGACGTGCCGCGCGGAGGGAGGCGGCATGACGCGGAGATCGCCGCGCCGTGTGAATCCCTGGTCACGTCGGCGCCGCGAACGCCACGAAACCCGTGCATGTCGAAGACTTGGCCCGCTCTCGCGCGCCATGCGATCCCCGGGGTGAGATGAGCCCCGCATCCTCGCAAGGCGAGATCGTCGTCGGCCTCGACATCGGAACCACCAAGGTGTGCGCCGTGGTCGCCGAGGTGGACCCCACCGACGGCATCACGATCCTCGGCGCCGGCATCGTGCCCTGCCGCGGCCTGCGCAAGGGCATCGTCGCGAACATCGACTGGACGGTCCGCTCCATCAAGGACGCCATCGAGAGCGCTCAGACCATGGCGGGCGTCGAGATCCGCACCATCTACGCCGGCATCGGCGGCAGTCACGTGCGCTCGTCGGCGTCCGACGGCGTCGCGGCCATCGCGGGCGGCGAGGTCACGCGCAACGACGTCGAGCGCGTGCTCGAGGGGGCGCGCGCCATCCCGGTCGACGCCGACCGGCAGATCCTCCACGTGCTCCCGCGCGAGTACATGGTCGACAGCCAGGACGGCATCCGCGACCCCATCGGCATGGCCGGGGTGCGCCTCGGCGTGAAGGTGAACCTCGTGACCGCGGCGACGAGCTGCGTGCAGAACGTCATCCGCTGCGCCGAGCGATGCGGGCTCACCGTCGCCGACGTGGTGCTCCAGCCGCTCGCGAGCGCCGAGGCGGTCCT
>DASVWO010000031.1:0-3765 GCA_036393165.1 Polyangiaceae bacterium | reverse complement strand
GTGCGCGAGACAGTCGCGCAGGCGCTGCTCGGGGAGGACGCCGCCCGCGAGGGTGCCGAAGTCGGGGGCGCCGTCGTTGGGGAGGAGCGGGCACCGGAGGGGGCTGTGGCGGCCGGTTCCGCGCTGGTCGACGAAGACGATGTCGCGCGTCTCGGAGACGGACGTGAGGCTCTGCAGCGTGTCCGCAGCGAGCTCCGTCGCCGCCTGGCCGGGGCCGCCGGCCAGGACGAACAGGGGATCTGGGTTGGTGCGCTCTTTGTCGGCAGCGGGCACGACGACGACATCGAGGCTCAGCGTTCGACCGACGCGGGTCGCGCGGTCCTCGGGGACCGTGGCGACGCCGCAGAGAGCGGGTCTTCCCACGCCCGTGACGGCGCAGGGCTGAAGTCCGATCCGCGACGGCGAGGGGAGGGCGGGCACTCGAGGCGCCAGCGACGCGCCGCACGACACGAGGCACGCGAGGGTGGCCGCCGGACCGAGAGCTCGCATGCGCCCAGAGCGTTGCGCTTTCAGCGAGCCAGGGAAAGCTCAATCCGTCCGCCGTGATCGGCGCAGGCGGTCGCTTCGGCCCCGAGCCGCAGGCGCGCGAGGCAGCCGCAGCTGGCGTCGTCCCCCTCGCATTGCGGCGGCAGCAGGCCACACGCGTGCTGACCCGGGACGCTCAGGCAGTACTCCTCCCCGGAGCAATCGTCGCAGGCGGCGACCGGGCGCCGCTCGAACACCCACACGCGCCCGAGCTCTTCGCGGCACGCGTCGACGCGGCGGCCCAGGCACGAGCACGAGGGCGGATCGCACGTGGGAGGGATGGGGAGGCACTCGGTGGTGGGCGGTGCCGACGGCGCGGCGCGAGAGATGCGGCAGTAGTGGTCGATCGCGCAGCCGCAAGAGTCCGCGACCTCGAACGGCTTGTACGTGGCGTGGCAGCTGACGATGCAAGCCGCCGCCGCTGCTGCCGCCGCGGCGAGGCCGAGGAACCGGGTGCGCATGACGAGTGACGCTGAGACCATCGAGCCCGCGCACGGCTTGGCTGCGATTGTTCCGCCGGCGGCGTTGGCCTGCCCCCTGTCCGGGACACCCCCGGATCTGTCCCCGGACAGATCGGTCGTGCGAAAGTCCGCGGAAATCTCGCAGCTCGGGCGTGGCATATGCCGTGCTGAGCGCCTTCCTCGACAGCCAACCCGAGGAGGCACATGATCATGACCATGCCGTCGAACCGTTTCGCAGAGGCACTCCGAATCGCCTCTGATCTGCCGGACGAGGAGCGGGCCGCTCTGGCCGAGGTCCTCTGGGAGACGGTGCCCGACGAGCTTGATCCGGCTCTCGAGCGGGAGCTCCGGGGGCGCATCGCCGAGATGAGGGCGGCTCACGCACGCGGGGAGCCCACGGGGAAGACGCTGAGCTTCGACGAGATGATGGCGCTCGTCCGGAAGCCCCGCGCCGACGAAGAAGAGCCGGACGAATGATCGTCTACCTGCCGGGAGCGCTGCGCGATCTTCGGCGCATCGCCCGGTGGTATCGACGGCGACGCCCTACTTCAAGCGGCCCTCGAGCGTCACCGCGGCGCACGCCAGCATCGACGCTTCGCGCAGGAGCTGGAGCACGGCAAGCCGATCGTCGCACTTCGGAACGTGCTCGAGGATCACCCTGGCGAAGTGCTTTGCACCCTCGTGGATCGCCTCGTAGTCGGCGAGCTTCCGTGGCGTGGCGTGGTGATGCGAGAAGACGTACTCGGGGTCGAACTTGTCATGGGACATGATGTACGAGGCTAGATCGCTCAGCGTTCGCCGTCCGCCATCGCAGTGCGAAGGCGCAGGTACCGCCGCCTGAATCGCTGACAGACCTCGCGCACGGTGACGCGGTCGATGCCGCCGTCGGACCGCACGAAGTGGCCCGTGATGTCCTCCATCGCGTGCCCGCGGACGGTCGGCGACAGCGTGAACATCGTGCGTGTCGCCGGGCCGCCGCTCTCGGCCATCGACACCACCGTGAGGACCAGGTCGATGTCCCCGTCGCCCGCCGCAGTGTGATCGACGGGGAAACCCGCTTCGCCGAGCGAGGCGCCGACGGCTTCCTCGAGCGCGCCGGGAACGCGGCCGCCCGCGCCGGCGGTGCGCAGCCGGACCGTCGTTGCCCGCGTGTCAGCGACCGGGGGCGCCGCCGCCAACATTGGCGACGCTGTAGGTTGCGCCAGCGGCGGCATGGGAGGCGTCTCGATGCACGCCGCGCAGGCGAGCACGGCGAGCGGGGCGATCCCCGCCGCCAGTCGGCTCCTGAGCAGCGGACAGGGGCGCCAACCCATCGCTTGGGATACGGACGTCCACCGAAATGGTTACGAGCGGTCCAATCAGGGCCCCGCGGTCGGCGCGCGCTGGATCGTCCCGTCGACGTTCCCGTTCGCCGAGGTGCTCCAGTAGACGCACCCGGCGTCGACGGCGATGGCGCTCGGGAGGTACTGGTGGTCGGCGATCGTTCGCGCGACCCCTCCGCAGCCGGCCTTCGCGCACGCGGCGACGGCGCCGTCGAGGGGGCCCGCCGTGCCGTCCTCGATCCAGTAGACACGCTGGGTGTCGGCCACCAGGTACACGGGGTGGTTGCGTCCCGCGACGAGCGTCTCGGGGGCGCCTGCGCAGCCGGTCTTGGGGCAGCGGAGAATCGCGCCGGCGCCGTCCGGATCGGCCGCGGCGCCGCCGATGCTGATGTAGACGTCCGTGTCGTCGACGGCGAGGCCCCAGGGCGCAGCGGGGAGCGACGTCGCGATCACCTTCGGGCCCCCGGCGCACGCGGGCTTGGCGCAAGCCATCACGGACCCGCGCGGCGCGCCCTGCGGGCTCGCGACGGTGAAGTAGATCCACTCGGCGTCCGCGGCGACGACCAGCGCGCCGTAGGTGAGCGGCGTGAGCTTCTGCGGGGCTGCGCAGCCCGTGGTCGGGCACGTCTCGAGCGCGTGATACGAGAGCATGTCGAGGAGCGCGCCGTCGGCGAGGACGGTGATCGGTGCGTCGTTCGGGTCGGTGAAGAGGGAGACCGGGTTGCAGCTCGCCTTCGCGCAGGCGTAGGCGCTGCTGGTGGAGATCTCGGTCCAGTAGACGTTCGCGTCGTCGAGCGCGAGACCCGCGGGAAAGCGTCTGCCGCCGACGAGCAGCTCGGTCGGCTTGCCGGCGCAGCCGGTTGCCTTGGGGCAGCGGCGGAGGGAGCTGCCGGCGGTGGCGGATGGTTCGCCTTCGTCGATGAAGTAGAGATCCGTCGCGTCGAGGGCGAGGAACCATGGGTTCTGGGCGGAGTCGACGACGACGCCGCCGGCGCAGGTGGGGGGCGGTGGCGGCGCTTCCGCGCTCGCGTCGGGCGGTGCGACGCCGTTTGCGTCCGCTGCCGTCGCGGCATCGGCTGCCGCGTTCGCAGAGGTCGGTATCTCCAGCTGGCTGCGCCCACCGCACGCGGCGACGACGGCTACGGACGCGGCGAAGCGAAGGGCCATCACGGGGCGACTCTACCCATGTCCGGACCGTCGGAGATCCGTCCCGGTTTCACCGATCCGCGCCAGCGAGCGAGAGCCGCCGCGCCGCCGGAGCTCCCCGCGCCTCTCGGTCAGCTCGCCGACGTCGCTTGCTCGCTGCTTTCGCCGAAGTGGCCGAGCGAGAGCTTCGAGGACCCCGCGAAGGGGCGACGGTCGCTTCGCTTCACGGCGGAATCCGCGCCGTACGCGGACGTCTATCACGGGACGCACGTGGAGCTGGCGCTCCCCACGGGCGATGCGCGCCAGGGAGG
>DASVWO010000030.1:0-7425 GCA_036393165.1 Polyangiaceae bacterium | reverse complement strand
CTCCGTGAGGACCGAGCGGGCGATCGAAGCGGTCGTCGCGGCGCATCGCGGGGACCACGAGGGAGAACCGCCGCTGGAGGAACTTCGCCCAGTAGGCGTCGTTCATCATCTCGCCGCCGGCCAGCGCGTGCGTCTCGGTCGACGGGTTCGCGTTCACCGAGAGGACCCAGGGTGCGGCGAGTACGGGCCGCGTGTCGTCGGCCGCGTAAGCGGCGATCTCGCGCACCACCGGCACCGCGCCCGCCTCGGGCAGTCCGCTTGCGCCGGTCGCCCCGTTGATCACGAGGCGAAGAGCGCGCACGGTGCGCGGCTGCGCCAGCGTCACGAGCCGCCGTCGCAGCGGCAGGATCGAGCCATCCGGCCTGAGCGGCTCGCCCGTGATCGCGCTCCAGTGGTGCCCGTCTTCGCTCACCTCGACCACGTAGTGCAGCGGCGCCCAGGACACGGCGTAGCTCCGTCCCCACGCAGGCCGCGGGACGCTCGTCGCGTCGTAGCCGAGCACGAGCCGCACGCGGTCGATCGTGACGGGGCCGGGGAGATCCACGCGCAGCATCCAGCGCGACTTGCCCGGCGCTCCCGCCCAGCGACGCCCGTAGGTGCCATCGACGGCGTCGGCCGCGCGGAACCCGGGGTAGGTTCCGTCGTCGGCAGCCTCGCCGTCGAGGAGCACGTCGCGGGCGCTCTCGATGGCCTGCACCTCGCGCACGACGGGGGGACCCGCGTTGGTGCGATCGACCACGAGCCGCAGCGCGCACGCGTCCGCGTCGACGAACCACGAGCGCCTCGTGGGTTGGGCCAGGAGGTCCGCCTGAGGCGGGAGGCCCTGGTCGGTGCCGTCGAGGGCGACCCAGCCGTCCTCGCTCTCGGCGGGAGCGGCGTCGCAGATGGCGTCGACGCGCGTGGGAACGCGCACTTCCCAGTGGAAGACCGTCGGCACCCCGCTCGTCGGCGACGCGCCCAGGCTTGCGCGAAGGAGTCCGATGTGGACCGGCCTGGCGAAGGCCGCGACCCACTTCCACTCGAGCTCTCCCGGCCGGCCCACCCACTCGGTGTCGTCCCGCCCGTCGACGGCGAAGCGGGCCTCGTCGGCCGACGGATCGTCCGCCGTCACGAGTGTCAGCCCGGGCATCCGCAGCGCGTCGAGCACGGCTGTCCGCTCGTGGGCGACCACCAGGGACCCCGCCTCCGCATTGCGCATGTCGGTCAGCGCGATGGGCACGGTGGCCGCGAGAGACACCACCGTCACGAGGGCGATCGCGCGGTGATTGGGCGGGTTATGCTGCGCCACGGGGCTTCCTAATCTGCCAGAGTCCCCCTGCGAATGGGAAATCACCGGCTGGGCCGGTTCATTCCCGGAGTAAGGTGACGCGTTCGGGCATGAAGCGCTACGTCGCAGTGGCCGGCACCATCGGGGCGGGCAAGACGTCCCTCGTGGCCTGGCTCGTCAGGCGCTACGGCCTCGTCCCCTTCTACGAGCCGAACGAGGACAACCCCTACCTGTCGGACTTCTACGCCGACATGCGCTCCTGGGCCTTTCAGTCCCAGTGCTTCTTTCTCGCGCACAAGCTCAAGCTTCATCAGCAGCTCGCCGCTTCGACGCGCCCCGCCGTCATCGACCGCACGATCTACGAGGACGCCGAGATCTTCGCGAAGAACCTGCACCGCCAGGGGTATCTCTCCAGGCGCGACTGGGCCGTGTACAGCGAGCTCTATGCCGGCATCTGCCGCAGCCTCCGGCCGCCCGACGTGCTCGTCGCGCTGACCTGCCCCTTGGCCACGGCGAAGAAGCGCATTGCCCGGCGCGGCAGGGAGAACGAGCGGAGCATCCCGGACGACTACCTGCGTCGGCTGCACCGACTGTATGCGCAGTGGTTCCAGCGCTACGACCTTTCCCCCATCGTCCGGATCGACACGGGGAAGATCGACTACGTCGAGGACCTCGTGGACCTGCTCGACCTCATGCGTACGCTCGACGCGGCCCTGGGGTGAGCGGCGCTCACGGGATCAAGGCTCACGGGACCGCGTGCGAGAACGAGTCGCGCACCTTGCCCTGATCGTCGATCGCCTCCATCGACATCATGCCGGGTGAGATGGTGAAGACGTCGCCGTGGAAGAAGGCGCCGCTCGCGACGCGCTCGTTGCAGTAGCTGCGCGACATGTTCGCGTCGACGTTGTTGATGGCGCCGCCGCCGCCCGCCGCCGTGATGAGCGTGAGCCCGGGGAGCTCGAAGCGCTCGTACCCATGCATGTGCGCCTGGATGACGAGGGGCACCTTGTACTTGGTGAAGAGCTGCTGCTGCATCTGCATCAGGTCCGCGGGATCGTCACCGGTATCGCCGCACGTGAGAAAGGGCCGGTGCAGGTAGAGGACCGAGAAGCGATACCCGGGCTGCATCGACGCTTGCTGCAACTGGTTGGCGAGCCACTGGAACTGCACGCTCGACGGATCGATGGGGTTCTCGGTGTCGAGCGTGAAGAAGTAGACGCCCCCGTTCGAGAAGCCGTAGTACGTGTCGGTCCCCCAGAAGCCGGCGCCGCCCCAGAAGCGCTGCGTGTACTGCTGGAACTTGTCGCTCGGCTCGCCGGTCTGAGTGTCGCCGTCGTGGTTGCCGATGGCCGGCATGATCGCCCCGTTGCGCAGCAGCGGCGCCATGAGGCGGAACCAGATGGCGTACGTCTCGACGACCGAGTCGTAGTACTCGATGTCGCCTCCGTGCACGGTGAACTCGAAGCCCGCCGGGAGCACGTGATCGAGCACGTTGGTCGTCGAGAAACCGACCGCCGGATTGGTGTCGCCGATCGCGAGGAACTTGAAGGTGTCGCCGGAATCGTGCGCCGTGCAGAAGCGCGCCTGCGTCGTGAGGTCGGCGACCAAGTGGTAGTCGTAGCAGGTGCCCGGCGCGAGCCCCGTGAGCTGCGCCTCGTGCATGTACCAGGTGCCGGCATAGTCGGGCGACGCGTCGGCGTTGAGCGCGACGATCGTCTTGTCGACGACGAATGGCGTCTCCGTGGACTTCGCGCTGAGCACCGGACCGCCCTGCTCCTTCGCGTATGAGACGAGCGGGTTCGTTCCCGTGCGACACGCTTCCCAGCGGATGACCGCGCTCGTCCCGTCGACGTGTAGCGACCAGGGGCCCTTGCTGATGCCGGTACTGCTGCAGGGGACACCCGCCTCGGCGTCACTGCCGGCGTCGGCTGGCTCGGACGCGTTCTTCGAGGAGCCGCAGGCTCCCGCTGCATAGAGCGAGAGCGGGATGAGGAGCCACACCGTGTCGTGCGCGCGAGGCACGGCGTGAGTCTACGCGAGGTGCGCGACGTCCCCCAGCCGAACGAGCATTCCCCCGCGCTCTCCGAACTCGAAGGTCGTGAGCGATGCCGTGGGGCACGCCACGCGGTCACGGAAGCGGCCCAGCGGCATGCCGAGCAGCGCGCACACGATGATCCGGATGGTCGCCTTGTGGCTCACGAAGAGCACGTTGCCGTCCGGGTGCTCGCTGCGCGCCCGCACCAGCACCGGAAGCGCGCGCGCGGCGATGGCGAACGCGCTCTCACCGCCCGGCGGCGATACGAGAGCCGGGTCCTGCGTCCACGCCGTGAAGCGCTCGGGATCCTCGCGGCGGATCTCGCTCTCCTTGCGCCCTTCCCACGCGCCGTAGGCGATCTCGCGAAGGCCGTCCTCCACGATGGGCTCGAGCTTGCACGCGCGGAGGATCGGTTCTGCCGTCTGGCGGGCGCGAAGCTTGGGGCTCACGTAGATGGCCGACAGCTTCAGTCGCTCGGCGACGCGCGCGACCTTCTCGGCCTGCTCCCGACCGCGATCGGTCAGCGGAGGGTCGATGTCCCCGGCGAAGTAGCCCTCGGCGGCCTGCATCGTGTCGCCGTGACGGACGAGGTGCAGCGTCAGCATGGGCGCTAGACTACCCCGCACCATGCTTCACGGCGCGAGCGAAGCTTCGTACTGCCTCTTTCCGACTGCGATCGGGACGTGCGGCGTCGCCTGGGGCGAACGGGGTTTGCTCTCGGTGCAGCTCCCCTGCGCGGATGACGACGCCACGCGCCGCAGACTGCTCGCGAATCTTCCGGGCGCCCGCGAGGCCAGAGCGAGCGGCGAGGCGAAGGCGGCGATCGATGCCATGCGTGCGCATCTGGCGGGCGACCTCCGGACGCTGGACGAGCTCCGGATCGACGACAGCGCCTGTCCCGAGTTCCACCGTCGCGTGTACCGGGAGCTGCGGCGGGTCGGGCCCGGCGAGACGATCGGCTACGGCGAGCTGGCGACGCGCGTCGGCTCGCCCGGCGCCGCGCGCGCCGTCGGGCAAGCGGTGGGGAAGAACCCCTTTCCCATCGTCGTGCCGTGTCAGCGCGTGCTCGCGTCCGGCAGCAAGACGGGTGGGTTCTCGGCGTACGGCGGCGTCCGAACGAAGCACAGGATGCTCGCGATCGAAGGCGTCACCCTGGGCGCGCGCATCGATCCGGCGGCGGCGGCGGCGCATCTCTCGTCTGCGGACGAGCGCCTCGCCCGCCTCGTCGCTCAGGTCGGCCCGCCACGCATCCGCAAGGAGCGCACGAAGAGCACGTTCGAGGCGCTCGCCGAATCGATCGTCTACCAGCAGCTCGCAGGGGCTGCCGCCGCGACCATCTACGGCCGCCTGAGCGCGCTGTTCCCGCTCGGCCGCCTGGCTCCGGAGCACCTTCTCGGGTTGAAGGACGGCGCCCTGCGTGGCGCCGGGATCTCGAGGCCCAAGATGCTCGCGCTCCGCGATCTCGCGCAGAAGACGCTCGACGGCACGGTGCCCGCCATCGAGAAGCTGCACGGGATGAGCGACGACGTGATCGTCGAGCGTCTCTCGCAGGTGCGCGGTATCGGTCGTTGGACCGTCGAGATGCTCCTCATCTTCCGCCTCGGAAGGCCCGACGTCCTTCCCGTCGCCGACTTCGGCGTGCGCCACGGGTTCAAGGTCGCCTACGGCCGGCGCAGCATGCCGTCGCCGAAGGACCTCGCGCGCTGGGGCGAACGGTGGCGTCCCCATCGCACCGCCGCGAGCTGGTACATGTGGCGGGCCGTGGATCTCGCGCGCAAGCGACCGCCGACCGGCCGCGCGTGAGGCCTCGTGTTATGCGGAGGGCATGGCGCTCAAGCTCCCCGCTCTCGATCCGGCTTCGCTGCAACCGCGCAACAGCTCCGGGTATCCCGAGCCTTTTCGATCGCGCGTGCTCCCGCGGGAAAAGAGGGCGCTCGGTGACGCTTGCGGGCTCACCAAGGTCGGCGTGAACCTGACGACCCTTCCACCCGGGAAGGAGTCCTCGATGCGCCACTGGCACACGCGCGAGGACGAGTTCGTCTTCGTCGTGGAGGGCGAAGTGGTGCTCCTGACCGACGAGGGAGAGCAGATCCTCCGCGCCGGCTCGTGCGCGGGATTCGCTGCCGGGGCCAAGAACGGGCACCAGCTCGTCAATCGGAGCGATCGTCCGGCGCGATACCTGGAGATCAGCAACCGCGATCCCGAGGACACGGCGGAATACCCCGACGTGGATCTGGCGCTCCACCGCGGGCCCGACGGAAAGTTCGTGTTCACCCGGAAAGACGGCTCGCCCGCGTGATGCTACGAACGCATGGCATGAAGCTCGCGGCCATCGTCATCTCATCCGTGCTCGTCGCCTGCGGCGGCGCTTCCAGCTCGACTCCCGCGTCCACGACGCCCGTCACGCCATCGGCTCCGTCGGCTCCGTCGACGTCCTCGGAGCTCAAGGCCCCGGGTGATGCGAAGGTGGGCGATCGGACTCACTGCCCCGTCTCGGGTGAGGAATTCGTGGTGAGGGACGACTCGCCGCACGCCGAGTATCAAGGAAAGACGTACTACTTCTGTTGCCCGCACTGCCCGGAGAAGTTCCAGGCGGACCCGGCGAAGTACCTCGGCAAGCCGAGCACCTGACCCTGGGTGCCTCGCAGGCGATGAAGGCGAGCGCGCGCTTCGTGATGATCGCTCCCATCCCGGGGGTGCTGATCATCCTCGCCGCGGGCCTTCCGGGGATCGTGACTCCTGGGGCGTGGACGCCGGTGCGGATCGCCGGCCTTGCACTGACGCTCGTGGGGCTCACCTTGATCACGCTCGCGCGATGGCAGCTCGGGGACGCATTCTCGATCGAGCCGCGAGCGACGACGCTGGTCACGCGCGGGCTGTACGCGCGCATCCGGAACCCCGTCTACGTCTTCGGGCTCGTGCTGCTGGCGGGTCTCGTCTTGTACCTCGATCAAGTATGGTTTCTGCTGGCGCTGATCCCGCTGGCGATCGTGCAGGTGATTCGCGCGAGGCGGGAGGCACGGGTGCTCGAGGAGCGGTTCGGAGACGCGTACCGCGCCTGGCGCGCGCGCACGTGGTTCTGAGGGTCACAGCCGCTTCTTGAAGTGCACGCAGCGGTCGACCACCTCGAAGCCGAGCGCCTCGTGAGCGAGGAGCGACGCGTCGTTGTCGACCAGCGCGTCCGATCCCATCTCGCGACATCCCCGCGATCGCGCCCACGCTTCGGCGGCCTGCACGAGGGCCCGCCCGACACCGCGGCGACGGTGCTCGGGCTCCACGTACCATCCCTCGATGAAGCCGACTGCGCGCTCCGCATCGCAGCCGTCGGCGTGCGAGCGCAGACCGACTTCGACGAATCCGACCACGGCGCCGTCGAGCTCCGCGACGAGGACCACGAGCGGCAACGTGCTCGGTGGACTGCCGGAGAGAATCGCCGTCGCCTCCGCTTCGTGCTCGGCGAACGGTCCGTCGGGCCACAGCGCGAAGAACTGACGCGCGACGATCGCGACGTCCGAGGGGCCTCCGGCGCGAACGACGAGAGCGCCCTGGCTCATGGCGACGGCTTCCTCCACACCGTCGCCAGCCACGGCTGCTCCTCCCGTGGCTTGCCCTGCGGACGATAGTAGTGCGCGATCTCCTCGAAGCCGGCGGCGGTCACGAACGTCCTCCAGCGATCGAGGTCCCAGTAGCAGCCGTAGCGTTCGCCGTGCCACCCCTCCTCGTTGCGCCCCCGTGGGTTCGACGAGAAGAGAACGCCTCGCGGCGTGAGCGCATCACGCAGCTCGCCGAGGACGCGCGGTAGGTCGGCGGCCGGTACGTGGAACAGCGACGCGTTGGCGAAGATCCCGTCGAACCGCGCCGCCGGCAGGTCGAGCGCGAGGAAGTCCTGCTCGAGGACCTCGCAGCCGGAATGCTCGCGTGCCATCTCGCAGAACGAACGGCACCCTTCGAGACCCACGGCCTCGTGTCCGAGCGATCGGAAGTACGCGAGGTCCCTTCCTGGACCGCAACCGAAGTCGAGAATGGTGAACGGGGGATCGCCCTCGATGGCGTCGAGGAGGGCTGCGTAGTTCTGGGTGACGTCGTGATCCTTCGTGCCCTCCCAGAAGCGAGCCGCGTTCGC
>DASVWO010000029.1:0-4863 GCA_036393165.1 Polyangiaceae bacterium | reverse complement strand
AGCCGCCCGCGGGGATGGCGCCGCGCGACGTGCTCATGGAGCAGGGCATCGTGGACCACTACATCATGCCGCCCATCGCCAACGCGATGAGCCTGTCGCTCGGGCTCGACCTCACCGGGACGCCGCTCGACGACACGAGCGCCGAGCTGAAGTCGGACGGCACGCCGACCCTCGAGAGCGTCCTCCAGTTCTCGGGCGGCACGCAGGTGGCCCTGCCCGTCACGGGCAACCTCACGAGCGACGGCGCGCACGTGACGGCGGTCGTGACGCAGCACCCGTCCGACGGGATCGAGGACGGGCACGAGATCGTCTTCCAGACGGACGCGCCCAAGCGCGAGTACCGCTGCTTCCTCGCCGCGTGGGCGGCCGGGACGGTGCCCAGCGTGCCGATGCCGGGGGCGATCGACGACCCCTGTCAGTGATCAGCGCCGGACGAGCGAGCCGGCCGGCAAGAGCGATGCGTCCGGAGCAGGCTTGAGGGCGCTCCGGAGGAAAACCTCGGCGGCCTTGTACGAGCTTCGCACCAGCGGGCCCGACGCCACGTAGGCGAAGCCCATGGCGCGTCCCTCGCGCGCGAAGTCCTCGAACGTCGCCGGCTCCACGTAGCGATCCACCGGGGCGTGCTTCGGCGTCGGCCGCAGGTACTGCCCGAGCGTCACCACGTCGACGCCCGCGCCGCGCAGCGCGCGCATCGTCTCGAGCACCTCTTCGTCGCGCTCGCCGATGCCGACCATGATGGAGCTCTTGGTGACCATCTCCGGCGCGCGCTCCTTGGCGCGTGCGAGCACGCGGAGCGACTGCTCGAAGCTGCACCGCACGTCGCGGATGGTGCGCTGGAGGCGCCGGACGACCTCGATGTTGTGGGCCCACACGTCGGGCCGCGCGTCGACCGTCGTGTCGACCGCGTCGAGGTGGCCGCCGAAGTCGCCGACCAGCGTCTCGACGAGCATGTCGGGCCGGAGCTCCTTGAGCCGCCGCACGGTGCGCGCCACGTGCTCGGCGCCGCCGTCGAGCATGTCGTCACGGTCGACCATCGTCATGACGACGTACTGCAGCGGCATGCGCGAGAGGGCCCTCGCCACGTGCTCGGGCTCGCGCACGTCGACGGCGCCGCGCGGGTTGCCCGTGGTCACCGCGCAGAAGCGGCAGCCGCGCGTGCACGTGTCGCCGAGGAGCATGACGGTCGCGGTCCCCTCGCCCCAGCACTCGCCGACGTTGGGGCAGCGCGCCTCCTCGCACACCGTGTGGAGGTCGAGCTTGCGGAACGTCTCCTTCAGCTCGTTGTACTTCTCGCCGCCGGGCGCGCGGACCTTCAGCCACGGGGGCTTGGGCGCGAAGCGGGGGGCCTGCGACGTCGTCATCGCTCGCGCTTGTCTAGCACGTCGAGCGCCGTCAGCGTCGCCTCCCCCGGCGGAGCTGCCACCCCGCGCTCGGTGACGATGGCACGCACGAGCCGGGCCGGGGTGACGTCGAACGCCGGGTTGTCCGCGGCCACACCCTCGGGCGCCACCCGCGCGTCGCCGAAGCAGAAGACCTCGCGCGCGTCGCGTCGCTCGATGACGATGGAGTCGCCGCTCGCGCACGCGAGGTCCACCGTGCTCCACGGCGCCGCGACGTAGAGCGGCACGTCGTGCACCGCCGCGAGGCACGCGAGCCCGTAAGTGCCGATCTTGTTCGCCACATCCCCCGAGCGTGCGATGCGGTCGGCGCCGACGACCGCGAGATCCGCCCCGCCGGCGCGCAGGAGCTGCGCGACCATCGAGTCGGTCACGAGCGTGACGTCGAACCCGTCGCGCGCGAGCTCCCACGCCGTGAGACGCGCGCCTTGCAATACGGGCCGCGTCTCGCACGCGACGACGCGCACCCGCTTTCCGCTGTCGCGCGCCGCGCGCACGACCCCGAGCGCCGTGCCGTAGCCGCCCGTCGCGAGGGCGCCCGCGTTGCAGTGCGTGAGGATGGTCGCCCCGTCCGGGACGAACTCGGCACCCTTCGCGCCGAGGGCCCTGCACGCCGCGACGTCCTCGCGATGGATCGCCCGCGCTTCGCTCGCGAGGGCCGCCACGTCGCCGCCGACGCGGGCCATGCGCTCGAGGGCCCAGGCGAGGTTCACGGCCGTGGGCCGCGTGCGGCGCAGACGCTCGACGGCCGCGGGCACGCCCGTGCCCTCGGCCGCGCCGAGCACCACCCCGTACGCGGCGGCGATGCCGATCGCCGGGGCCCCCCGCACGGCGAGGCGCTCGATCGCCTCGGCCATCTGCTCGACGGTACGGAGCCGGAGGTACTCCTCGGCCCCCGGCAGGCGCCGCTGGTCGAGCAGCGCCACCTCCCGGTCGCCCGGCAGGAGCTCGACCGCCGAGTACGAGGCCCCGCTGATGGGCTCCGGATGCGGCAGGGCCGTCATGAAGGGGGCGTCTCCTGCTTCCTGGCCATGCGCGTCGCGATCTCCTCGGTCGCCGTGCCAAGCTCGAGCACCGCCTTTTCCTTGTCGCCCTGCAGGTATGCGCGCAGGCCGTAGGCGAGGGTCATGGCGAGGCTCGTGTTCACGCCGAGGCTCGCCAGCTCGCTCCCGACGTCCGGGTTCTTGAGGAGCTGGTCGAGCTCGTCGAACAGGTCTTCCAGCTCGGCGGTGGCGCGCTTCGAGCCGGGGGAGCCGGGAGGCGGGGAGGCGGGCGGCTGGGCCATGGGCAGTTCTCTAGCTGCGCGCGGCCGACTCTCAACTACGATGGTTGGATCGAGGGGGAAGAAACATTGTCCCGGGACGTCCTGGAGGCACTGCGCGAGGCGGAGCAGCGCTATCGCACGCTGATCGAGCAGGCGCCCGTCGGCGTCTTCCTCTACGACCGCGATCTCGTCGTCTCCGAGTTCAACGCCCGGTTCGTCGAGATCCTGCGGTCCACGCCCGAGAAGCTTCGCGGCCTGCAGATGCGCCAGCTCCGCGACCAGCGCATCGTGCCCGCGCTCGAGCGGGCCATCCTGGGCGAGCCAGCGCACTACGAGGGACCGTACGAGGCGACGACGAGCGAGGCGCGCCTTCACCTCTCTCTCCGCGTCGCCCCGCTTCGCGACGCGATGGGCCAGGTCGTCGGCGCCCTCGGGCTCGCCGAGGACATCACCGAGCGCGCGCGGGCGCAGAGCGCGCTCCAGGCCTCCGAGCAGCGTCTCGCCCTGCACGTGCGGCGCAGCCCCCTGGCGGTCGTCAGCTTCGACACGACGGGGGCCATCGTCGAGTGGAACCCCGCGGCCGAGCGCACGTTCGGCTGGTCCGAGCGGGAAGCCCTGGGCAAGAACGGCATCGAGCTGCTCGTGGCGGCCCGCGGGCGCGAGGCCATCACGGACGTCTTCCGCGCGCTGTTCGCCCGTCGCGGCGGGGAGCGGAGCGTGAACGAGAACGTCACGAAGGACGGCAGGACCATCCTCTGCGACTGGTACAACGCGGCGCTCGTGGACGACTCGGGCGCCGTCATCGGCGTCGCCTCGATGGTCGAGGACATCACCGAGCGGCAGCAGGCCGAGGACGCCCTGCGTCGCAGCGAGGCGCGCTTCCGCACGCTCATCGAGAACGCGCCCGACGCCATCTGCGTCTACCCGCCGGACGACCGGCGAATCGTCTACGCGAACCCCGGGCTGGCGTCGCTGCTGGCGTACGACGCGCCCGAGGAGCTCCTCTCGCTGCCGGTCGACCAGCTGATCCATCCAGACGACCGGCCGATCCTCGAGCGCCGCTGGGCGCGGCTCGTGCACGCGCGCGGCGCCTTGCCGCCGCAGGAGTACCGCATGCTGCGCAAGGACGGCGGCATCGTGCACTCCGAGATCGTCTCGATGATCATCGAGTACGACGGCAAACCGCACGTCATCGCCTTCGGCCGCGACCTCACCGAGCGCAAGCAGATGCAGGCGCGGCTCCTGCTCGCAGACCGGATGGTCTCCGTCGGCACGCTCGCGGCGGGCGTGGCGCACGAGATCAACAACCCGCTGGCCTACGTGATGACGAACCTCGAGATGGTCGCCGCGCGGCGCCTGCCGCCGATCGTCGCTCGCCTGAAGGAGCTCGAGAGCGACCAGGCGACGCGCCTCGCCGAGGAGGTGTCCGGGGCCATCGCGATGATCGACGTGGCGCGCGAGGGCTCCGAGCGCATGCGCGACATCGTGCGCGACCTGCGGACGTTCACCCGCGCCGCAGACGAAGAGAAGCGGGCGGCCGTGGACGTGCGCCGCGTGCTCGACGCGAGCATCAACCTCGCGTGGAACGAGATCCGGCACCGCGCGCGCCTCGTGAAGGAGTACGACGACGTGCCGCCGATCGTGGCCAACGAGGCGCGCCTCGGGCAGGTGTTCCTGAACCTCCTGGTGAACGCCGCGCAGGCGCTGCAGGTGGGCGCGGCGAGCGAGAACGTCATCCGCGTCGCGACGTCGACCGATCGCGCCGGCCACGTGATCGTCGAGGTGAGCGACACGGGGCCGGGCATCCCGGACGAGATCCTCGACCGCGTCTTCGACCCCTTCTTCACGACCAAGCCGGTCGGCGTCGGGACGGGGCTCGGGCTCTGGATCTGCCAGGGGATCGTCACGTCGCTCGGGGGCCACATCACGGCCGAGAGCCCGGCGACGGGCGGCGCGACGTTCCGCGTCCTTCTCCCGTCAGCGACCAGCGTGGAGCAGCAAGCGGCGAAGCCGGCCACCGTCGCCCCCGCGCCGCCGCCGCCGAAGCGACTGCGTCTGCTCGTGGTGGACGACGAGATCGCCATCGGCCGCACGCTCGCGATCGCCCTGGGCGACGCGTTCGAGGTCACGATCGCGACGAGTGGGCGCGAGGCGCTGGCCCTGCTGCTCGAGGGCGGCGAGCGCAAGTTCGACGTCATCCTG
>DASVWO010000028.1:0-5468 GCA_036393165.1 Polyangiaceae bacterium | reverse complement strand
CGGTGGCCCCGCCGTCCGCGACCTGCATCTTGCGAAACGTCTGAGTGTCGAAGAGCCACTCGTGCAGCTCCATCCCGTTCTCGCCGAGCGGGTGCTCCAGATCCTGGGCTGGGCCTGCGCCGAAGCCGTCAATCGACAGGCTGAAGTTGGCGACGCGCACCTTGGACATGACGCCAGCCTAGGCGATTGATTGGCGACCCCTGAAGAGCGAGGGTTGACCCATGCGCTTGATGCGTCACGCGTGGCACCGTTGGGTGGCCCTCGTCTTCACCAGCGCCGCACTGGGAGCCGCGTGCTCGAACGGCGACCCAGGCAGCCTGGAGACCACGAAGAGTTACCCGCCCGACGCGTTACCCCCCGTCCTATGCCTCTGCCCCCAACCCACGAGCCCAGACGGCGCAATACCGATCCTCGACGCAGCGCCTGATGGCTGCATCTTCCTCGACGCAGCCCCATGCCTCCCGCCCCCCGCGGATGGCTCCCGGTGATTCTTCCCGTTCTCACCCGGGAAGTTTGGCGACCCCAACGGGAATTGAACCCGTGTTACCGACGTGAGAGGCCGGTGTCCTAACCGCTAGACGATGGGGCCTGGTTGAAAAGAGTAAGGAAGTTGCGGAGACGCGCTCTGGCGGAGCGTCCCCTCGTGGCTGGGGGACCAGGATTCGAACCTAGATAAGCAGAGCCAGAATCTGCTGTCCTGCCGTTAGACGATCCCCCAAGTGGGAGGGCGCGAACAGTATTCGCGGGCGCAGCCTTGTCAAGGTTTCCCCCTTGACCTCGGCGCAATAGCGCTTACTTTCCGCGCCGCTGGCGCTCGACACACGAGAGTGCCAGCCAGCCCGCAAGGAGAGCCTGAGCCATGAAGATTCGCCCTCTCGGTGACCGCATCGTCGTCAAGCGCCTTCAGCAAGAAGAGAAGACCAAGGGAGGGATCATCATCCCCGACACGGCGAAGGAGAAGCCGCTCGAGGCGCTCGTCGTCGCCGTGGGCAACGGCAAGGTGCTGAAGAACGGCAAGACGCGGAAGCTCGACGTGAAGGAGGGCGACCGCATCCTCATCGGCAAGTACTCGGGCAACGAAGTGAAGCTCGACGGGGTCGAGCACGTGATCATCGGCGAGGACGAGGTCCTCGCGGTTCTGTCCTGAAGTGGAGTGAGGAAACAGTCATGACCGCCAAGCAGATCGCCTACGCCCGCAGCGCACGTCACGCCATCCTCGATGGCGTCAACTACCTCGCCAACGCCGTGAAGGTCACCCTCGGGCCGCGCGGACGCAACGTCGTCATCGAGAAGAGCTACGGCGCGCCCGTCGTCACGAAGGACGGCGTGACCGTCGCCAAGGAAATCGAGCTCGCCGACAAGATGGAGAACATGGGCGCGCAGATGGTGCGCGAGGTCGCGAGCAAGACGAGCGACAAGGCCGGCGACGGGACGACGACGGCCACCGTGCTGGCGCAGTCGATCTTCGTCGAGGGCCTCAAGCTCGTCGAGGCGGGGACGAACCCCATGTCGCTCAAGCGCGGCATCGACGCGGCGGTGGCGGCGGTCGTGGGCGAGGTGAAGAAGCTCTCCACGCCGACGAAGGAGAAGGCGACGATCGCTCAGGTCGGCACCATCAGCGCCAACGGCGACGAGACCATCGGGACGATGCTCGCCGACGCGATGGAGAAGGTCGGCAAGGAAGGCGTCATCACCGTCGAGGAGGCCAAGGGAACCGAGAGCCAGCTCGACGTGGTCGAGGGCATGCAGTTCGACCGCGGCTACCTCAGCCCGTACTTCGTCACGAGCCCCGAGCGCATGGAGGCGGAGCTCGACGAGCCGTACATCCTCATCAGCGAGAAGAAGGTCTCGGCGCTCCACGACATGCTGCCGCTGCTCGAGGGAACGGCGCGCGAGGGGCGTCCGCTCCTCGTCATCGCCGAGGACGTCGAGGGCGAGGCGCTCGCGACGCTGGTGGTGAACAAGCTGCGCGGCCTGCTCAAGGTCGCCGCGGTGAAGGCCCCCGGCTACGGCGACCGGCGCAAGGAGATGCTCAAGGACATCGCGGTGCTCACCGGCGGCCAGGTGATCAGCGACGACCTCGGCATCAAGCTCGAGAGCGTGACGCTGAAGGACCTCGGGCGCGCCAAGCGGGTGCGCATCGACAAGGACAACACGACCATCATCGACGGCGCGGGCGACAAGAAGGAAATCAAGGGCCGCGTCGAAGCGATCCGCAAGGAGATGGAGCGGACGACGAGCGACTACGACCGCGAGAAGCTGCAGGAGCGGCTCGCGAAGCTCGCCGGCGGCGTGGCGGTCGTGAAGGTCGGCGCCCACACCGAGACCGAGATGAAGGAGAAGAAGGCCCGGGTCGAGGACGCGCTGCATGCGACGCGCGCGGCCGTCGAGGAGGGCATCGTGCCGGGCGGCGGCGTCGCGCTGCTCCGGGCGGCGTCCGCGCTCGAGGGGCTGAAGCTCGAGGGCGACGAGGCCGTGGGCGTGCGCCTGGTGCGCCGCGCCATCGAGGAGCCGCTGCGCCAGATCGCGAAGAACGCGGGCGCCGAGGGCTCGGTCGTGGTCGAGAAGGTGCGCAACGGCAAGGGCGCCTTCGGGTTCAACGCGGCCACCGAGCAGTTCGAGGACCTGCTCAAGAGCGGCGTCATCGACCCGGCGAAGGTGGTCCGCATGGCGCTCGAGCACGCGGCCAGCGTGGCGGGCATGATGCTGACCACGGAGGCGGCGGTCGCCGAGAAGCCCAAGAAGGAGAAGCCGATGCCCGGTGGCGGCGGAGGCATGGGCGGCATGGGTGGGATGGGCGGCGACGACTTCGATATGGACTGATCGAAGTCCCGAACCGAAAGATCAGGGAGATCAGGAAGGAGCCTTCCTGATCTCCTTATCTTTTTGTGATCGCTCTGGCTTTCGGCCTAAGCTTTGTGGCGGGGCATGTCCGAACCGCTGTTCTCGCGCTTCGGCCGCGACTTCCGGGCCGGGGATGTGCTCTTTCGTGAGGGAGAGCGCGGCGAGGAGATGTACGTCATCCAGTCGGGAGTCGTGCAGATCCTCAAGACCGTGGGCAACGAGGAGCGGCCGCTGGCGGCGCTCGGGCGAGGGGAGTTCGTCGGCGAGATGGCCCTCCTCAACGACAAGCCGCGCACCGCGACCGCCGTGGTCCTCGAGGACGCCAAGTGCCTGGTCATCGACCGGGCCACGCTCGAGCAGATGATCACGAGCAGCGCCGAGATCGCGCTGCGCCTCGTGAAGAAGCTCGCCCGCCGGCTCGATTCGGCGGACGAGATGATCCAGATCCTGCTCAACCCCGACCCGAAGGCGAGGGTGCTCCTGTCGCTCAAGCGGCACGCCGAGGGATTCGGCGAGGAGACGGGGCTCGGCGTGCGCGTGCACGCGTCGGCGCAGGATCTGGCGCGCGAGGTGGGCATCGACGAGTCCCAGGTGCACGACGTGCTCGGGCGCCTCCAGAGGCTTCGGATCGCCGCCGAGGACGAGATGGGCGGGATCGTCATCATGGACTTGCCACGGCTTCTCGAGTTCATGGAGTTCGTCGAGATGCCGAGAAGGTTCGAGGGTTAGCGCCCCGTGGACCTTCGCGTCATCGGCTGCCACGGGGGGGAGACGCCGAGACACCGGACGAGCGCGTTCGTCGTCGACGAGCGGCTCGCGATCGACGCCGGGGCGCTCACGAGCGGCGTGGAGCTGGAGAAGCAGTGCGCGCTCGAGGCGGTGCTGGTGAGCCACGCGCACCTCGACCACGTGCGGGACCTGGCGACGATGGTCGACAACCGCAACCAGAACGGCGCGCCGCCGCTCGTCGTGGCCGGGACGAAGCAGACGCTCCGCATCCTTCAGAAGCACTTCTTCAACGGGCTGCTGTGGCCGGACTTCACGAAGATCCCGAGCACGCGCAAGCCCGCGCTCCGGTACCTCGAGCTCGGCTGGGAGAAGCCCGTGAAGATCGCCGGCTACGAGGTGAACGCCATCCCGGTGCACCACACCATCGAGACGTGCGGGTTCACGGTGCGCGGCAAGGACGGGGTGCTGGCGTACAGCGGCGACACCGGGCCGACCGACCGGCTCTGGGAAGTGCTGCGAGAGACGGAAGACCTCAAGGCTCTGCTGATGGAGGTCAGCTTCCCGAACGACGAGTCGCGGCTGGCCCACGTGAGCGGCCACCACACGCCGGAGACGCTCGGGAAAGACCTGAAGAAGCTCGGCGGGGCCCTCGCCAAGGACCTTCCGACGCTGCTCTACCACATCAAGCCGAGCTTCCAGGCCAAGGTCGAGCGCGAGTGTGCGCGCCTGCGCGGGGTCAACCTGACCGTCTGCGGCCTGGGCGACCATTTCATTCTTTAGGGCTTGCGTCCGGCCCGAGGCGGTTGCAGGTAAACCGCTTCGCCCGTGAGCACGTCGCAAAGTCTGCCTCCCGCCGCAGGTACAGCCGAGCTGGAGCCCACCGTTCCCGGGCTGGAGGATGACGCCGAGGGGACGCGGGTGGTGCGCGAGGAGTTGCGGCTGCTCGCGACGGTGCAGCGTGCGCTGGCGGCGGGGGCGGCCGGCGCGAACGGGAGCGAGGCGGCCGCGGCGAAGGGCAGGGCGCTCGACGAGGAGCGTCTGCTCGAGCTGCGGGACGACGTGGCCGTCGCGAAGCCGGAGGACCTGCCGGCGCTCTTCGAGCAGATGCACCACCTGGCGGCGCTGCGCGATCGGCGCGGGCGCAGCATCAGCGGATCGGTCGACCGGGCGAGCCCGTACTTCGGGCACATGCGGCTCGAGGAGACGGTGCCGCCGAGCCAGCGGCGGCCGGGGATGCAGCCCAAGCGCCGGCGCGACGTGCTCCTCGGGGCGCGGTCGTACGTGGACGCCGGGGAGGGGATCCGCATCGTCGACTGGCGGCAGGCCCCCGTGAGCCGCCTCTACTACCGGTACGGCGAGGGCGACGAGTACGAGGAGCAGCTGGGCGACATCGTCGTCGAGGGGCTGGTCGTCGCGCGGCGAAGCGTGAGCATCGTGGGCGGGGAGCTCGTGCGCGTGTCGGCGCCGCAGGGGGCGTTCGCGCTCGGCAAAGACGGGCGCTGGCGGCGCACGGCGGCGCAGCGGGCAAAGCTCGAGACCGAGAAGAAGTGGGCGGCGCGGCGCGGGAAGCCGGCCGAGGCGCGCCTGGGCGTCGGGGCGGACGGGCAGCTGCGGACGGACAAGCACCTGCCGGCCATCGCGGCGATGCTCGACGAGAAGCAGTTCGACCTCATCGCGCGCGAGACGCGCGGCATCGTCGCCATCCAGGGCAGCGCCGGGAGCGGCAAGACGACCGTGGGCCTGCACCGCGTGGCGTACCTCGCGTTCGCCGAGCCGGGGCGCTTCCGGCCGGAGCGGATGCTCGTGGTGGTGCCGAGCGAGGCGCTCATCCACTACGTGTCGCGCGTGCTGCCGTCGCTCGGGGTCGAGGGCGTGCCGGTGACCACGTTCGGGCG
>DASVWO010000027.1:0-7999 GCA_036393165.1 Polyangiaceae bacterium | reverse complement strand
CGCCGTCAACGAGGAGAACGCGGCGGGCGGTCGTGTCGTCACGGCGCCGACCAACGGCGCCGCGGGCATCATCCCCGCGGTCCTGCACTACTACGTGCGCTACACACCCAACGCCGGCGATGACGGCGTCGGACGCTTCCTGCTCGTCGCGGGCGCCATGGGGATGCTCTACAAGATGAACGCGTCCATCTCGGGGGCCGAGGTGGGCTGCCAGGGCGAGGTCGGCGTCGCGTGCTCGATGGCCGCCGCGGGTCTCACCGAGGCGCTGGGCGGCACGCCCGAGCAGGTGGAGAACGCCGCCGAGATCGGCATGGAGCACAACCTCGGGCTGACGTGCGATCCGATCGGAGGCCTCGTCCAGGTTCCATGCATCGAGCGCAACGCGATGGGCGCCGTGAAGGCGATCAACGCGTCGCGTATCGCGCTCTCGGGCGACGGCAAGCACAAGGTGTCGCTCGACAAGGTGATCGCGACGATGCGCGCCACCGGCGCCGACATGCTCACGAAGTACAAGGAGACCGCGCGCGGCGGTCTCGCCGTGAACATCGTCGAGTGCTGATTGCCTAGGCCCGTCCGGACGTCACGACGAGGGTGACGTCGGCCTCGACGTCCTCGCGGCAGGCCTCGCAGCGCGCGACCATGGGCCCGAGCGAGAGACGCACGCGCAGCGGCGACTCGCAGATGGGGCACGGAACCGTCGCGTACCAGCGGCCGCGGCGCTTGAAGACGGCGCTTGCCGCAGAGCTGAGCGGTTCGATGTACGGCGTTGCGGCGTCCATGGATCGGTCAACGGCCGCAGCGGCGGCTCGGTTAAGACGCATTGCACCCTCCGTGCTCGATTCAGTCCCCGAACAGGTCGAGCGTACGCCTATCCGCAGACGCACGTCGAGCACGCGCCTGTCCCCACTGACGGAGGGCCTGAATTTTCTCCTCGTAGAGCGTCGCGAGCGGAATCAGCTCGCGGGCAGCTGCGCGCAGGTGTTCCTCCGTCAGCTCGCGCTTCTCGGCGTACGCACGGAAGAGACCGGCTGAGACCATCTGCTCGATCTCGGCCCCTGACCAGTGCTCGAGCTCCCGCGCGATCTCGTCGACGGGGTACGTGCCTGCCGCGCGCCCGCGACGCTCGAGGTGGACGCCGAGGATCTGGCTGCGCTCCTTCGGCGACGGAAGATCGACGAAGAACACTTCGTCGAAGCGGCCGCGACGGGCGAGCTCGGGAGGGAGTCTATCCACCTCGTTGGCCGTCGCCGCCGCGAACACGGGCGCCTTCCTCTCCTGGAGCCACGTGAGGAAGGCGCCGAAGACGCGAGCGTGCCCCGCGTCGGCGTCGCCGGCTCCGAGGCCCTTCTCGATCTCGTCGACCCAAAGCACGACCGGGGCCACTGCCTCGACCGCGCGCGTCGCCTCGTGCACCGCGTGCTCGGGAGAAGTCGCCGCGAACACCTCCGCGAAGTCGAGGCGCACCAGCGGCAGACCCAGCACGCGCGCCGCGGCCTTGCTCACGAGCGACTTGCCGCAACCTTGCACACCGCAGACGAGCATGCCCCGTGGCTCGGACAGTCCGAAGGTGCGCGCGCCGGCGTCGAACGCGAGCACGCGGGCCCGCAGCCACGACTTGAGAACCTCGAGCCCGCCGACGTCGTCGAGTGTGACATCGGCATCCAGCAATTCGAGGCATGCGCTGCGGCGGAGGGCGCCACGCTTCTCGGCGATCACGCGCTGCAGGGCCTCGGCCGCGTCCGGCATCGTGCGGGCGAGGCGAAAGGCGCGGGTTGCTTCGTCGAGCGTGAGCCCGAGGGCGGCGCGCACGAACGCGTCGCGCGGCCATTCGGCGTGGGCGTCCCCGCGCTCTGCGTCGAACGCAGCGCCGATGGCCTGCGCATCCGGGAGCGGCATCGCGATCACGCGCGCGTCGCGATCGAGCTCCGGAGGCAGCGAGGCGGTCGGCATCACGAGCACGAGCGGCAGGTCACGCTTGGCTGCCGCCAGATCGCGCAGCGCCCGCACGACGCGCGCGTCCGACAGCCAGGGGTGCACGTCGAGCATCACGCGCGCGACGCCGGTCTCGCCGCCGCGTGCGGCCTGCTCGATCGCGGCGAGAGCGCCCGGCACCGTCGCGTCGTCGCTCCACCCGCGCGTCACGGTCCACTCGTAGACGCGCGAGCCGCGGAACGCTTGCCCCACGAGGGCGACCGCGCGGCGCTCCTCGTGCGTGACGATGCACACGATGGGGACGCGCGCCTCCGCGGCGGCGCGCAGATCCTGCACGAAGGGAGCGGCGGTGCTCACCTCAGGCCTCCGTCGTCACGCGAAGGACTTCCTCGAAGCTCGTGAACCCCTTCGCCAGCTTCTTGATCGCCGCCTCGCGCAGGGTGAGGAGGCCATCGTGCCGCGCCTGCCGGGTGATCTCTTTCGAGCTCGACTTGGCGACGATGAGCTTGCGGATCTTGTCGTCCACCTCGAGCACCTCGAAGACGCCGGTGCGTCCGAGGAGCCCCGTCGACCGGCACTTCACGCAACCCTCGCCGAACGCCACCATGAGCTGGGGGTCATGGCCCTGAGCGCGCAGCTCGTGCACGTCCAGCCCGAGCAGCCCGAGCTGCTCGAGGGTCAGGAACGTCTCGACACGGCAGGACGCGCAGACGGTCCGCACGAGCCGCTGCGCCACGACGCCCACCAGCGTCGAGGCGAGAATGAACGGGTCGACTCCCAGCTCGAGCAGCCGCGTGATCGCGGTGGAGGCGTCGTTCGTGTGCAGCGTCGCGAGCACCACGTGGCCGGTGAGCGCCGCCTGCAGCGCGATCTCGGCGGTCTCGGCGTCGCGCACCTCGCCGACCATGATCACGTCGGGATCCTGCCGCAGCACGTGGCGCAACGCCTCGGCGAAGCCGACGCCGATCTTGGGCTGCACCGCCACCTGGTTGAAGCTTTCGACGACGATCTCGATGGGGTCCTCGATCGTCACGACGTTCACCTCGGGCGTCGCGATGGTCCGCAGCGCCGCGTAGAGCGTCGTCGTCTTGCCGCTGCCCGTGGGCCCTGTCACGAGGATCATCCCGTGGGGGCGCGCGAGGAACTTCTCGGACAGCGCGAGCTGCGGTTCGAACATCCCGAGGTCCGGCAGATCGTGCACGAGCGCGCCGGGATCGAAGATGCGGATGACGAGCTTCTCGCCGAAGGCCACGGCCACGGTGGACACGCGCATCTCCACCTCGCGATCGCCGCGCGCCGTCTTGATGCGGCCATCCTGCGGGCGGCGCTTCTCGGCGATGTCGAGCCGCGCGAGCGTCTTGATGCGCGAGACCACCGCCGGGTGAACCACCTTCGGGAGCTGGTGCACCGTGTGGAGCACACCATCGATGCGCATGCGGACGACCGAGATGTCGCGGCGCGGCTCGACGTGCACGTCGCTCGCGCGCTGGTCGAGCGCGTAGTGAAGGAGGTACTCGACCGCCGAGACGACGTGGCTGTCGCTCGCCTCGATCTCCTCGACGCGCTTGAGCTTCACGTACCGTTCGAGGTTGCCGATGTCGACGCCGCTGCTGACCTGCTGCTCGGCGGCGTCCACCGCCCCGCGGAACCCGTAGAAGTCGGTGATGAGCCGCTGGATGTCCGACGGCGTGGACACCACGAGCCTCGGCTGCCGGCGCACGTGCGCCTCGAGCGCCTCCACGAGGGCGTGGTCCAGCGGGTCGGCCACGGCGACGGTGACGCTGCGGTCGTCCGCCCCGATGACGAGCGCCTGGTGCTTGCGCGCGAACGGGCGCGAGAGGAGCTGCGGCGCGAGCTTCGCGTCGATCTTGAGCGGGTCGAGATCCACGAAGGGGAGCCCGACGTGCTGCGCGAGCGCCTGCATCACCACGCGTTCGGTCAGCGGGAATGCGTCGTTGCCCGCCTGCCCCAGGCCGAGCGCGAGGACGACCTCGGCGGGGTGCACGCTTTCTCCGGGACTCGGCCCGCGCTTGCGGACGCCCCCCGTTCGCTGGCGGAGGAGCCGGGCGTGCACGACTTCCGCCTTCCCGCTCGCGTCACGACGTTGCTCGGCGGTGAGAAGCCCGGCCTTCTCGAGGACTCCCGCGAGGTACTCGAAACTGAGCGTCGCGCGCGCGTGCAGGGCCGACGACGGCATCGGGGGGAATCATAGCGCCGCGGTCAGTCGAACTGGGCTTTCACCTGGCTCACGCCCGTCTTGCCGTCGGGCGTCACCGAGCACCTTCCCGAGCCGCTGCACGCGCCTGAGCCGCTGCTCTCCACGATGCCTGCCGCTGCCGTCGCCGCCGGGACCGGGGGTGAAGAACGCGTCGGCTCCAGCGTCGGCGGCGGCATCGGCCCGCGCGTCTGCGGGGCCCGCGTCGTCCACAGTCGCGTCCCCGCCGCTCGACCCGCCGCTGGAGTCGTAGCCACTCCCTCCGTCGTTCGCGGGGCTCGCTCCGCCCGAAGAACCGCAACCGTAGGCAAGAGCGGCGACGCAGCCCGCGGCGCAAGCGGCGCGGGCGAAGAGGGAGACCCTCACGCAGACCAGATTACGCCGTTCACTCGCCGCGCGGCATGACGCTGTCCAATGACGTCGCGGGATGGGCGTCCCGGAGCTCGATCGCGCCGAGCCGCGCGAGCATCGCGAAGACGCCGGCCACCACGCTTCTCTCCATGCCCGCGATGTCGGCGATCATCTCGAGAGAGCACTGTCCATCGACGAGGGACACCAGGTATGCGGCGCGCGGATCGATGGGCAGCCCACGGAGCTCGTCGAGCGTCACCATGAGCCAGGGCACCGTGGAACCCAGGGCGATGAGGCGCACCTGGCTCGGGGGTGACGCCTCGCTCTCGTCCTCGGCCGTGCGCGCCAAGGGTGCGAGATCGACGGTCGGTGTGATGCGATCGAGCTGGCGGCTGCTCAATGGAAAGACCAACCTCAAGCAAAGTGCGCACCGACCCGAGCCGGGCGTAAGCCCGCGTATCTCCGTCGTCTCTGCGTGGCGTAACTGCCCCGTGTGACAAGTTGCCGCATGGCTTCCCGGCGCTCACGGGTCACTTCACGCGCGATCGGGGCTGACGTTGCGTCCAGGCTGCGAACACGGTGCGCCGCACGTCCTCACCCCGCTTGGGGAGCTTCTTCCTGGGCGCGAACGCGCTGACGTACGCGTCGAACAGCGTGGCGAGCATCTCCTCGAGCGATCGGCCCCTGGGGTTGGCCGCATAGGACACGGCCGCGCCGAGGTACGAATCCATGACGAGGAGCGCGAACGTCTCGGGGGCCGTCGAACGCGACACCTCGCGCGCACGCACGGCGTCGCGCACGTCGTCGGTCATCATCGCGAGCAGCTGCTGGTAGAGGAGGTCGATCGCCCCGCCGGTCTCCGGATTCTCCATGCCGGCAGTCAGGACCGCACGGACCACGTTCCGTTCGGCCAGCCGGCCCAGCGCCATGACGGTGGCCCGCAGCCGCTCGAGCGGCGAAGCGCCCTCGGCGACGAGGCGCTCGCGCTCTCTGCCGATGATGCGCAGCTGCAGCTCGACCATCGCGGTGACCAGCGCGTCCTTGGACTTGTAGTGGAAGAAGAACGTTCCCTTGGCGACCCCGGCGCGGCGCGCGATCTGTTTCGCCGTCGTGGCGACGTAGCCCTGTTCGACGAGCAGCTCGGTCCCCGCCGCGAACAGGCGCCGGCGCGTCTCGTCCGCCTTCACCTGTCGCGACGATTTCGCCACCTCTTGGCTATCCGTCATTGACCCGGGGACAGTCAAGGATCGTTTCGCTGGGCTTGCCTCCGGCGAGGTAATCGACCTCCGCCGATCCCCCATCCTTGTTGACGTCGGTCGCGACGTGCGTCGCGCTTGCTTCCAACGGTCGCCCTCTCTTGAACCGACACGGCGCGGACGAATACTCCCATCCATGTCCCTCCTGCGCGTCGTGCCTCTCGGTGCGTTCGTGACGCTCACGGTGCTCGTCGGCTCATCCGTCGCACGCGCCGACGTCTCGCCGCCGAGCGATGCAGGTGCCGGCACTTGCAACCACTGCGACGCCGGCGATGCCGGTGCATCGGATCCGCCGGACGGAACGAGCGTCGGCGGCGGCGGCGGGTGCAGCATCGGTCTCGCCTCGACGCCGGAGCTGGAGCCTTTTGGGTTCTTCGCGGGTGGAGCCGCGCTTCTCGCGGCGTCGCGCCGGCGTCGCACCCGCTAGGCCGCGACGCGGCCCGCGTTCGAGACGAACGAAGGCTCGCCGCGCTGCTCGCTCGGCGAGCGCCGGGTGGCGGCTCGCTTTGACCTCGAGCAGCGCCCGTGGTCCGCTTGGGACGATGGGGACCGAAGCGTCCGAGAAGCGTGGGGCGCTCGGGTGGCTTCGTCCGCCTCCGATGACACGCGAGCAGCGTGGCCTCTACGCGCTGGTGCAGGAGTCGATCGTGAGGGAGCGCTTCCGGCGCGCAGCCCCCTTCGGCGCCGCAGCGACTCTGACCGTGAGCGGCATCGGAGCGCTGCGGTTCGCCCCCGACTGGAGAGCAGCGGCATGGGCCGCGGCTGGCGCTGCGGCGACGGGACTCCTCGTGGTGCACGGCTTCCTGATGCCCCGAAGGCGCGCGATGCGCATCGCCGTCACCGCGGCGCTGGGGCTCGCGGTCGCGGCCTCCATCGACATCCTGGCGATTCCCACGGGTGGCATCGGCTCGCCGGCGTTTCCGGCCATCATGCTGATCTGGCTCTACGGGTCCGTCGTCGCGCCCCTCAGCATGCGCGAGATCCTCTTCAACGTGGCCCTCGAGCTGCTTCTCGCCATCGGCATCTTCGCGCAGTTCGGACCGGGAGCGTCGGGGTCGACTGCCCGCGCGATGACGATCGGCTTCGTCGGCGTCGGGTTCGTGCTGATGGTGCTCGGCACCGCACTGCGCGAACGAGGCACGGTCCAGGCGTTTCTCACCCAGCAGCGCCTGGACGAGGCGAACCGCAGGCTCTCTGACCAGAGCACGGCGCTCGAGCAACTCAACGGCGAGCTCGAACGGCGCGTGGAAGATCAGGTCGCCGAGATACGAGCGAGGGCTCGCGACGTCGAGCTGCTCAATCGACAGCTCCAGGAGCGCGTGGTGGAGCGCTCGCGCGAGCTTGCCGCGGCTCTCGAGCGCCTCGCGCAAGGCGCGCCGCGCGCCGACGTCGCGCCCGGCAACGTCCTCATTGGCCGGTTCGAGATCGTGCGGCCCATCGGCGCCGGCGGGATGGGCGAAGTGTTCGAGGGCATCGACCGGGCCACCGGTGCTCGCGTCGCGGTGAAGGTCATACACGGCAGGCGCGCGCACGATCTCGTCGACCTGCAACGGTTCCTGGTCGAGGCGCGTGCCGCGGCGGCCATCTCGCACGAGGGAATCGTTCGCACGCTGGACGTCGACGTGACGCCCGATGGCACGGTGTTCCAGGTCATGGAGCTGCTCGACGGAACGACCATGGAGGCGTGGATCGCGAAGCCCGGGTCTCGTTCGCTGGGCGCCGTCGCGGCGGTCGGCCGCGTGCTCGCCGACGCCCTCGCGGCGGCGCACCGGGCCGGGGTCGTGCATCGCGACGTCAAACCGGGCAACGTGATGCTCGGGCGCGACGGAAGCATCAAGGTGCTCGACTTCGGCCTCTCGAAGATCGTCGAGGCCGGCGCGAGCCGTGTTTCCGTGACCCACTCGCAGATGGTCATGGGAACGCCGGCATACATGGCTCCCGAGCAGTTCCTGCACAGCAAGTCGGCGGGCTCGGAGGCCGACGTCTACAGCCTCGGCGTCGTGCTCTACGAGGCGCTGACCGGCGTCCTTCCGTTCCAGGGGGAGACGAACGCAGCCCTGTTCGTCGCGCACACCGAGCACGACCCGATGGACGTGCGCGCTCGTCGACCCGAGGTGCCGCAGGAGGTCGCGGCGATCGTGATGCGCTGCCTCGAGAAGGATCTGCGCGAGCGCCCACACGCCGCCGACGTCGCCTCGGTGCTCGTCGCGCACGCGCGACCCGAGGACCTTTCCGTCGAGGGCGA
>DASVWO010000026.1:0-8882 GCA_036393165.1 Polyangiaceae bacterium | reverse complement strand
CAGACGCAGCGGTCGCTCCAGAACTTCAAGATCGGCGGCCATCGCTTCGGGCGGCCCGTGATCCGCGCTTTCGGGATCGTGAAGAAGGCGTCGGCCCTCACCAACCAGGACCTCGGGAAGCTCGACGCGCAGAAGGCCGGGCTCGTCGTGCGCGCGGCGGACGAGGTCATCGACGGCAAGCTGGACGCGCACTTCCCGCTCGTCGTCTGGCAGACCGGGAGCGGCACGCAGTCGAACATGAACGCCAACGAGGTCATCGCCAACCGTGCGATCGAGCTCGCGGGCGGGACGATGGGATCGAAGAAGCCCATCCATCCGAACGACGACGTGAACCGGTCACAGTCGTCGAACGACGTGTTCCCGACGGTGATGCACGTCGCCGTGGCGCTCGAGATCAAGGAGAGGCTTCTGCCGGCGGTCGCGAAGCTGCGCGGGGCAATCGAGAAGAAGAGCGCCGAGTTCGCGAGCATCGTGAAGGTGGGGCGAACGCACCTGATGGACGCGACTCCGCTGACGCTCGGGCAGGAGATGAGCGGGTGGGCGGCGCAGCTCGCGTTCTGCGAGAAGGATCTCGCGCGGACGCTGGACGGGCTCCACGAGCTCGCCCTCGGCGGGACCGCCGTCGGAACGGGCCTCAACACGCACCCGAAGTGGGCCGAATCGGTCGCCAAGAAAATCGCCGACCTCACGGGCGCGCCCTTCCGCACCGCGCCGAACAAGTTCGCGGCGCTCGCAGGCCACGAGGCGCTCTCGGCGGCGAGCGGCGCGATGCGAACGCTCGCCGTCGCGTGCTTCAAGATCGCCAGCGACGTGCGCCTGCTCGGCAGCGGGCCGCGCTGCGGCATCGGCGAGCTTCACCTGCCGGAGAACGAGCCGGGGAGCAGCATCATGCCGGGCAAGGTGAACCCCACGCAGGCCGAAGCGATGACGATGGTGTGCGTGCAGGTGATGGGCAACGACGCGACGGTCGGCTTCGCCGCAGCCGGCGGCCACTTCGAGCTCAACGTGTTCAAGCCGGTCATCGTGCACAGCGTCCTCGAGAGCTGCGGGCTGCTCGCCGACGCGTGCCACAGCTTCGTCGACAACTGCGTCGTGGGCATCGAGGCCAATCGCGACGTCATCGCGAGGCACGTCGAGAACACGCTGATGCTCGTGACGGCGCTCAACGAGGTGATTGGCTACGACAACGCCGCGAAGGTCGCGAAGCTCGCACACGCGAAGAACATCACGCTGCGCGCGGCAGCGGCCGAGCTCGGGCTGGTGAAGCCCGAGGACTTCGACAAGTACGTGCGGCCCGAGAAGATGGTGTCCCCCGGCTGACCTGCCCCCGCGGGCAGGGTTGGCGGTTTGCAGGCGTACCGGCGCCGCAGCGCAAGATTGCAGTGCCCTTGCGCCGCGACACGATGCGCAGGTGTGTGTGCGTGGTCGCCAATCCATCCGCAGGTGTCGCCGCTTTTCATCGTCGCTTCTATCTGCCCGCCACTCGTCGCTTTTTCTTTGAACGCCCCGCGCTCGCTCACTACGGGTGAAGTCTCGGAGGAGGCTCGCCATGTCGGAGCTGCGTCGTTTGTGGAAGGCCACGCTCGCGGTTGGGTCCATCGCCGCGCTGGGCGCGTGCATGACCACGTCACCCAACGGGTTCATGTCCGACGGGACGGGCAGCGGCGCGCCCGGCATCGACCAGAAGCTCTACACGGACGTCTGCGGACGTACCCGCCCCGGAGGCGGCGCCTTCCGGTGTTACGCGAAGGTCATCATCAACCCCGATGGGACGGTGAAGACCGCAGCCACGCCACAGGGATACGGCCCGACCGACCTCCGATCCGCCTACGGCCTGCCGACGAGCGGCGGCAACGGACGGACGATCGCGATCGTCGACGCGAACGATGACCCGACGGCAGAGGCCGACCTCGGCGTCTACCGTTCGACCTACGGCCTGCCGGCGTGCACGACCGCGAACGGCTGCTTCAAGCAGGTGAACCAGAGCGGACAGGCGTCGCCGTTGCCGTCGACCGACACGGGGTGGGCGGGCGAGATCTCCCTCGACCTCGACATGGCCAGCGCGGCGTGTCCGGACTGCAAGATCCTGCTCGTCGAGGCGAACAGCGCGACGGACGCCGACCTCGGCACCGCCGTCAACACGGCAGCGTCGATGGGCGCGTCGGCCATCAGCAACAGCTACGGCGGCGGCGAGGACTCGTCGGTCACGGGCGCGTCGAGCCAGTACTACAACCACCCCGGCGTCCTCGTGACCGCGAGCTCCGGGGACCAGGCCTACGGCGCCGAGTTCCCGGCGACCTCTCAGTACGTGCTCGCCGTCGGTGGCACGAGCCTCAGCAAGAGCAGCAACACGCGCGGATGGACCGAGACCGCGTGGAACAGCGGCGGCAGCGGATGCAGCGCGTACATCTCGAAGCCGAGCTGGCAGACGGACACCGGCTGCAAGATGCGCACGGAGGCGGACGTCGCGGCGGTCGGCGATCCGAACACCGGCGTCGCCGTGTACCAGACCACCGGCGCGAGCGGCTGGGCCGTGTACGGCGGGACGAGCGTCGCTTCGCCCCTCGTCGCGAGCATCTTCACGCTGCTCAACCTCGACGCGGGCGGACCGTCCTGGGTCTACTCGCACACGTCGGACTTCTACGACGTGACGTCGGGCAGCAACGGAAGCTGCACCCCCTCGTATCTCTGCACGGCGGGTACCGGGTACGACGGGCCGACCGGCTGGGGCACGCCGAACGGAAAGGCGCTCACGGGATCGGGCGGCGGTTCCAGCAGCAGCAGCAGCGGTAGCTCGAGCGGCAGCTCCAGCGGCAGCAGCAGCGGATCGAGCAGCGGTAGCTCGAGCGGAAGCAGCAGCGGATCGAGCAGCGGCAGCAGCAGCGGCAGCTCCAGCAGCTCGGGCAGCGGCGGATCGAGCGGGAGCAGCAGCGGCGGCTCGAGCGGCAGCAGCAGCGGTGGCGGCGGAACGTGCACCCACCCGGTCTGCAGCCAGGGCTCGGCGCTCAAGTCGACGTGCAGCACCTGCGCAGGCGAGGTTTGCGCCCACGACCCGTACTGCTGCAACACCCTCTGGGACGGCATCTGCGTGAGCGAGGTCCCGACCTACTGCGGCCAGTCGTGCACGGGCGGCGGCGGCGGATCGAGCAGCGGCGGTTCGAGCGGCAGCAGCAGTGGCAGTGGCAGCAGCAGCGGCGGTGGGGGCGGCGGCGGAACCTGCTCGCACTCGGTCTGCAGCTCGGGCTCGCACCTCACGTCCACGTGCAGCACCTGCGCGGGCGACGTGTGCGCGTACGACCCGTATTGCTGCTCGGTTCTCTGGGACAACATCTGCGTCAGCGAGGTCCCGACGTACTGCGCCGCCGGCACCTGCCCCTGACGTGCGGCCGCGCCGAAGCGACCGGGGCGCCCTTCTTGCAGCGCCCCGTCGTGCTTGAACCTCACGAGCCTGCCCGCGCGTGACTCCGACGGCAACCTCAACGTCGTCGTCGAGTCGCCGCGCGGCGCCCGCGTGAAGCTCAAATACGAGCCCGAGGCCGGCATCTTCAAGTTCTCGCGCCCGCTGGTCCTCGGCGTCGCCTATCCGTACGACTGGGGGTTCATCCCGTCGACGCGCGCCGAGGACGGCGATCCGCTCGACGCGATGATCTACCACGACGTGGCGAGCTTCCCCGGCGTGGTCGTGCCGAGCAGGGCCATCGGCGTCGTGAAGCTCGTTCAGAAGGAGCCGAAGACGCCCAAGAGGCGCAACGACAGGCTCATCGTCGTGCCCGCTCACGAGAAGCGGTTGGAAGACGCGACCCAGATCGACGAGCGCGTCCGCGAGGAGCTCGAGCAGTTCTTCCGCGTCGTCGTGCTGATGACGGCGAAGAAGGTGCACATCGAGGGATGGGCGGGCCCGAAGCTCGCCGCCAAGCTCGTCGCTCGCGCCTGCAAGCGCGAAGCGAAGTGACGGCCCCTCAGTCCTTCCACTGCACGTCGACGCGCGTGTAGCCGAGGGAGCGCAGGAGACCGCGCACGGTGCGCTCGGCGTTCGTCTTGGCGCGCGCCAGGATTCCCTCGTCCACCGCCGCCTGGCGCATCTGCTTCTCGGCTTCTTCCCTGGCCATTCCTTCCAGCTTCTCGTTGCGGGACGCCAGGACGTCCGTCCGGCGCTCGTAGACGTGGGTCTGCGCCTCGTCGAGCGACGAGGAGAACACGGTGGGGGCGGGCAAGGCCACGCGGGCGACGTGCGTGGCGTCGTCCGCCTGCACGTCGGCATCGGTCAGGCCCGACAGATCGACGCCCGCCACCACGTCGCCCACGGCCACGAGAAGGATCGCGTCCTTCGCCTCGACGAGCCCGAAGAGCTTCGTCTGCGGGTCGGTGAGCTCGACCACCTTCTCCACGTGGTAGCTGGCGCTCTCGAGGCGCGACAGATCGCGCACGGCGAGCACGACCGTCGGCGTGGGCCGGATGCTCGCGCCCCCGGAGGCCGCCTGCGGCGCCCTCGTCCCGAGGTAGAACGCGCCTCCGACGCACGCGACGAAGAGCGCCGCCGCTCCCACACGCACCGCCAAAGCCGACTGCGTCACCCTGGAAGGATAGATCGCATCCACGCGTCGAGCGCGTCGACCAGCGCGACGAACTTCGGGTCGTCGTCGAGCATCCACTCCGTGTGCCCGGCGTCCGGCACCCAGTGCGCGTGCTTGGGCCCCGGATACCGCGCCAGGAGCGAGCGCGCCTCCGCCGGCGGGTGCAGCGCGTTGCGATCGCCGTGCGCGAGGAAGAGCGGCGTTCGCGCCAGGTGGTCGAGCCGGGACTCGGGAGCGAGCGCGAGCAGCGAGTCTGCGAAGCTCGGGTAGACGAGGCGGCCGAACTCGGGGTTCCTGGCGAGCACGTCGTCGCAGTAGCCCTTGGTCTCGGGATCGAGCGGGTAGATCTCGAACGGCTCGACGAGGCGCCGCTCTCCGCCCGCGACGAGCCGGGCTCGCTCCGCATCCAGCCACGTGCGAAACGCCCGGTAGCCGTCCTCGCCTCGTACCGCACGCTGAACGCGCACGGCGTCGGCGATGGCGTTCATGACGACGAGCGCGTCGATCCCATCGGTGATCCGCGATGCCTCGAGCACGAGCGCCCCACCCATGGCCCACCCCGAGAGGACGAGCTTGCGCGGCGCGAGGACCGAGCGCACGTGGCGCACGGCATTCGCGATGTCGCGGATCTGCTCCTCGACGTGAACGGCGCCGCGCGCGCCCTCGCTCGCCGCGAAGCCGCGATAGTCGAAGCCGAAGCAGGTGTACCCGCGCGGCGTGAGAGCACGGGCGAAGCGCACCGGGTGCGTCGCGTTGAAGCCCTGGAAGCCCGAGCACGTGATGACCACGGGCAGCGACTCGTCCGGCGAGCCGCCGCGGTAGATGGACCCGTCGAGCTTCAACCCGTCACTGTAGAATGCGACCTTCTCTTCTCGCACGACATGCACATCCTAGATTCGCAGGTGCACGTTTGGGGCGACGATTCGCCGGCACGGCCGTGGCCGCCGGGTCGCGCTTCGCAAGCTCATCGCGTACCCGCGATGGGTGCCGACGAGATGATCGCCGCGATGGATCGCGCCGGCGTCGCGCGTGCCATCATCGTCCCGCCGTCGTGGGAGGGCGATCGCAACGACGTCGCCGTGGCCGCTGCGGCGAAGTACCCCGACCGTTTCCGGGTGATGGGCCGGTTCCCGGTCGAAACGCCGGCCGAAGCGCACAGGTTGCGGTCGTGGAGAGAGCAAACCGGAATGGTCGGAGTGCGCCTGACGCTGCACCGTGGGCCATGGCTCGACGCGTTCGACGCCGGCGCGGTCGACTGGTTCTGGGGCGCGGCCGAGCGCGCTCGATTGCCCGTGATGGTCTACGCCCCGGGGCGCGTGAGGGCGCTCGGGGGCGTCGCAGAGCGTCATCGAGGGCTGCGGCTCATCGTCGATCACCTCGCCATTCCGGTCGAGGCGAGGGGCAACGCGGCGTTCGCGGGGCTCGAAGACATCCTCGCGCTCGCCGCGCACCCCAATATCGCCGTGAAGGTCTCGGCGCTCCCCTGCCACTCGCGCGAGCGTTACCCATTCGTCGACCTTCACGAGCCCGTTCGCCGCGTGTACGACGCATTCGGACCTTCGCGCATGCTCTTCGGGAGCGACTACTCGCGCTTGCCTTGCTCCTACGAGGACGCGATCCGCCTCTTCACGGAGGCGCTCGAGTTCCTCACGCCGAGCGACCGCGCGCAAATCATGGGCGACGCGGCGACGAGGTGGCTGGAGCTGCCGTCATGAAGTGGGGGGCCCTGGCGCTCTTGTTCGTGGCGCTCGTCGCCTGCGCGAACGGCGGCGGCGGTGCCGCGCGCGAGCACGTCGTCGTGGGGTCGAAGGCATTTCCCGAATCGTGGGTTCTCGGAGAGTCGGCGGCGATGCTCGCCCGGACGGCCGGCGCGGAAGCGGACCACCGGCGCAACCTCGGCGCCACCGAGATCACATACGCGGCGCTGCGCTCGGGCGCCATCGACGTCTATCCGGAGTACACGGGGACCATTCGCGAGGTGCTGCTTCACGGAGCCGGCGGAGCGGGCCTCGAATCCCTGAGGGACGAGCTCGCGCGAAACGGCATCGGCATGTCCGACCCGCTCGGGTTCGACAACTCGTACGCGCTCGCGACGACGGCGGCGGACGAGCAGAGCCTCGGCCTCCGATCCATCTCGGACCTGCGACGCTTGCCGGACCTTCGCCTCGGTTTCAACCACGAGTTCCTCGGGCGAGCCGATGGATGGCCCGGCCTCGTCTCGCGCTACGGCCTCGCCTCGCGCGACGTGCGCGGCGTGCAGCACGAGATGGCCCTCGACGCGCTCGCCCACGGGCAGCTCGACGTCACCGACGTGTACACGACCGACGCGCAGATCGACCGCCTCGGGCTGAAGCTGCTCGACGACGACCTGGGCTTCTTCCCGCGCTACCAGGCGGTGCTGCTCTTCCGGGCGGATCTGCCCGAGCGTGCCCCGGGGGCCTACGCAGCGATCATGCGCCTCGCCGGCCACGTCGACGCGACCACGATGCGCCGAGCGAATGCCGCGCTCGTCCTCGACGGTCGCAGCGTGCAGGACGCGGCTCGCGGGCTCCTCGGCGACGCCCTGGGCCGCGACGTGCTCGTCGGCCCCACCGAGTCTCCCGCGGGCGAGATCGCCCGCAACACGTGGAAACACGTACAGCTGGTGCTCTTCGCCCTGCTCGCCTCCATCGCGGTCGGCGTCCCCCTCGGCATCGCGGCCGCTCGCTCGCCCGTGCTGGGTGCGATCGTCACCTCTGCGGCGGGCGTCGTGCAGACCGTCCCGTCGCTCGCGCTGCTCGCCCTCCTCGTGCCTCTCCTCGGCATCGGCGCGAAGCCCGCGCTGACGGCCCTCGTCCTCTACGGACTCTTGCCGATCGTCCGCGGGACCCAGACGGGTCTCACGACCATCCCCACGAGCATCAGCGAGTCGGCCGCGGCGATCGGCTTGCCCCCTCGCGCTCGCCTGTTTCGCGTGTTCTTGCCGATCGCGTCACCCCACGTCCTTGCCGGGATCCGGACGAGCGCCGTCATCGCCGTGGGCACGGCCACGCTGGCCGCACTCGTCGGCGCCGAGGGACTCGGCGGCCCCATCCTGCAAGGCATCGCGCTGCGCGATCCGGCGGGCGTCCTCTCGGGCGCGGTGCCGGCGGCGCTGCTGGCGCTCGCGGTCGACGGCGCGTTCGCCCTCGCTTCGCGCGCATTGATCCCGGTGGGGCTCCGACCGTCGCACGGTCGCCAGCAGGTTGCGTAGAGCACCGGGTCGACGACGCACGACGCCGCGGAAGTGATCCTCGATGCCGTCGCCACCGGCGAGAGTCACCGAGAAATGGCGCATGAATTGGGGATCACCCGAGCTGCCGCGAAGACGAGTCTCCCTCGTTTGCGCGAGACCTTCGATGAGCGGGTCGAGAAGCAGGGCATGTCACACCAGAAACGAGAGAAGGGATGACGCTCGCCAGCGACAATCGGGGGCGACTTTCGCTCATTCGCTCCCGACTTTGCGATGTTTCCGCGTTCCCCAGCGACATTCGGACGCAATGTCAGTGGTGATCCCGTCCGACTTTCGCTCAATCGGTCGCGAATGAGCGAAGATCGGACGGAAATGAGCGAAGGTCGGGCGCGAATGAGCGAAGGTCGCGGGCAATGTCAGCGTAGATCGCTCCCGAATGAGCGAAGGTGGCGAGGAATCTCCGCTCATTCGGGCACGATGTCAGTGATGATCGCGCCCGAGTTTCGCTCAATCGGGCGCGAATGAGCGAAGGTCGGAGGGAAATGAGCGAAGATTCCGTGCGAATGAGCGTCAGTCGCGAGCAATGCCAGTGATATTTGCCCGCGAATGAGCGAAACTCGGGCCCGAATGAGCGAAGATTCCGCGCGACCTTCGCAAAGTCCCGCGCGAATGAGCGAAGGTCGTGACGAAATGAGTCACATTTCCGCCCGAGTTTGCGAAAGTCGGGTCCGAATGAGCGAAGGTCGCGGCCGATTCTCGCTCAGTCACGTCCGATCATCGTGATCATCGCGCTCGAATGAGCGAAGGTCGCGCGGTATCTCGGCGAGCCAGCGCACGAACATGCGAAGGTGTCCGGCAAGTGACGAGAGGTCGCGGACGATGCCGGCCTACTTCGCGACCTATCGAGCAGAGCTTTGCCGCGATGCCGACCAACATCGTCACGGGTTCTGCCGTGGTCGCGCGCGGTGACGTCGTGATCCTCACACCGCGGCTGCTGGAAGCGTGAAGGAGAAGTCGCTCCCTTCCCCGGGCCGGCTCTTCGCCTCCACACGGCCACCTTGACGTTCGACCAGTCCTCGTACGATCGCCAGGCCGAG